>JAXDPL010000202.1:0-23615 GCA_034668385.1 Sphingomonadales bacterium | reverse complement strand
GTGCTGGCCTCGCTTTTGACCTGGTACAGGACCACCGGAACCATCTCGGTGGAATCGATCGTCAGCCCGCGCGAGGAGCTGTTCTACTGGATCACCATCACCTTCTCGCAGACGCTCGGCACCGCGCTTGGCGACTGGATCGCGGATTCCAGCCTGGGCTATGGCGGCGGCGCCTTGTTCTTCGGCGCGCTTCTGCTGGTGCTGGCCGGGCTGTATTTTGCGACCCGGATCAGCCGCGTGCCGCTGTTCTGGGCGGCCTTCATCCTCACCCGCCCGCTCGGCGCGACGCTCGGCGACTTCTTCGACAAACCGCTCGACAAGGGAGGGCTGGCCCTCAGCCGCCCGCTCGCCTCGCTCGCCCTGGTCGTCCTGATCGTTGTGCTGATCCTGCTCATCCCCCAGCGCGCGGGGCGGCACCCGGGCTCGGAGGGAGCGGCAAGCTGAATCGCCTTGTCCCGATTGCGCTGGCGGCGTTGCTGATTCCTTCGGCGGCCGCGGCCGGTCCGCCCTTCCTGACCGACGATCCCGAGCCGACCGACACCGGCCATTGGGAGATCTACGCGCCGCTTTTCGAGGCGGAGGGGAGCGGACGGGATTTCGAGGGATCCCTGGGCGCGGAGCTCAACTACGGTGCCGTGAAGGACGTGCAGATCACCGTCGGCCTGCCCGCATCCTATTCGCACGATGCGCGCGGCTGGCACTGGTCGGTCGGAGACCTGGAAGCGTCGGTCAAATACCGCTTCTTTCACGACGAGAAAGCGGGCCTTCAGATCGCCGTCTTTCCCGGCCTCACGCTCCCCACCGCCGGCCATGGCGGAGGAGCGAACCACGTGACGGGCCTGCTGCCGGTCTGGGGTCAAAAGGATTTCGGCGACTGGTCGGTGTTCGGCGGCGGGGGATATGCGATCAACCCCGGCCCCGGGAACCGCGACTATTGGACGGCGGGCCTTGCCTTGAGCCGGCAATTCGGCAAGCGACTGCTCGTCGGCGTCGAGGCGGACCGCCAGGGCGCCGATGTGGTCGGCGGAAGTCCCTCGACCAGCCTTGGCGTCGGCGCGATCTACGACCTGCCTGGGCCGCTTCGGCTGCTGGCCTCGGGCGGGCCCACTTTCGAGGACCGCGGCGGGCAGGGCTTTCACGCCTTCGTCGCGCTTGGGTTGGACTTCTAGTCTTGCCCGACGTTGCGCCAGGCCGGGAAAAGCGTTGGACCGGATCGGCCTATCGGCGGTCTTTCGTGGCCGCCGCGATCCAGAAGCCGCACAATGATCGCCCAACATCACAGGCCGAGGTCTGAATCGTGTGACGTGTAAACCGAGATGGCAAGGACGTCGGCAAAGTCTTCGTCGAATCCCTTAGCAGAGCTCGGGAAACGTGGGGCGAACTTTTTGATGATACTTGGCTAGTGAAAACGGGGCAATGAAAATGCCGACTCGCCCGGGAGCTTCTGTGCACAAGCATGGGTTGAAGCGGCCCGTGAGTTCGAGCGGCGTGCTATCGCTGCACGATCCGCAGAAGCAACATTGAGCGTACGGAGCTATCTAAGTCTTTAAAGATAAGGGCAAAGACAGAAGTCTATCCCATAGTCATAGCAGCATCGATTCGGACTTTGATTAAGATGCGGGATGAGGTATATTAACCACCCTATCGGGTTCAACAAAACGGCAAATGGGGAGGCGCAGAATGCTGCGTCGAGCGAGGTATTGTGCGCGTACGTTCTCCCGCCTCGAGTTCGCTTTTAGGACTTGCAGGCGCGGTTTGGCGTCGGACCTTCGGATCATACCCTTCTCGCCTCCGGCGCTTCCCCAGCCATTCGGAAACGCCCCGTTTCAACCTCACAGCCCAGCGCGGGGCGAAGGCGGTTCACGGACCTCGCAAAGGCGTGCTCTTGCCGCCGGGCATTCTCAAGAAGGAGAGAGACAATGGCCAGTGTCGAACTGAACAAGCTCCTGATGCGTGCCGTCAGCGATGCGAAATTCCGGGATCAGTTTCTGGCTGACCCCGCCAGCGCCGCCAAGTCGGCGGGCGTCTCGGCGGACGCGGCCAAGGAGGTCGGCAATCTCGACATGCGGCGCCTGCGCACGCAGTTCGACCACATATCGCGCGTGTCGACCGATCTGCTCGGATCCATCGTCTCGGCGGGGCACAGCAACGATCACCTCGACCGTTCGAACATTCACGACAATGACGGCCACATCCACGACAAAGCCGCGGATTCGCTCGGCGGAATCGACGCGATTATCAATCCGGCCGAGCGGGCCATCGACCCGCGCGCTCTTCGCGATGCCCTGCAGGATCCCGCGATCCTCAAGGAGTTCGAGAGCAATGCGGCCCTTAAGGCGGCGCTCAAGAACGCCATTCGGTGACGCTCGGCTGTGCGCTCCGCTCCATCGCTAGCGGGGCGCACAGCCGTCGATCGGCGATTTCTGATCTCAGGCTCCGAGGCGGCAGATGATCCTTAGGCTCACCGGCGCGTGCAACAATCGATGTGCCTTTTGCCTCGTCGACGACGAGATCGAGCGGGGCATCGTCCGGCCCCTCGAGGAACTCGCCGCCGAAATCGAGTCGGTCGCTGCGGACGAGACCATCGACGTCTTCGGCGGAGAACCCACGATCAACCCCTTTTTCTGGAAGGTCCTCGAACTCGCGCTCGCCTCCGGCCGGATCGTCACGCTGGCAACCAATTGCCGCATCTTCGGGCATGCGCCCGCCGCGCGCCGGCTCGCCGCCCTCGGCCGCTCTCGACTCCTCGTGCGCACAAGCCTGCTCGGCGGAAGAGCGGAGCTTCACGATCGTCTGAACGGGGTGACCGGCCATGCCTTCGAACAGACGATTGCCGGCATCGCCAACCTGACCGCGCTCGGTTTCGAGGTCCAGACCAACATCGTCCTTCTCGCCGACAATCTTGAGGAGCTGATGTCGACTATCGCCGCGGCGATCGGCGCGGGCTCGCGCCAGATCAAGCTCAGCGGCCTCGTGCGAACCGGCCGGGTCGAACGGATGATTCCGGATCCGGAGCGGGTGCGCCTGCGCCTGTCGACCGTCATTCCGCTTGCGCGGGCGATGGGCGCGAGCATCAAGCTGGAGAAGCTCACGCCGTGCCTCGTCCCGGGGTTTCTCGCCGTCCTGCACCGTGAATCGGATCCTGCCTCGGGCGCGGGATGGTTCCGCAAGGCCAAGGCCTGTCAGGACTGCGCCTTCTCCGCCGCGTGCGACGGCGCGGAGGTGGGCGCGCTGCGCCGCTACGGCGAGGGCTGGCTGCGGCCGTTCGAATCGGTTCCCGAGACGCTCGTCGATCGTATCGAGGCGGCTGCGATCGACGGCTATTCGCCCGATGAAGCGAAGCCGATTGTTCACCTCCAATTTCCCGACGATCCCGGCGAAACCCTGGACCTCCTCCCCGCCGTCGCCGCGTTCCGAGTGCGAAATCCACACGTCTACCTGCTCGCCTGAGGAGCCCATAATGCTCGAAACCATAGCCCTCGTTCCCGCAGGACCCGCGGAGGAGCCCGTCATCCACTCGAACGGGCGCGAAGCGCTCGACGAGCTCCTGGGAGGGCTGGTGCTTCGCGACCGCTGGAAGCCGAACTGGCGCGCGAGGGAGGTGGCCGGCCGAATTTTCCTGTCGAGCGAGGAAGGGGGCTGGGCGATCCTCACCCGGGAGGAGTTCGCGATGCTGCGCAGCGTCGCGATCCCGGTCAAGCTTCACAACCTCCTCGAGGCGCGGGGGCTCATCATCACCGAGAAGAACGCGGCTTGCGTGATGCGGGCCTACAAGCGCTGGTCGTCCAATTATTTCGGCACAACGTCGCTCCATATCCTGGGCATGACTCGCCGCTGCAACCTGAGCTGTCATTACTGCCACGCCTCCGTGGTTGCGGAGGACGCGGATCGCGCGCGCTTCGACATGGACGAGGCGACGGCAAGGGACATCGTGGACTTCGCTTTTCAGTCGCCCTCGAGCCGCGTCCACTTCGAGTTCCAGGGCGGCGAAGCTTCGCTCAACTTCGATGTCGTGCGGTACGTGTACACCTATGCGGCGCTCATGAACCTCAAGCACAAGCGCCAGCTCACCTTCTCGATCGTCAGCAACGGCGTCGCCGTGGACGATGCTTTCATCGATTGGCTCGAGACCACCGGTGTCGGCGTGACCACCTCGGTGGAGCTTCCGGATTACGGTAAGGCCGGGCATCTGCGCCTCGACAAGGACGGCCGGTCGCGCGCCGAGGAGGTGTGGCGCAATCGACGCCGGATCGAGGCGCGCGGCCTCTGCGTACCCCAATTGATCGTGATCGGGCGCAATAACCTTCACAAGATGATCGATCATATCGACGCCGCGGTCGCGGCGGAGCAGAGCTCGATCTTCTTCTCGCCTGTCCAGAAGCTTGGCTTCGCGAAGGGAAAGTGGGGCGAGGTCGGCATCGAGATGGATGAATTCTACGCCGCCTATGCCGAAGCGATGGACCACCTGTTCAGCTGGTGGGACAAGGGCGTTCTCATCGAGGAGCGCTACTTCTCGCTCGCGCTCGAGAAGCTGTTCAGCGAGCGCGACACGAAATATTCCGACTGGCGGAATCCCAACGGCATGGTCTTCAGCGTCATGGCTTACGACCAGCACGGCAACGTCTACGCCTGCGACGAGGGACGGGGCCATGCCGACTTCCGAATCGGCAATGCTCGCACCGATCGGTTCGCCGATGTGATCGCCTCTCCAAAGGCGCTGGAACTCGTCTCGCACTCGCTGCGCGAGCATCCCGAATGCCAATCCTGCGGCTACAAGGCATTTTGCGGCGTGTCCCCGATCGTGAGCAAGGGCGAGTGCGGGCGCCTCGATACGCCGCCGCTGACCTCGTCCACCTGTCAGCGCACGCTCCACCTCATGGACTTCGTGGTGGGCCTGATGGCGGAGCGGCCGGAGCGGATTGACCAGGCGCTCGCGATCATCGCCTTTTCCTCACGAGGCTGAGCATGATCGCCGCCTGTCTCGGGTCGGAACATCCCGCACGGCATCCCGCAGCGCGGATCGCGGTCGAGGCCGTGGCGGTGGCGGCAGGGCACAAGCCCAGCGGCCGCTTCACCGCCTCGCGCAAATCGGCCGCCGTCCTCGTTCCGGGGCTCGAACAGATGGGGCTCGTCACCGGGACGTACGATCCTGCCCCGGAAGAGTGGGGCTATCGGCGGGCAACGGCGGAAGAACGCGCCGCGGCGAGCGTTAGGGATATCCGCATTTACTATGCGAAGAGCCGGGCCGCTCTCGAGGCCGTCCTCGACGCGCAGGCGCGGCGAGACGACGAGGCGCTGGGCGAGGCGCTTGGATACCCCTCCTGTTGCGTCGGCGCGAACCTTCTCCTCGGCAGTCTGCCGATGACGGACATGGTCCGCGTGGCGCGCTGCGCCGGAGAAAGGCCGGACTGGCGGCTCAACCTCTTCCTCACCGAGCTCGAACCCGCTGAGGGCTCGCCCTGGTATCTCGTCTCCCATTTCCCGTGCTCGCTCGGCTGCCGCGCGAGCGCCGCCTATGCGGAAGCGCTTCGGAGGTCTCTGGAGGCGACCGCGGCCCGCTTCACGCGCCGCCTCGAGACGCTCCTGCGCCTGCCCATCCTGCTTCGCGACGAGCGCGATCCTCCGGAGGAGCGGCGCTACGGCAATTCGGGCGCGATGCTGCGCGGCGCCACCGTCGGAAAGACCGTCTTCTATGACGGCTGGCGCTCGCTTCGCGAGGGCGACGATCTTGCCGACGCTCGCCTCGGCCGGGGCCGCGCGATCGCATCGACGCCGCATTCGCTCGAGATCCTTGACGGCGAGCGCGCCGAACCCGTGGCAGTTCTCGATCGCGCCCATTGGGCTCTGGTCCCGTTCGCATGACTATGGGAGCGCACCAAGCCCTGCAGCGCGCGCTTCCGGCGGTCTCGCGCGGCGCCGCGACCGATCTTCTGCTGCTGAAGGAGGGCGCGCGCGAAGTCATCCGGATGAGCTGCGATTCCGCGGCCGCGGACGGGATCGTCGCCGGCTGCATCGGGCTCGGCCTCGCCGCCACGCGCTGGCACGGGAGCGTAATGCCGGTGAGCTACGCTGCGGGGACGACTTTCGTGCTGGCCAGCGTTCCGAGCCGGCCGGGCGAGGCCGGCCGGCGCACGTTCGTGTTCGCCGGCCGCTCCGCCGACACCGTCGCCGCGGCCGCGCGGCTTGTCGACGACGACGAAGCGACAGGCGAAATCCTCGGCTATCCTGGATGCTGCGTCTGCGCCTATCGCGCAAATATCGAGCATCACCTCAGCGCGCTCGAGCCGTCCTTCGCTCGGGAGCAGGCTGGGCCGTGGCCCTTCTGGTGCAATTCCCCGATGGATGTTCTGGGCTGGCACCTTCTCTCCCACTTCCCCTGCGCTCCGTCCTGCGCGGCCAGCCGCGAAGCCGCGCTCACCCACTTTCGGGCGCTCGCGCGCGCGGACGCGCCGTTTGCGATGGCGACCCTCCTTCGCCTGCGCACCATCGTCTTCATCGGGGCGAGCGGCCTTGCCTACGGTCACGAGGAAAATGGTGCCTTCGCACCCGCAGGCTTTAGCGACAGCTGGAATCCCGCCAGCGCCCGGCGTTACGATTTCACCGGGAACGCCTGAGATGGCCTTGGCCCGAACCGCCGATGCGGCTGCCGCAGCTTCACGGGAAGGCGCCGGTGGCGCGGCCGTCGCGGAGGATGCGTTCGACGTCTTCCTCGAGGTTGCGCGCGCGGTGGCGCATAGCCGGGGCGATCCTGCGCCGATCGCATTGCTTCAGGATCTCATCGTCGCCCAGACCGCGTCGGACCTCGCAGCGCTGGCGGACGTCTTGTCTCGGGTCGACCTCGACGGCGCTGATGCCGTCCGGTCTCGCGCGCGCTCTGTCGTCGACTTCGCCGACGCCTGGCGGCCGGCATTCGGCGGCCTCGTTCATCTTCGCCGCAGGTCGGGTCGCGATTTTGTCCAAAGGGTGGCGGCCGAGGCCGCTGCAACGCCGGCAGCCCCACCGGGCCCGGGCCCTCGGCTCGTCGGTGCCCGCTACCGCACGGCCGAGGACGCCGAGCGTGGCAGCGAGGCGCCGACCGCTCTGCACGCGCGCTTCCTCGAGGACGGCCTTTCGCTTCTGCGCGAGCTTGGCCCCGATTGGGTCGGCTGGGTTGTGGGCTCGGTGGCCGAGGTCGCACCTCTTCCGTGCCGAGGGCGGGAGGTCGCAAGCTGGTCCAGTGCCCATTATCCGGGGCTGGTCTCGATGACCCTGTTCGACTCGCCCATCGACGTCGCGGAGACCCTCGTCCACGAGGCCTCGCACCAATGGTGGCATATGCTCGACCGCGTCGCGCCGCTGGTGCTGCCCGATCGGAGGGCGGACAGCCTCTGGTCGCCCGTCAAGCAATGCCTTCGGCCGGTCCCGGGCGTTGCGCTGGCGCATCACGCATTCGGCAATGTCGCCCTCTTCTTCGCCGCCCTGGCGCGCTCGGGTCGGCTGGAGCCGACTGCCTGGGCGCTTCACAGCACTGACCTCGTGCAATGGCTCCCGCGGATGAGTCGCGACCTTCGAGCCCAGGGCGCGCTCACTCCAGAGGGACTGTGTCTGATCGAGACGTTGGATGGCCGGTTGATGCGGGAATTTTTCGGGAGCGACGCATGAGGATAGGCCAATGCGGCGACGCCCCGCCTCGGGTGGCGCGGTCCGGATGACGCCCGATCTGGCGCGAAGCTACTCGGGTCCGCTGGAGCCCTTTCCCGAGCCTCTCCACCGTAGCTGGGCCGGAACCGTTTTGTCGGGCCGGATCGGGGCCTTCCTGTCTCGCTGGGAACCCGTCCTCACAGGCTCTTCAGAGGGCGTGGGACGAGCGCTCTGGACCCTCGCCGCCGAGCTTCGCTCGCCGGAGCCGGCGATCATGGACGAGGCGTTGGAGACGGCGTGGCATCCGTTCGCGGGCGTGGTCCCGCTCGTCCGCGCCGATGTCGATGCCGGGCCGGCGGCGCTCGCCCGCCTCGCACAGCTTCTCCTCCGCCTCGCCGCGCGGCGGGCCGTCGAAGGGTGGGTAAGGATCGGAACGCCGGTGCGGCTCGGCTTCGAGGGATACCGGCTGCCGCCGTGCGAAGAGATCGAGCTTGACTGCTCGGGCTCGCTCCTCACCCTGCGTCTCGACCGGGGCGGCGAACCGCTCGTCTTCCGCCGCCGCGACGACGGGCGGTGGCACAGTCGGGCCGGCGCCGTCGTGCACGCCGGGCCGGAGGTGTCGATCGCAGGCCGCCGGATCGCGGTCTATCCCCTCGCGCGTTCCTATCTCCAAAAGGACCCGAAGGTTGTCTTGCCGCCCACCGATGGGGTGGCGAAGCTTCGCGAGGCTGCGCGCCTCATCGAGTCCCTTCCCTCCTTCGCAACCTGGGTGGCTCGCACCGTGAGGATGGCGATCCCGCTGAGGAGAAGCCGGCACCGCTACGACAGCGAGAGCTTTGCGGCCCTGCCGGGCGCCGTCTTCATCTCCCTTCACCCGGACTCGATTCGCACCGCGGAAACGCTCGTCCATGAATCCTGCCACGACCATCTCCACCTGCTGCTCGCCCTCGATCCGCTGGCGGACGCCTCGGGCGAAGAGAGTTTCTTCTCACCCCCGCGCGCCTCGATGCGTCCCACGCTCGGCATCTTGAAGGCATACCATGCCTTCGCCAACGTGCTTTGCTTCTACTATCTACTCGAGGCTGCCGGACGGCCGATGGAGGGAAGCTATGGGCGCGGGATCGGCAATCTCGAGGCGTGGAACGACCATTTCGTGCAATGCCTCGATAAGGCGCGGACCGTGACGGCCATGGGCGAGGCGCTTTGGCGTCCGCTGGCCAGGCGGGTCGACCAGCTGCGCGAGGTCGCGCACCTCGTCAGACGGGCAGCCTGACATGTTCGAACGAGCCCTGTTATTCAACGCGCCCTTCCGCCACTTCTTCTGCTTCGACAGCTTTCCTCCGACGCTCGTCGCCGAGATGCGTCGAGTGGTAACCTCGCCCCTGCCGTGGGGCATTCGCATCGGAAGCTTCTACGAAACCCGGCGGCTCGATCTTCGAGCGCACTTGAAGGAAGCGCCCAACAGACCGCGCTTCGTCGAAGACCGGTTCGTCGATGCGATGCGGCGGTCGATATCCCGCATATTCGGGGAACCGCTCTACGACTGCGTTCAGGTTCTCGGACATCGCATGCTTCCGGGGCAGGCCATCGGCGTCCACAACGACAATCCCGGCCTTGGCTTCGAGAACTACCGCGTCATCGTTCAGCTGACGGCGCGGCATCGGAAACGCGATGGAGGGGCCCTCAACCTGCACCTCAGCGATGAACCTTCCTCGGCCTTCCAATCCATCCGTCCGCTCTACAACATGAGCGTCGGCTTCGAGGCGGGACACGCCAGCTATCATTCGGTGGATGCGGTCAGCGGACGCCCACGCGACGCCCTCCTCTTCAACTTTTGGCACGTCGGCAACTCACCGGCGGCCGAACGCGCCGTCTACGGGGCTCTGGGAGACCTCTGGCGCGAGGAGGATCGCCAGCATCCGGACACCGGCTTGCTCGCCGCCTTTATCGCCGAGGCTCTCTTGGGCCGCTGGGGCGCTCCACCGGGTCTTGCCGCGCACGCAGCTTTGTCCGCGCTCGGCACGGTCCGCCCGGCCGACCCCGATTTGCGCCGGGGTCCCGAAAGCGCCTGGAAAGGCCGCGCGGAGCCGCCCGTATCGAGCGAAGCGTCGGCTCTGACGGCGCTTGCGGTGTGGCTCGCACGGGCGCCGCGTCGGACGTTCGATCGTCGGCTGTGGCGGCAGCACGCCGAACTCGTAGCGCCGGCGCGCAAGCACCTCCCCGCCCCGGCCCGGGATGCCGCGGATGCGATCTTGTTCGCCGAGGGCGCGCCGGGGGGATCGATCGCCAGCGCTGGGCCGTGAAGCTCCACCTCTCCCGCTTCGCGCTTCTCGTGCCGCTCGATGGCGACAGGGTCGCCGTCGTCGACGCGCTCGGCGGGGATCGGCTTGTTCTGACGCGCGACTCCGCCGCTATCGCCGAAGCTTTCAAGGGTGGCGCACGCAGCGAAATCGCCGTTGCCGAACTCGCGTCGCGACTGGGCCTCAGCGCCGATCTCGTTGCGGGTGCGGTAGCCGGGCTCCTTGAGCGCGGCATCCTGACGCGCCTCGGTCCGGACGCGCAGAATGTCGAGGCTCGTCTGGCCGTCGAGACGCTCCGGCGCGACCCCGACGCCGCGGCGAGGCGCCGAGCGGAGCGAGACAGATCCGATTATTGGGCAGTGAAGTTCGCGCGAAACCCTGAAGCCCTTGGCGTGGCGGGTGGGCGAGCCGAAATCCAGATCCTCCTGATCGGGGACTGCGACGTCCACCTCGAAGCGGACTTTCTCGAGATGGAGGCAGCGAAACGCGGCATCAGTCTTCGCGCGATCACCGGCGGAAAGGACGAGCTCCGCACGCCTCACGACGCTATCATCGTCGGCGCGCTTGCCTCGAGACACACGATAACGATAGGGACTTCGGCTGACCACGGGGGGGATCCGAGCGGCTTCTTTATCGCTGAGCTGCGCGATCTGCTGACCGAGCTGCGCGCGGGATCCGACGCGCCCATTATCGTCGATGGGCTTCCGCTACCGACCGTCCAACCCCTCGGGCGCGCCGACCGCGGCCGGCACTCGCATCGCAACCGGTTCCGTGCCGCAAACCTCGCGCTTGAGGATCTCGCGCAGTCCTTTGCGGATGTGTGGATCGCCGACGTCGATGCCGCCGTGGCCGTGGGTGGGGCAGCCCATCTCCTGGACGACGCACTCGTTCATTTCACCCATTTCGGCTCCTCGGGCTGGCTTCTCCAGCGCCCCGCCAGCGAGCTCTCGTCGGTCCACGGCATAAGCTTGCCGCTCGAAGGGCTCCGGCGGCTGTGTCGCGACGACCCCTATCTGCGGGAGCGAGCGCTCGCGCGCGAGCACCTCGACATCATTGCAGTTGCGCTGGGGATCGAGCGGATCAAGTGTGTTGTCGTGGATCTCGATGGCGTTCTCTGGCCCGGCGTTTTGGCCGAGACCGGGTCTCCTTTTGCCTACCGGCCGGATGCAAGCAGTCCCTACTCCTTCGTCGGCGTCTGGTTCGGTATTCACGAGGCCCTGAAAGCTCTGAAGCGGCGCGGCATCCTTCTCGCCTGCGCGAGCCGCAACGACGAATCGGTGGTGCGCGAGCTCTGGCGTTACTCGCCCCACGACCCGGCGGACCGCCTGCTGGCTCCGGAGGATTTCGCGACTCTTCGAATCGGTTGGAACGACAAGGCCGAGAGCATTGCCGAGATCGCAGAGGAGCTTGGGGTCGCTGTGGGGGCCATGGCCCTGATCGACGACAATCCCCGCGAGCGCGCGGCCGTCGCCGCCGCCCACCCTGGGATCGTGGTGTTCGAAGACGAAATCGCCGGGTTGCGCAAGACGCTCCTTTCCGACCCGCGGCTGATGCCTTCGCGGATCAGCGACGAGGCGCACCGGCGCAGCCAGACGCCGGCGCGCAACTCGAGCCGCGCAGCTCTGCGCGCGCGCGCGGCCGACCCGGCGGCGTTCAGGGCCTCCCTAGAGATGGCTTTCGAGGTGGGCATGGCCGGCGAGGAGACCGAAATCGCTCGCGCCGCGGAACTGTTTGAGCGCACGACACAGTTCAACCTCAGCGGCCAAACGTTCGGCACCCCAGAACTCGCGAGGCTCGCCGGTGAGGGTGCCTTGGCCGTTGGGCGTTACGGCGACCGGTTCGGCGACGAGGGAATCGTCGCTGCAGCGGTCGTAAGGAGCGACCGGATACTGAATCTCGTCGTGAGTTGCCGCGTGGCGGGGCTGGGCATCGACCGTGATTTCCTGGAATGGATTGTCGCAAGCCCGATCTGGCATGGTTCCGAACTCGCAGCCCGCTTCATTGCTACCGATCGCAATCGGCCGATCTGCGGCCTTTTGCCCGCCTGCGGCTTCACGCCCTCCTCGGACTCGACCTGGATCTACTCGCGCGGCCGGCGATTCCGTCGCGGCGGCACTTCGTGTTCAGGACAGGGAGGACGTCTTGAGGAACCGAAAACAGGTTGTAGATAAGCCGAAGCCTTAGCTCCGGACATTTCTTGGCTTCGCGCGGACTCGCAGCGCGCCGATGCGTTGGGGCGGTCAGTAGACGCTGGCGCGCCGCCGGAACTCGCGCGGGCTCTCGCCGACGATACGGCGGAAGCTGCGCTCGAAATGGCTGAGGTCGGAGAAACCCACGTCGAGCGCCACCTGGGTGATGTTCGGGGTCTTGCCCGACTTGAGGAGTTCGCGGGCCTTCAGGATCCGGATCCGGCGCAGGAGCGCCTTGAACGGCATCCCGATCGCGCTTCGGAACAAGTGGCTGAGGTGCGACGCGCTGACGCCGGCGTGGCGGGCCAGCTGTCCCAGCGTGATCGGCTGGTCATAATGCTGGCCGAGATAGGCGAGCGCCTTGCGCAGCGCCTCGTGGAGGCCGCGCACCTCGCCGCCTTCCGTCGCGCATCGGACCCAGTTCTCCGGCCATCCGTCGAGCTTCGACGACCCGTCCTGGCGCGCCGTCTGCTCCTCCGCGGCGGTGGGGGAGGGGGACAAAGCGGGGGCATGGCGGAAGATGTCGCGCAGCTGGATGGGCCGACCCTCGGTCATCACCGCGAGGCGCGCGATCATCCGCTCGAGCTCGAACAGATTCTCCGGCCAGTCATGGGCGCGGCACAGCGCGACCAGAGCCTCCGTCGTCTTCGCCTCCGCCTCGAAGCCGTTGCGCTCGAGGACGTGGCAGATGAGCGGCTCGATGTCCTCGGTCCGCTCCCGCAACGGCGGGATCGTGACGGAGAGGAAGTCGAGCTCGGCGAGGAGCGGCCGCGAAAACTGGCCGGCGCGGGCGCGGGCGTAGAGGTCGGCGGTGGTCGAGGCAATCACCCGCACCGCGCATTGCCGCGGCGCCGGCAGCCGCTGGTCGAGCCGCGTCGGCAGGATTTGCGGCAATTGCTTCTGCAGCCGCGGCTCGAGTTCGTCGATGTCGCTGAGGTAGAGCGTGCCGCCGTTCGCCTGCGCCATCCATTCGGTGGGCGGGCTCGCGGGCTCGGCGCAGTCGATCTGGACGAACGGGCCTTCCGCGGCGGGGCTGCAGCAATGGATTGCGGCGGCGAGCTGGGCCTTTTCGGTGCCGAACTCGCCGCGCAGCAGCACCGGCAGGTATCCGACCGCGGCGATCTCCACGAATTGCTCGAGCTCGCGCAACGCCTTGCTCATGCCGATGAGCAGCAGCGCCCGACCGAGGCGCTGCTCCGACCAGCGCCGCACGTCGTAACGCTTGACGAGCAATCCGCATTGCCGCGCGAAGTGGCAGAGAAGCTGCATCTCCAGATCGGCGGAACCGGGCGGCGCGACCATGTCGAGGCGCAGCTCGCCGAGGCGCGCGCCCGCGTAGCGGATCGGCAGGATCAGGGCGTCGCCGCCCGGGCGGAGCGGCACCGCGCCCGTGCCGGCGCCGGAGGGGAGCCATTCGGAGGCGGTTTCGCCGCGCACGCGGGCGATCGCGAGCGTCCCCAACCCGTCGACGACGAGGGCCCCCGATTTCAGCCGGACGCGCTCCGCCAGCGCTCGCATCAGTGCATCGAGAAGGTCCGGCAAGCTCCTGAACGGACGATTGATGCTTTCGAGGAGATCCTCCCCTACATGTTCGCTAGAGAAGGCCACGTTATTCCCCTCATGCCCGGCCCCACCGTGACAGTAACGCGTACATGAATCCACTACCAGCCTAGTTCATTGCAAATAATCGAGCTGCTGATCCAGTAGGCTGACCGCGGCCGTGTTCGTAATCCGCGAAAGAATCGTCTCGACGTCCTCAGGCGCTTGCCACTCGATCTCTCGGATGAGGCTTGCGGCCGTCGCCGGGATGGGATCGAGGGCAAGCGCGGCATCCAGCGAAAGCGCGCGGCGGCTCTCGTTCCAGACGGTGAAAGGCGTGGGACAGCGCGGGAGCCCCGTCGCCAGCGCCAGAAGCTGCGGCCGCGCCCTGAGGACTCGCTGCCAGAGGCTCCCGTCGCCTTCGAACGTGGGCGCTCCGGCTACGTTTTCCTGGAGGCCGTATTTCGGCAATGTCAGGATTTCGTACAGCCGCTCGCTGAACTGGGTTTCGATGCCGCTGCGCTCCGCGGCATCGAACGCCGCCGCGGCGTTGGGCAGCGCCGCGAGGATCTGCTGTTCCGCGAACCCGAGCGCGGGCTTGTCCTTCACCGCCTTCAGCTGCGCGTAGAGCTGAGGCAGGGTCAGCGTGGCATTGGAAAGGGACAATGCGAGGCTCGGCAGGTAGCGGGCGATCGAGAGGAACTCGCGGTCGTTCGGGTTCGCGTTGATCTCTTTCATCGTCTCGGCCTCGGTCCAGCCCTGCACCGTGCGCAAATTGGCGAAGCCGGTGAGCTCCGCCGCCATCCGGCGGAGCCGGTCCATCACCTGGCCGCGCAGGCCGCCGATATTGCCCATATCGAGATTGGGCTTGATCTCGCTCCAGAAGGCGCTCGTCATGACCACGTCGGAAACGCTGTAGAGGGCGGATACGATCATTCCCCCCGGCGCACAGAGGGGCGCCATCGCCGGGAGCAGGGAGGCCGAGAGGCAGAAGTCGAGAATGAGGATGTTCGCCCTGATCCCCGACGCGACCATCGGCGCGACCAGATTGGCGTCGAGGGCGCCTGCGTCCCAGCTCTCGAACCTCCCGATGTCGCCATGCCCCTGGTTGAGCACGACCATGTCGACGGTGCGGTCCGTCGCCGGGGGCGGCGCGCCGAGCGTGAGCGCGTTTCGAGCTCGCGCATGGTTGTCCGTGAGGATCAGCTGAAAGGCGCTAAACATAATAAGGCTGCGGGTAGGCGGCGTTGCGTCCGGCCGCGTTGCTGGCGCTGCTGATCATCAGATTGTTGCAGCGGCCGTCACGGAGCGCGGCGATCGCCGGATTGGGCGGCTCTGGATTGGCAAGGCTGGTGGAGATGTCGGTCAGCGCCGCGGCGGTTCGCCGGTCGACTTCGCGGCGGCCGAACTCCTCCGTCTGCGCGGCCGTCCGGCGGTATTGGCGGACGAGGTCCGGCAGGCCCAGCATGGGCACGCCCCAGATCCAGGAGACGAGCGGGCGGGCCGGCTGCTGCTCGAGGACCGCCTCCGCCGCCAGCGGTGCGTAGGTGAAGAGGCCGATGGTCTGCTCGTTCCAATAGAGCCTGATCGCGCGGTCGGCGTCGTCGGGGACGACGGTGAAGCCGCCGGCGCAACCCTCCACCCAGTCGGTGACGAGCTCGTAGATGGTGTCGTAGTCGGCATTCTCGAGCGGCGAGTAGAAGCCGAGGCTGGCATAGGTCACCGGGTCGAGCTCGTCGACATGCGCGTATTGGGCATAATCGGCCTGCTGCGCGGCGGCGAGGCTGCCGCCGAGAGCGAGCTGCAGCTCCCACTCCTCCCATTGCGGGAAGATCGCCGCCATGGCCGTGATGAAGGCGCGAAGGGCGGGGTCGCTGCCGAGCTGGCGGCCCCGCTGCGTGAGATGCGCCTCCATCTGGTTCGATACCCACTGGCAGAAGGCGATGGCGCCGGCGAGCCGCTGATAGCCGGGGGTCCAGCCGGCCCCCATTTCCTGAATTCCGGCCATGAACGCCGCGGGGAACGCAACCTGCGGAACCAGCCCCTGCAGCATCGGCTGCAGCCACTGGTCGAAAGCGGCGGCGAAGGTCGGTTCCTTGGCAAAGCCGTAGGCCTCGGCGAATTGAACCAGGGCGGCGCGCAGCGCGTAGCGGGTGGCGAGGTCGGGCTCCTGGCTCACCTGCGCGAAGGAAAGCGGGAGAAGCAGCTCCGCGGCGGCGGTCTCGCCGTCGATCGCCACCTGCGTCCCCGCCAGGCCGAGTATGCCGTAGAGCCGCTTGGTGCGCGTCGGCGCCTTGCGCGCCGACGGCGAGGCGCCGGCGAAGACCTGGCGCAGCATCAGCAGATACTCGTTCACGTAGTAAAGGTAGCCGGGATAGGGGATGCCGTCGTCGGCAACGAGGATCTGCCCGCGCAGCTGCGTCCATTGCTCGTAGGCCTCGACGCTGTCGTAGCGGGGCAGGCCGATGTCGATCAGCTCACCCTTGCAATTGGTTTCCTTCGGCCCGGCGGGCTCCTCCTCGGCCGCGAACAGATCGAACATGGCCTCGATGCCCATATCGATCGGATCGACGACCGGTTCGGCGTCGAGATCCTCTTCCTCCGCGCCGTCGTCCTGAGCGTCCTCGGCCGCTTCAGCCTCCGCCTGGGCATCGTCGAGCTCCTGCTCGAAGTCGGGGGCGTGGTGGTTGAGGAGCATGTAGAACTCGAACTTGTACTGCTCGAGCGCGAGCAGCGCCTCGTTCACCACGCGCACGAACAGGGCGTACCAGCCGGCCGCGGGGAGCAGCGGGTTGATGACGATCTGGGTGTCCCAATCGTTGCGGCCGCCTTCGGGCTGATCTTCGAGGTATTTGATCGCCCGCCCGCCTTTTAAGAAGAACAAAGTATTGCCGGACGGATCGACCGCGGCGATCCGCGCTGCAAAGTCGACGATCTTGTCACGGAGCCATTCGCTCAGCCAGTCATGCCCATTCGCCAACAATTCGGTGAGCATTCCGCTCGCCGTCGCGGCGGCTTCGGGGCTGATCGCGCGGCTGGACTTCAGCCGATAGCGAACGAGCAGCCGGAACAGGTAGAAGCCTTCGATCACATAGAAAATCTGGACCGTTCCGACGCCGGACACGGCCTCGTCGAGGGCGTCGGCGGCGGCTTTGATCTGGCGATAGGCGATGCTGAGCTGGGCGAGGTTGCCGGTCGGAATCACCTGGTCCAGCCCGGCAAGCTGCTGCCCGGCCTCAACGATCGGGGCCACTGGCCAGCCGGCCGAGCCGGGAATCGTGAGGAAGGCGCCGCGAAGCCCGTCGGCGACGCGCCACGCCGACAGGAGATGCTGGCGCGCGCCGGGCAGGTCCACGGCGACGCCCTGCGGCGGCTGGAGCAGCTGGCGCGCCGCCTTGAGCTCGCGCCGGATCGCGCGCAGCTGATCCGACGGAAGCGGGTAGGGCCGCCCCGCATAGGCCTCGCCGGGCCCGACTCCGAGAAGGCGCGGAGCGCCGGCGTCGAAGAAGAAGAACTGGCCGAGCGCCTTCGATTCAGCCTGCTTGCGCGCTTCCGGATCGATCATTCCACGCACGGCGTCGTGGACGATGCCGGGATATTGCGTTCCGAGCACCTGCAGCGGGTGGATCGAGCCGCTCTTCCAGCCGAGCCCGCTGTCGGCCGGGATGCTGCGCGTCACCTGCTGCCCCAGCTGCTCGCTCGCGATCGTCGCGAGGCGGTCGAGGCCGATGACGGCGGGATCGTTGTCTGGGAGCGGCACTTGGCGCTATTTCCCGGGGCGGGGCCCGCGGGTCGGGCGCCGGCGAGTCGCCGGCCTTACCGCCAAGCGATCCGGTTCTTCGGTGCGCTGCACGGCGGCCTCGGCCTCGTCTTCCGCTCTCTCCGCAAAATGGGCGGCGGCCTCCACGGCCCTGCGCGACGCTTCTTCAGCACGCCGGACCGCTTCCTCGGAGCGTCGCACCGCAAGCTCCGCATCCTGGTCCACGATCCTGCTGGTCCGCCGGTCGGCCTCCTCGATCCATCTCTGGCTGTCGTGGACTTCGCGGTCGGATTCCGTGATCACATGCTCCGTGCCCGCCGGCGTGGACCGAGGGACCCGGACGATCGCGGCGGCGGGGCTGTTCCTGCGCTTAACGGCCATTCTTGCTTCTCCCACTTTTCGAGGTTGCAGCGACGGCCGGCGGCTCTTCCGCCGGCATTGGGGCGTCCTGCTCCGACGCCGAATCATTCACCGGTTCCGCGAGCAGGCCGCGGCGGCGGTAGGAGGCGAGGCTGATGATCCCTTCCGGATCCTGCACCACGACCGCCTCCTCCAGCTCGGAACGAACGGTGAAGCGGCAGGAGGCGCCGTCCTGGCCGAGGCGCGGCAACCCGATTTCCTCCTCGCGCAATAGCGCCTGGACTCCGTTGAGGTAGGCCGCGACGGCCCGCTCGGCCTGGTCCGGGGGAACGCGCCTGAAGCTGCTGTTGGCGACCACCTGCTCGACCCCCAGCGAGATCCGCGAAAAGCCGAGGCGGCGGCCCATCATCTGCCAATCGTCGATCGCCGCGGCCACTTCGCCCGGGGCGACCACGCCGTCGACACGGGGACAGTCGAGCGCGTCGAAAAGCAGGGGAAGCAGGGTGTCGACCGCCGCCGCGGCCCGCGCGTACCGCGTCTCAGGCGTGTCGTTCGCGGTGGCGCCCACTCCCGCCATGGCGGTATAGACGCGGTAATAATCGACGAACTCGAGCGGCGTCCTCGCCTGCGCCGTGGCATAGCCCGCAGCCTCCGACGCCAGGCCGGAATCCCCCGTTCCGGCGACCGGTCCCTGGTCGATCGAGAGGGCGAGAAGCGCGAGGCGGTCGTTGAGGCTCATTGCCTGGAACAGCGGGTTCGCCGTCGGGACGCCGACCTCGCCAAGCCATGCCGTGCCGCCCGCAAGGGCGCCCGCGGTCTCGAGGCGGTGGAGCCGGAAGATTCGCGCGACCGGATCCGGCAGGGGTTGGTTGGGCCCCGCGGTCTCGGCGGCCGCGATGGCGCGCAGTTCCGCGGGTCGCATCGTCATCAGCTTCACCGGGCTCACCATGAGGCCGAGATTGGGCAAGAGGGTGAAGGATGTGGCGTGAAGGCCGCTCTGGATCCCCGCGACGAGGGCCGCCTCGTCGTCGAAATGGTAACGGGCGCGCGGATCGTAGATGGCCCAGCTCAGCCACTGCTGGCCGCCGTCGATGAAGCTTATCGTCAGCCGGGTGATCTCGGAGAGAACGCCGAGACTGTAGATCGGATTGCGCGCGACGGAGACGGACATGGCGGGATCCCTTCGGCTCCGGCCTCAAAGGTACGGAAAATCGGTCAGGATATTTTTCGCGGCTTCGCCGATCTTGGAAAAGTCCGCCGTCGCCGACGTCATCATGTCCTGTGCCTGTTTCATGGCCAGTAAGTACGTGTCGTCCTGCGTGGCCATGAACTGGGCCATGGCGACGCCCGCGGTGGTGGTGGCGATCGTCGAAATGTTGCGGAGGGCGTCGGTGGCGTCCTGGATGGCGATGGCGGCGCTCTGCGAGATCGACTGGTACGCCTTGCCGGCGCCGCTGGTGGTGACGACCGCATAATCGAGCGTCGCCTTCTGGGCATTGTTGATCACGTCGATGATCTGGGCGTTGATCGTATCGGCCATGGCGGTTTCTCCCAGGCGGCGGCGCGGGGCCGGTTAAGACTTCGGTGCGGTCTTCGCGCTTGTGACGGCGCGGGCGGTGATTTCGAGATTCATCTCGGCTTCCGGTGCGTGGGTGTCCTCGTCGGGCGGAGAAGCGGGCGCTTCGGCAGCCGGCGGGGAAAGTGGAGGAGGCTGCGCCGCGTGGGCGTCCTGTGCGATCTGCGCGAGGCTGCCCGCGGCGAGGCCGCTCGCCGGGGCCGCCGGGTCCCCCGCCTGCTCCTTGAGCGCGGCGATCGCGGTCTCGGCCTCGGCGAGGGCGGTGGCGACCAGGCCGTACTCGCTGAGGGTCGCATCCGCCGCGATCGAGGAGAGACCGGTCAACGCGAGGTTGCTCGCTGCGGATTCGGGTTTCGCCGCCTCCTCCTTGAGAACACTGATCGCGCTCTCCGCTTCGGCCAGCGCGCTGGCAATATCCGCGAACTCGCCGTTGGGCGGCGGCGTTCGCAGCGGCTCGATCGTCGGCGGTGGGACCGGCGCCGGCGGTTTCGGCACTGCGGGTGCCAGGTGCGCCGCGATCATCTTGGCGCAGGCGGCCGTGACCGCCGCCGAGCTGATCATGCCGGCCCCCTGCTGCCGGTTGACGGCATTGTACATGGCCATGCCGAGCGTCTCGGTCATGACCGTGTCCAGCATGCCGATCGAATGGGCCGGAGCGACGCTGCTGTTCAGCGCGACGACGTCGCTGACGGAGTCGACGATTTGGTCGTTCACGGTGGACATGGCATCAGCCTCCCTGGCTAGCCTTGATGTTGAGGGCGAGGACGGTGGCCGTAGCGGTGGCTGCCGTCACCTGTCCCCGTTGCTGCGTCGAGACGGCATTGCCCATGGCGAGGGCGAGGCTCTGCGCGTTGGCGATGTAGGTCATCGCCATCGCCGCGGAGGGCGCCAGGCAGATCGCGAGCGCGCGGTCGCCTAGGCTCGCCATGGCTTGCCTCCCGTCCTACCGCCGGCGCGCGGTCGGCGCGCCGGCGCGACGCATCAATAACCGCGCTCGATCTCGGACGTGGCCCGGCCTGTCGCGCCGGTGTCGAGGGTCAGCAGCGTCGCGACTCCCTGAGTGGTCGTCGCCTGCATGGTGACGTAGGAATTCTGCTGGTTGCCCGTGGCGTTGTGGGCCGCGTTGCCGAGCGCCTGGCCGGTGGCGATGAAGAGGTTGCCCATGGCCACGGCGGGCGCATCGCCAAGGACCTTGGTGTTGGCCTGGGTGATCGAGTCGGTGATCTGGCTGTTGATCGAGGTTGGGAATGCCATCGGACTTCACTCCTTCGTGTTGAACGGATGCGGCGCGCCGGCCGCTATTTGTTGGCTCCCGGGGCGAGTGCGTAGAGCAGCGCGACTCCGGTCGCCGTGGCGGCCTGGCCGGTCACGTACATCTGCTGCTGCGCCTGCGTCGCATTGTGGGCGGCGTTGGCGAGCGCCTGGGCGGTCGCCTGGTAGAGATTGCCCATCGCGACCGACGGGGCGGTGCCGAGCACTTCGACGGCGCTTTGGGAAAGCGAGTCGGTGATCTGGTCGTTGACCGCCGTCGGATAGGCCATCGTCTAGCTCCTGTCGCTCCGGGAGACACGGGGGACGCTGGTGCGGAGCGCCTTACCCGTTCTCGATCGCCGTGGTGGCCGCGCCGGTCGCGGCCGTGTCGAGCGAGTAGAGCGTCGCGACGCCCATCGTGGTCGCAGCCTGCGCGGTGACGTAGCTCTGCTGCTGGGCGTTGGTGGCGTTGTGGGCCGCATTGGCCAGCGCCTGCGCCGTCGCCTGGTAGAGGTTGCCCATGGCGATCGCCGGCGCGTCGCCCAGCACCTTGGTGTTGGCCTGGGTGATCGAGTCGGTGATCTGGCTGTTGACGGAGGTTGGGAAGGCCATGTCGAGTTCCTTTCATGGTCGGGGTCGAGGAGGGGCGGGGGCGGGCCCCCGCACCGCGGAATGCCTCAGCCGAGGCCGCGGACGCGGCCGCCGCCTTCGATCTCCTGGGTCGCCTTGCCGGTCGCGGCGGTGTCGAGCGCATAGAGGGTCGCGGTGCCCATCGTCGTCGCCGACTGGGCGGTGACGAAGCTCTGCTGCTGGGCGTTGGTGGCGTTGTGCGCGGCGTTGGCCAGCGCCTGGGCGGTGGCCTGATAGAGATTGCCCAGCGCAATCGCCGGCGCGTCGCCCAGCACCTTGGTGTTGGCCTGGGTGACGGAGTCGGTGATCTGGTCGTTGACGGACGTCGGGAATGCCATTGCTTCATCTCCTCGGCTTGATCTTCTGAACCCGCCGTTTCGATCGGAGGGAGCGGGGCCGAGAATATGCGCTCGCCAAGGTGGCGGCTTGGTCGAATCCGGGAAAAATGCGGCGCCGTCGCCGATGCGGCCACGCGCAATCGGCCGAATCCGCCGCGATCCCGTCAATTCGCCCGAGGCGAGGACGATGCCCGCAGCCGGAATTCAGGAATGCGGCCGATGACCGCCAAGGTACGGCTGGAGCGTTTCTCGCGAGCTTCGTCCAAAGCGTACGGCTGGGTCGCTCGGCGCACGTGATCCTCACGACCGGCGTCGTCACGGCGTTGGTGCGCTTCGCCCTGCTGGAAGGCCTGCTCGAACCCGATGAGTAGGCTCCGCAACCGCCTGAGGGACTATCGCGCCCGGACGCGGCTGATCCAGGCCGAACTCGGCGAGGCGGCCGAGGCGAGCCGCCGTACGATCAACAACGTCGAGAACGGCATCTTCGTCCCGTCGAGCGAGCTGGCGCTTCGACTGGCGCATGTGCTCGACGCTTCGGTCGAGGAACTCTTCTTCCTCGAACCGGCCGACGGGCCGGAGATCGGTTAGGCCGGCCCCCGACCCGTTTGCCGCATCCGGCGGGCGGACCGCGGCGCCGGCAATCAGGACTTAACAATTGGCGGACGACATGCACGACAATCGGCCGGCGACATGCATTTTTTCAGCAGCCAAGGCCGCAACCTCTGCTATGCAGGGGCGAGCCGGCCGGGGGGCCGGCGCCACATCGAGAGGGGGGGAGGACGCGACGAAGGAGAGTTGAGTGAACGTCCAGGCCCCGCGCGAATTCCTCGATCGCCGCCAGCTCGTCTCCGCCCTGAGGAGCCTCAGGCGCGGCGATTTCTCCGTCCGACTGCCTGAGGATTCGGACGGTCTCGACGGCGAGATCGCGACCCTGTTCAACGAGGTGGTCGGCCTCAACCAGGAAATGACCCGCGAATTCGAGCGGCTCTCCCAGGTCGTCGGCAAGGAAGGCAAGATCACCCAGCGTGGCCGGGTCAAGAGCGCCACCGGCGGGTGGGAGACGGCGATCCGATCGGTCAACGAGCTGATCGAGGACATGGTTCAGCCGACCGCCGAGGTCGCGCGCGTGATCGGCGCGGTCGCCAAGGGCGACCTTTCCCAATCGATGACGGTCGAGATCGACGGCCGGCCGCTGCGCGGCGAGTTCCTGCGCATCGGCAAGATCGTCAACACGATGGTCGAGCAGCTCGCCTCCTTCGCCTCCGAAGTGACCAGAGTCGCCCGCGAGGTGGGTACCGAGGGCAAATTGGGCGGCCAGGCCAATGTGCGCGGCGTCGCCGGCACCTGGAAGGATCTGACCGACAACGTCAACGCGATGGCGACCAACCTGACCGGCCAGGTCCGCAACATCGCCGAGGTGACGACCGCGGTGGCGTCGGGCGACCTTTCCAAGAAGATCACGGTCGAGGTGAAGGGCGAGATCCTCGAGCTCAAGAACACCATCAACACGATGGTCGACCAGCTTAACGCCTTCGCCTCCGAGGTGACCCGCGTGGCGAGGGAGGTCGGAACCGAGGGTAAGCTCGGCGGCCAGGCCCAGGTGCCAGGAGTCGGCGGCACGTGGAAGGACCTCACCGACAACGTGAACGCGATGGCGGCCAACCTGACGGGCCAGGTCCGCAACATCGCGGAGGTCACGACCGCGGTGGCCTCGGGCGACCTTTCCAAGAAGATCACGGTCGACGTGAAGGGCGAGATCCTCGAGCTCAAGAACACCATCAACGTCATGGTGGATCAGCTCAACGCCTTCGCCTCCGAGGTGACCCGCGTGGCGAGGGAGGTGGGAACCGAGGGCAAGCTCGGCGGCCAGGCGCAGGTGCCGGGAGTCGGCGGCACCTGGAAGGATCTCACGGACAACGTCAATTTGATGGCCGACAACTTGACGGGCCAGGTCCGCAACATCGCCGAGGTGACCACCGCGGTGGCCTCGGGCGACCTTTCGAAGAAGATCACCGTCGACGTGAAGGGCGAGATCCTCGAGCTCAAGAACAC
>JAXDPL010000201.1:0-9784 GCA_034668385.1 Sphingomonadales bacterium | reverse complement strand
GACCTTCATCGAGGCCGACCGGATGAAGGGCGATACCTCGCAGAATTTGATCGGCCTGCTCGAGCGCCGGCTCGACATGATCGTCTACCGCGCCAAGTTCGCGCCGACCATCTGGGCGGCCCGCCAGCTGGTCAGCCACGGCCACATCCGGGTGAACGGCGTCAAATGCAACATCGCCTCGCGCCGGGTAAACGTCGGCGACGAGATCACGCTCGGCAACAAGGCGCAGGAAATGGCGCTGGTGATGGAGGCTCAGGGCCTCGCCGAGCGCGAGATTCCCGACTACGTCGCACCCGACGGCACTGCGAAGGCCACCTTCACCCGCATTCCGACGCTTGACGAGGTCCCCTACCCGGTCCGCATGGAGCCGAACCTCGTCGTCGAATTCTACTCTCGCTAAGCGAGAGGCCCTGGAACGAAGAAGGGCGGCTCCCGCGCGGGGCCGCCCTTTCTCACGGCAGCTTGAAATTCGCCCTGAAGAACGCGTCCGCGCGGCTCAGCAGGTCCTGGCGCGCCCTCGCATCGTCGAGCTGGTGATCGAGGCCCTCATATTTGACGAGCTGCACCTGCTTGCCGGCATCCCTCAGCCGATCCGCCATCAGGTCCGATTCATGCGAGCGCACGTTGATGTCGTGGTCGCCGTGGAACAGGAGCACCGGCGCCAGGAAGCGGCTTGCATTCTGGGCCGGAGAGCCTGCGACGATGTGAGCCCCCGAGCCGATGAAATCGCGCAGGATCTTGCGGCCCGAGGAATAGCGGGCCTCCAGCAGCAAGGTGGCGAGATCGGTGACCGGCGCGACCGCGACGACGGCCTTGAACAGGTTGGGATCGAGCACGTTCGACTGCAGCGCGGCATAGCCGCCGTAGGACCAGCCGAAGATGCCGAGCTTGGACGGGTCGGCGATGCCCTGCGAGACCAGCCAGCGGCCGGCGTCGTTGACGTCGCCGATCGCGATCTTCCAGGACTTGAAGCCGTTGCGCTGGTACCAGGATTCCCCATAGCCCGCCGAGCCGCGGAAATTGGGCTGAAGCACAGCATAGCCCCTCGCGGCGAAGAACTGGACCAGCCATTCGAAGCCCCATTCGTCGCGGGCCGAGGGGCCACCGTGCGGCATGACGATGGCCGGCAGGTTGCGCCCGTTCGAGCCGAGCGGGAGCGTCAGATAGGCGGGAATGCGGGTGCCGTCGGCGGCCGTGTAGGTCACCGGTTTCATCGGCGCCAGGGCCGCGTTCTCGAGCTGAGGCCGCTTCAGCATCAGCTCGCGCAACTGCTTGGTCTGGCGATCGAACAGGTACAGGCGGCCCGGATCGGTGTCGCTGCCCGCCCAGATCAGCAGCTTGTTGCCGTCCGAGCTCCAATCTTCGAACCTTATGAGGGGCAGGCCGGGCAGCGCCTTCGAAAGCATCGCGGCCATGGCCGCGGCATCCTTGTCGAAATAGACCGCCTCCCTGCGGTCGGAGATGAAGGTCGCGCCGACGATCCGTTGGTCGTCGCCGAGCGCGATCGCCTCGTCGACGTCATATTCCGGATTGGCGTAGGCGACCTCCTCCCTCATGCTCCCGTCGAGCGCGACGGTGACGAGCGCCAGCCGGCCGTCGATCTTTCGATAGGCATAGGCGACGTCGCGGACCGGATCGACATTGACCGGCCACAGGCCCTCATCTGTATTGTAGAGCCAGGTCGAGAATGGCTTCCAGTCCCGCGAGCCTTTGGGACGGTAGAACCAGGTGGCGCGGCCGCTCGACACGCCGGTCGCCCCGGCGACGTCCTCGACTCCCATCAGGCGGATCGTGCCGTGGCCGTCCGAGACGTAGCCGAAGGCGTGCATCTTCGGGGGCTCCACCGGCTTCGCATGGAGCGTGGTGGTATCGACCTCCTCGACAGCGAGGCCTTGGCGGGTCTCGACGAACCGCGTGTTCATCTTCGACTGCGGCACGTAGTTCCGGGTCATCAGGACGGCGCCGCGTTCGCCCGACAGCCAGTCGACCACCTCGCCGCCGCCGAGGGTGATGCCGAGATCGTCCGGCGTTCCCTCGACGCTGAGCATCTTCGGATTGGAACCGTCGGCGTCGACCGCGATCAGGCGCGTGGCGGGCCAGATCTGGCCGGCCTGGATCTTGTCCAGAAGGAGGTAGAGGCTGCAGACGAGACGAGTCTCGGACACCCAATAGCATTCGGTCAGGCGTCCCGGTTTCCCGTCGGCCGTAAAGATCCGTTGCGGCGGCTTTCCCCCCTCGACATCGGCGATGAAAAGCGAATTGCCCTGGCCTTCGGCCGGGCCGATGAAGGCGACGCGGTCGCCCTTCGGCGAAAGGCCGATCCCGCGCACCGCCTCGCGCGCGCCGAACAGCGCAGCCGGGTCCGACGGCGGCGACGGTGCCGGCGCCGCGGCGCCAAGCAAGACAACCGCCCAGACGGCGGCAACGAGCCGAACAAACATATAATCCCCTCAAGGACTTGGCCCCTCGCCAAGAGCTTCGAGGATGGCAGGCCGGCGGGCGTTGCGCAAGCTTGCTTCGCGATTCGCTTGCTGCCATGAGCGCCCGTGCGTGGGGGCCCTGAAACCGGGAGATCCGACTTGCCGCTCCGCTCCTTGATCGCTTCCGCTTCCTGCGCGGCCCTGCTCGCCGGCTGCGCGGCCGCCAATCGCGGCCCCGTTTCAACTTCCGCCGCGCCGCCGATCGCGCTCGCGACCCTGACGACGGCGACGCAGATCCTTTCCTCGGATGCCTTCGAAGGCCGGGCCCCGACCACGGCCGGCGAGGACAAGGCGATCGCCTTCATCGCCGAGCGCTTCGCCACGGCCGGCCTCAAGCCGGGCAATCGCGGCGGCTGGTACCAGGACGTACCGATGGTCGAGACCACGCCGACGCCGACGCCGCTTACGGTCACCACGGCGAACGGCCGGCCGCTCAGCTTCTCCTACCGAACCGACTTCGTCGCCAACAGCTACCGGGTCCAGCCGAAAACCGGAATCGCGGACAGCGATATCGTCTTCGTCGGCTACGGCATCAACGCGCCCGAGAAGGGCTGGAACGATTATGCGGGCGTCGACGTACACGGGAAGACGGTGATCATCCTGGTCAACGACCCCGACTGGCAGTCGACCGGCCTCGCCGGCCCGTTCAACGGCCGCGCGATGACCTATTACGGCCGCTGGACCTACAAGTTCGAGGAGGCGGCGCGGCAGGGCGCCGCGGCGGCGTTCATCGTCCACCAGACCGAGCCCGCCGCCTATGGCTGGAACGTCGTCCAATCCTCCTGGACCGGCGCCCAATACGAACTGGACGATCCGAACGGCCATTCCGACCAGAGCCAGGCGATCGGCTGGCTGACCCAGGACGCCGCCCGGCGGCTGTTCTCGGCGGCGGGGCAGGACCTGGCGACCCTGTCCGAGGCGGCGAAGCATCCGGGCTTCAGGGCGGTTCCGCTCGCCGCCAGGGCCAGCCTCCAGCTCGAGAACCGCATCAAGCATCAGCTGTCGCACAACGTCGTCGGCATCCTGCCCGGGGCGTCTCGGCCGGACGAATATGTGCTCTACACGGCGCACTGGGACCATCTCGGCCGGTGCGACGCCGATGCGACCGGCGACGACATCTGCAACGGCGCGGTCGACAATGCGAGCGGAGTCGCCGGCCTGGTCGCGCTGGCCGAAGCCCACGCCAAGGCTGGCCCCGCCGCGCGATCGATCGTCTTCCTCGCCGTCACCGGCGAGGAATCGGGCCTGCTCGGCTCGCAATATTACGCGACCCACCCGATCTATCCGCTCGCTAGGACCGCCGGCGGCGCCAACATGGACGGCCTGTCGGTGACCGGAGCGGCGCGCGATTTCGTCAGCATCGGCGGCAACAAGTCCGAGCTCTCCGCCTATCTCGCGCGGGCGCTCGCCGCCCGCCGCCTCGCGCTGAGCCCGGACACCGATCCGGAGAAGGGCTTCTACTACCGCTCCGACCATTTCAGCTTCGCCAAGGAAGGCGTGCCGATGCTCGACGCCTCGCTCGGCCAGGACCTGGTGAAGGGCGGCCGGGCGGCGGGCAAGGCGGCGGCGGACGATTATACGATGCACCGCTACCACCAGCCGAGCGACGAATACGACCCGCGCTGGGACTGGTCGGGCGCCCTCCAGGAGCTCGGAATCTATTACCAGGTCGGCCGCGAGCTGGCGAACTCGACCGACTGGCCGAACTGGCACCCCGGCGACGAGTTCCGAGCCATCCGCGACCGCTCGCGGGCGGGCACGGGGGCTGGGACGCCCTAAGCCCGATACCCGACGCCCGTTTCAGCGGCGAGTGCCGCAAGCCTGCGGTCGCGCGTCCACAAGCAGGCACCCGGGAGCAGGCGAACCGCGGCCAAAAGCGTGGCGTCGACATAGCCGATGCCGCGACCATCGAGCCTTTTCGCCTCGATCAGCCGCTCGACCTCGGTCGGCGTGGGGAGGGGCGCGGCCGGCAGCATGCGCAACTCGCGCAAGACGTCCGGACGGCGGTAAAGGCCGGCGAGCATCAGCTCGCCGATGACGAAGCGATGGGCCAGGACCTCTTCGCGCATGAGCAAACGCAGCAGGTCCGAGTCAGCAGAGCGAAAATGGTCAGTCCATACCGAGCTGTCGACAAGGACCATCAGCCAAATCGCCGGCGGGGCGGCAGCTCCAGATCGGGCATGGTTCCACCCATCCTGGCGAGGCGCCGGGCGGCCTCGCGGGCGCACAATGCCTGCAAGGCTTCCCTCACGATCTGCGCCCGGTTGCTTGTTCCAAGATAGGACCCTGCTTGGCGGTACAGTGCCTCTTCGGAGAGCTCGGCGCCTTGTACCTCATCACCCGGCCCGCCGAGTTCGCGTCGGAATGTCACCTGTTCCCCCTCGAGATCGACTTTCCATACCTGCCAGCCGGCATCCTGCCAGCCGCGCGCCTGGCTATGCCCAGCCCCTTTCTGATTGCCCCACCAGGGCCGATAACGCCGCGCGCTTGCCGGAAGGGGAAATCCGAGCAGGCGCTCCAGCTCCCTGAATCCCACCGTCCATTCCGCGTCGATTTCGGTGCTCAGCCGTCTGGCCAAAGGTTCGTATTTCCCCATCATATACTTCCTTCCCTTTTTGTAACTATTACAGTTAGTGACACACGTCAAGCCGTTTTTGTTGGGAATGAACGGAAGGGTGGTTATGGCGCAGGCATGGAGAACCGAGGCTCCCGCCAGCCGCCGGAATGGGCGGCGCACGAATGGGTTTGGATCGGCTTTCCGAGCCACGAGGATCTATGGCTCGATGACCTGACGCCGGCGCGGGAGGAAGTGGCGGCTTTCGCGCGCGCCGCGTGGGCGGATGGGGCCGGCGAGGAGGTGCGGCTGGTCGCCGCGGACCCGGTCTCCGCGCGGGCGGCGGCGGTGCTCGCCCCCTTCGCCACCATCGTGCAGGAGCCGTTCGGCGACATCTGGCTGCGCGACACCGGACCGATCATCGTCGGCGCCGGAGACGACCGGGAGGCGCGGAGCTTCCGGTTCAACGGCTGGGGGGGCAAATATGAGCTCGAGGGCGACGATACGGTCGGCCTTCGCCTCGCCCAGGCCGCCGGGCTGGAGGCGCCCCGTCCGTGCTGGATCCTCGAAGGCGGCGCGATCGACGTCGACGGCTCCGGGCTCGCCGTGACGACCGAGCAATGCCTGTTGAATCCCAACCGCAATCCGGGCCTGGGCAAGGCGGCGGTCGAGCATCGCCTCAAAGGCGATCTCGGCCTCGAGCGGATCCTCTGGCTCGGCGAGGGCCTCGTCAACGACCATACCGACGGGCATGTCGACAATCTCGCGCGCTTCGTCGGCGAAGGCCGCCTCGCCGTCCCGGCCCCGGCCGCCGACGATCCCAACGCCGCGGCCTATGAAGACGCCCGCCGCCGCGCTGAAGCCTTCGGGCTGGAGGTCGTCCCCCTGCCCTCGCCCGGCCGCGTGATCCGCGACGACGAGCTCATTCCCGCTTCCTACATGAACTTCTACATCGGCAACGCGGCGGTGGTCGTGCCGCTCTACGGCGCCGACAACGATGCCGCGGCGGTCGAGGCGATCGGGGCCCTGTTCCCCGGCCGCCGCGCGATCGGCCTGCGCGCCGACCACGTCCTGACCGGCGGAGGCAGCTTTCACTGCATCAGCCAGCAAATGCCGCGATGACCCGTCCTTCCATACGCCGTTTCGACGAGCTCAACGGCTACTCAGGATGAGCGGTTGAGGCTAATCGCTCATCCTGAGTAGGGACTGAGCCTGGCGAAGGCCCGTATCGAAGGACGCCCAATGACCGCACTCACCGTCGCCGCTCTGCAGCTCGCTTTCTCGGACGTCGTCGAGGAGAATGTCGCGGCCGTGAGCGCGCTGGTGCGCGAGGCGGCGGCGAAGGGGGCGAAGCTGGTTCTCCCGCCCGAATTGTTCGAAGGCCATTATTTCTGCCGCACCCAGGACGAGAGCCACTTCGCCCGAGCGCGCCCGGCCGCCGAGCACCCGGTCGTGCTCGCCATGCAGAGGCTGGCCGCGGAGCTGGAGGTCTACATCCCGACCAGCTTCTTCGAGGCCGAGGGGCACCATCATTACAACAGCCTCGCCATGATCGACCCGGACGGAAAGGTCGCGGGGGTCTACCGCAAGAGCCACATCCCGGACGGACCCGGCTATTCCGAGAAATTCTATTTCCGGCCCGGCAACAGCGGCTTCAAGGTGTGGAAATCGCCCTACGGCACGATCGGCGCCGGAATCTGCTGGGACCAATGGTATCCGGAGACGGCGCGCTCGCTGATGCTGATGGGGGCGGAAATCCTGCTCTTCCCGACCGCGATCGGCAGCGAGCCGCACGATCCCGGCCTCGACACCAGCCGGATGTGGCGCCGGGCGATGATCGGCCACGCCGTCTCCAACGTCGTTCCGGTGGTGGCCGCCAACCGCATCGGCACCGAGCATGGCCAGCGTTTCTACGGCCACTCCTTCATCTGCGACGAGCGCGGCGACATCCTCGCCGAGTTCGGCGCAGAGGAGACCGGGGTCCTCACCGCCACCCTCGATCTCGAGCAGGCGAGAGCCCACCGCGCCGCCTTCGGCTTCTTCCGCGACCGCCGCCCCGATCTTTACGGACGGATCGCCGAGGACCTTTAGGGCCCGGTGCGGCCGCTGCCAGCGCGGCGCGCGGCATACCATTGGCGCAGCATCTGCTGGGTGCAGCCGGTCTGGCCGTAGCTGCCGACGGTCGAGCAGCCGCCGGGCATGGTCGCGCGGTTCGCTTCCTCGAGCGCTTCGTTGCGGGCGCCCCAGGCCTGTTCGCTCAGATCCTCGCCTTCGTGCCTCAGCTCCTTGGGGATCCTGTAGCGTTCCCGCTCCGGCTTGCGCGCGCAGACGACGATGTCGTCGCCCTGCGCCTTGGGACACGGATCGTCGCCGTAGACGGTAACGGTGGCGGTTCGCTGCGGCGGCCCGGCTGCCACGGCCGCGCCGCTCGCCGAGACGAGCAGCAGGCCGGGGAGCAGGAAGCGCTTCATCCCCCGCGTGTCGAGCCGCCGCCCTGAACGGCGGATGAAGCCTCAGGGCCTCAGCTCGAGCGCCCGGGCGAAGACGGCTTCGAACATCGCGGCGGTCAGCCGGTTGGTGTTCTGGTTGTAGCGCGAGCAATGATAGCTATCGATCAGCCGCCGCCCGTCCGGCAGAAGATGCTCGGCGAGATGTCCGAACGGATGCGCCGAGAGCCTGCCGCCCGCGGCGCGGACCGCGGCGTCGTGGGCGATGCGGCCGAGCGCGACCTGCACCCGCGCCCTGGGCAGCGCCGCCAGCGCCGGCTGGAAATAGGCGCGGCTGCAGGTCGCGATCTCCTGCGGAGTGGGCTTGTTCTGCGGCGGCACGCACTTGACCGAATTGACGATGGCGACGCCCTTCAGCCGCAAGTCGTCTCCCGGATCCTCGGCGTAGACTCCCTCGGCCAAGCCGAACTTGGCCAGGGTCTCGTAGAGGAGCAGGCCGGCAAAATCGCCGGTGAACGGCCGGCCGGTCCGGTTGGCGCCCCTCTTGCCCGGCGCCAGCCCGCAGATCAGCAGCCAGGCGTCCGGATCGCCGAAATGCGGCACCGGCGCGTTCCACCAGTCGGGATGCTCCTCGCGCAGCGCCTGGCGGAAGCCGACCAGGCGCGGGCAGAGCGGGCAGTCGCGCGGCGCCTCGCAGGCCGGCACGGGAGAGTTGGTGGGAAGCATCGGGAGCGTCTAGGGCGAGGGCGATGGCGCTGACAAGCTACGCGATCGCTTTGGGCTCGAACCGGCGAAGCCGCCACGGCTCTCCGGCCGAGACCGTCCGCGCCGCCGCCGGCGCGCTCGGCGTCGAGCGGCTCTCGCGCATTCGCGCCACCGCGGCGGTAGGCCCCGCCGGCCGCGGCTTCGCCAACGCCGCGGGACTGATCGAAAGCGCGCTCGACCCCCCTGCCCTGCTCGCAATGCTGAAGCGGATCGAGCGCGATTTCGGCCGCCGCGGCGGGCGGCGCTGGGGCCCTCGCGTGCTCGATCTCGACATCATCCTGTGGTCGGAGGGGAGCTGGGCCGGGGACGAGCTGATCGTCCCCCACCCCGAATTCCGCCGCCGCGCCTTCGTTCTGGAGCCGCTCGCCGAGCTCGTGCCGGACTGGCGGGACCCGGTCACCGGCGCGACCGTCCGCCAGCTGCTCCATCGCCTTCGCCGCGCCCGCGCGGTTGACCCTGCGCCTGCCCGCTCCTAGGGGCGGGAACGGCGAGGGCCCTTAGCTCAGTCGGTAGAGCAACTGACTTTTAATCAGTAGGTCGCTGGTTCGAACCCAGCAGGGCTCACCATCGGCCGCGCTTCCGCGGGGGCGCATTCCCGGGCCTTGGTGAGAAAAGTCTCGGCGAGCGCCCGGCGCCGCGCCTTCCCCTCCGGGGTCAGCGCTCGCGCCGCCGCCGCCATCTCCTCGCGCGCCCGGCGCGAAAAATATCGCTCGTTCGATTCCATGCCGCTCCGCTCCCCGAATCGGGTGTTAACACAGATCAGCGGCGAGTGTGAGTCGCGCCCGGAACGATCCGCCGACGCTGCGCGGCAACTTGTCGGCATCGGGGTCTGGACAGACGCTCGGCGATGGCCGACAGGCCGCTCGTGTCCCCGGCCAAGACCTATCTGCTCGCCCTCGTCCTGCTCGCGCTGTGGTTCGCGATGCTTTTCCTCGGCGGCCCGCGCTCGGCGGCCGATCCCGCCTTGCTGGCGCTGTTCCACGCCCCCGCCCTGGTCCCGGCGGCGCGGGCGCTTACCTGGCTCGGCAACGCGGCGGTGCTGCTTCCGTTGTCGGTGGCGGCGGCGCTGGTGCTCGGATGGCGAGTCTCGCGTCGCGCCGGCCTCGTCTACCTGACCATGATCCTGGCCGGTCGTGCCGTCACCGAGTTCGAGAAGGCCATGGTGGCTCGGCAGCGGCCGGCGCCGGCGGGGCAGCTGGTCCATGTCACCACCTTGGCTTTCCCCTCGGGCCACGCCGCTTATTCGATGATGGCCTGGCTCGGCCTGGCGCTGCTCGCCGCGCCGCCCCGCCACCGCGCCCTGGCGGCAGCCGCGGGAATCGCGCTCGCTCTGCTGGTCGGCTCGACCCGCCTGGTCCTCGCCGTGCACTGGCCGAGCGACGTGATCGGCGGCTGCGCGTTCGGTGCGGGCTGGGTGCTGCTCTGGGCGCGGCTGGCGGAGGGAACGCCGGCGGCTGCGCGTCATTGATCCCTCGAAGGAGAGGATCATGAGCAACCGCAACGACCGCGCCTCCGACCGCGCCGAGACCGCCCGCCGC
>JAXDPL010000200.1:0-3407 GCA_034668385.1 Sphingomonadales bacterium | reverse complement strand
CCTGGAGCGCCTGGGCCCCAACGGCTGGTACCGCTTCGAGCCCGACCAGCGCGAGCTTCCGCTGGGCGCCTAGGGAGGCTGTCTCCGCCGAGGTCCTTGCAAAGACTGTCTTAATCTTCCCGGCGTATGCAATTTCCCCATGGGGTGGGGAAAGACGGTCTTCCAGCGGGTCGTGGATGCCGGCGAGGCCGACAGCCATGCCGGCCGCGCCCTGCTCGAGCAGCGCTATCGCGCGCTCCAGCGCCAGATCCCTTTGCTCTACACGGTCGCGCTCACCAACATGCTCGGACTGCACCTCGCCACCGGCGGGAGCATCACCAACCCCTACAGTCTTTCCACCCTGCTCGTCGCGCTCGTCATCCTGCGGCTCGGCTACTGGCTCAAGGTCCGCAACCGCCGGCTGCCGCCCGAGACGATCCTTCGCGAGCTGACCAAGACCTGGCTCTACGCGCTCGTCATCAGCGTCGGCTTCGCGGCCTATGCGCTCCACCTGCTCGACACCGTGCCGAGCGCCGACCACACCTACGTGATCCTGTTCGGAAGCCTCGCCGCGGTCGGCTGCGCCTACGGGGTCAGCAGCTATGCCGGCGCAGCGCGCCTGCCTTTGCTCCTGCTCGGACTTCCGCTCGCCGCCCGGCTCGTCCTCTACGGCGATCCGGCCCATATCGGCATGGGCGTCTCGATCGCGCTCGTCATCCTGCTCATCCTTCGCCTGCTCGGAATCCACAATCGCGGCTTCGACCGCCTGGTCGAATCGCATACCGCGATCGAGGAGGAGCGCGAGCGCGCCCGCCGGGCCGAGCGGCTGGCCAAGGCGGAAAAGGCCAAGGCCAAGCTGATCGCCGATACCGACCCTTTGACCGGCCTCGCCAATCGCCGCGCCTTCCTTCGCGCGCTCTCTCGCAAGTGCGGCGCCACCGCCAAGGGCGGTGGCGGCTTCGCCCTCGCCATGGTCGATCTCGACGGCTTCAAGCCGATCAACGACACGTTCGGCCATGCCGCCGGCGACCTCGTCCTCCAGGAAGTCGGACGCCGGCTCGAGGGCGCGGCGGGAGAGCCGGCCTTCATCGCCCGGACGGGCGGCGACGAATTCGCCATCCTTCTCCCCGGCGTTCGCAGCGAAAGCGCGGCCAAGTCGGTCGGCGCCGGAGTGTGCGCCGCGCTTCAGGAGAAATTCGTCGTCGAGGGGCGGGAGTTCCGGATCTCCGGCTGCTGCGGCCTCGCTCTGCTGAGCCGCGACGACTGTCACGTCGAGGAGGCCCTGATCCGCGCCGATACCGCCCTCTACCGGGCCAAGCAGAACGGCCGGGCCGGAGTCGCCGTCTTCTCGCCCGACATGGACGAGATGCACCGGCGCCGCAAACGGGTGGAAAGCGCTCTGCGCATCCCCGCCATGCAGGACCAGATCGGCCTCGTCTATCAGCCGATCCGCGACCTCGCGACCGGCGAGCTTCGCTCGTTCGAGGCGCTCGCACGCTGGGATCATCCCGAGCTCGGCCGGATCCCGCCCGACCAGTTCGTGCCGGTCGCCGAGCAGATCAACGTGATCGAGGAGATCAGCGACAAATTGCTGCGCAAGGCGGCGGGCGAGGCGTGCCGCTGGGCGAGCTCGATCCGCCTCTCGTTCAACGTCAGCGCCGTCCAGCTCTGTACCGCCGGATCGTCGGAGCGGATCCTCGCAGTCCTCGCCAAGGCCGGCATGGACCCGGCCCGGCTCCAGGTCGAGGTGACCGAGACCGCTTTGCTGGTCGATTTCGAGGTCGCCCGGCGCAACCTCCAGGATTTGCGCGCCGCCGGGGCACGAATCGTCCTCGACGATTTCGGCGCGGGCCACGCTTCCATCTCCTACCTGCGCGAGATGCAGTTCGACGGAATCAAGCTCGACGGTTCCCTGGTCTCGCCGATCGCCGATTCGCTGCGCGGCCGCCGGCTGCTGAAGGGCGTGCTCGACCTCTGCACCTCGATCGGCCTGCCCTGCGTCGCCGAGCATATCGAGACGGAGGAACAGCTCGCCATCCTGCGCGAGCTCGGCTGCCGCGATGGCCAGGGCTATATCCTCTCGCCCCCGCTCCACGCCGCGGCGGCGGCGGCCCTGGGCGCCCCGCAGGTCCACCCGATCCCCGGCCGCGCCGCCGCCTGAACAAGCCGAGCACGGAAAAAGGGGACAGGTACCTTTTCGCGAAAAGGTACGTGTCCCCAAACGAAAACCGGCGCCCGCGTCGCCGCGAGCGCCGGTCGCCCCCACGCGAGGGCCGCCGTCAGGCGACCTTCGCCGTCTCCAGCTCCTCGGGATCGCGCAGCACGTAGCCGCGGCCCCAGACCGTCTCGATATAATTGTCGCCGCCGCAGGCGAGGGAGAGCTTCTTCCTCAGCTTGCAGATGAACACGTCGATGATCTTGAGCTCCGGCTCGTCCATCCCGCCGTAGAGGTGGTTGAGGAACATTTCCTTGGTGAGCGTGGTGCCCTTGCGGAGCGAAAGCAGCTCCAGCATCGCATATTCCTTGCCGGTGAGGTGCACCCGGGCGCCGTCGACCTCGACGGTCTTCGCGTCGAGATTCACGGCCAGCTTGCCGGTCTTGATCACCGATTGCGAATGGCCCTTCGAGCGCCGCACCACCGCGTGGATCCGGGCGACGAGCTCGTCGCGGTGGAACGGCTTGGTGACGTAATCGTCGGCGCCGAAGCCGAGGGCCCTGACCTTCGAGTCCATCTCGCTGATGCCGGACAGGATAAGCACCGGAGTTCCGACCTTGGCCAGCCGAAGCTTCTTGAGCACGTCGTAGCCGTGCATGTCGGGAAGATTGAGGTCGAGGAGGATGATGTCGTAATCGTAGAGCTTGCCGAGATCCAAGCCCTCCTCGCCGAGGTCGGTCGTGTAGACGTTGAAGCCCTCGCCGCCGAGCATCAGCTCGATGCTCTTGGCGGTGGTCGGTTCGTCTTCGATCAGCAGCACGCGCATAGTGACTCGCCCCTTGCTCTCAGCGGTGCCCGGTTCGCGCCCCGGCTCCCCCTGGTGGAGTTCATTAACCATGGGATGTGTGAAGGCAAAAGGTTAATTTGGAATTAAACCGCTGGAATCCCACGGAGTCCGCGGCCGTTGCGCGGGCGCAACAGAAAGGGCGGGCCGACTTCGCACGATCCAGGACCCGTTCGGGCTGAGCCTGTCGAAGCCCTTTCCTTTTGGACCCGGATCAGGAAGGAGGGCTTCGACAAGCTCAGCCCGAACGGATGAAGCCTGCCAGCAACGGGACTTGGAGCATGTGGGAGAAGTACGTCCTGTTCATCGACGGCGAGGCGATCGTCATCGACAAGCCGGCGGGCCTCGCCGTCCATCCCGGCGCGAAGACGCCCGAGAGCCTCGAGGATTATCTCAAGCATTTCCGGTTCGGCTTCCACCGCCCGCCGG
>JAXDPL010000199.1:0-20384 GCA_034668385.1 Sphingomonadales bacterium | reverse complement strand
TGCTCGGCTGCCACCGGCTGCTCGAGCCGGGCGATGGGCCCGCTTTGATCTTCGACATCGGCGGCGGCTCGACCGAATTGGTGCTCGTCGACACCGACGGCGATTCGATCCCCAAGATCAAATGCTGGTGGAGCGCGCCCTGGGGCGTCGTCTCGCTGACCGAGAGCGAGGGCCGCGACTTCGCCGACGCGTCCGAGCGGCTCGCCGCCTACGGCCGGATGAAGGAGCGGGTCCGCCACGCCTTCCGCCATTTCTCGGCCCTGCTGCCGCCCAAGCGCGACAATATCCGGCTGCTCGGCACCAGCGGCACGGTCACCACCCTCGCCAGCGTCCACCTCGCTCTGCCGAGCTACGACCGGCGCGCCGTCGACGGCCTGCTGATGCCGGCCGAATCGATGCGCGCGGTCAACGCGATGCTCTCCCACATGAGCGTCGAGGAGCGCGCCCAGCTGCCCTGCATCGGCAGCGACCGCGCCGATCTCGTCGTCGCCGGCTGCGCGATCCTCGAGGCGATCATGGACATCTGGCCGGCGAAGACGCTGGGAGTCGCCGACCGCGGCATCCGCGAAGGCATCCTCCGCTCGCTGATGGCCAAGGACGGGCATAAATTGTGAGGGGACGGGAGACAGTCCTCCCCCGGATTTCCGGGGGAGGGGGACCGCGCGTAGCGCGGTGGAGGGGCTTCTTTCGGGGAGAAGGCCCCTCCACCAGGCTTCGCCTGGTCCCCCTCCCCTGCGAATGCAGGGGAGGATATTGATGTGACCACCCGGGTCCGCACCGCCAAGGGCCGCAAGGTCGGCTCGACCAAATGGCTCGAGCGGCAATTGAACGATCCCTATGTGAAGCGCGCCAAGGCGGAGGGCTATCGCAGCCGCGCCGCCTACAAATTGATCGAGCTCGACGAGCGCTTCGGCTTCCTCAGGGGCGCCGAGCGGGTGGTCGATCTCGGAGTCGCGCCGGGCGGCTGGGCGCAGGTGGTGCGCAAGCGCCTGTCCCGCGCCACCCTCGTCGGCATCGACCTGCTGCCGACCGAGACGATCGACGGCGCGGTCCTCATCGAGATGGACTTCATGGACGAAGCCGCGCCGGAGCGCTTGCGCGAAGCGCTCGGCGGGCCGGCCGACCTCGTTCTCTCCGACATGGCGGCGAACACGGTCGGCCACCCGCAGACCGACCATCTGCGCACCATGGCTCTGGTCGAGGCCGGCCTCGAATTCGCTGCCGAGGTGCTGAAGCCGGGCGGCGCCTATGTCGCCAAGGTGCTGGCGGGCGGCGCCGACAACGTTCTCGTTGCCGAGCTCAAGCGGCTTTTCGCCACCGTCAAGCACGCCAAGCCGCCGGCCAGCCGCAAGGGCTCGTCGGAATGGTACGTCGTGGCGCAGGGCTTCAAGGGCTAGCGGCCCCCGGCTTTCTCCTCGCGCAGCAGGGCCGGGACCGGGCAGAAGTCGAACGTCCGCAAGACCGTCAGATAGGCCTCGGCGGGCGGCTCCTCGTTCAGCCGGTGCGGGCCGGCCCGCGATGCGCGGCCTTTGGCGAACATCGCTCCGGGCGGGGCGCATTGGCGGTGGCTCGGCAGGTCGGCGCCGCGGGGCTGGACCGGCGCTGCTGCGGCCAGCGCGGCCGGCACGGCGAGAGAGAGCAAGGCGGGCAGGAATAGACGCATGGTCGCCTCCTTTTGCGCCCGCCTGTCTATCATCTCCCGCGCGAGTCTTGAACCCGCGCCGGCCGCACGCGGCTCACGCCTTGGCGGTCGATTTCTTCCTCGACGAGCCCTTCGACGCCGTCTTGCCGCCGCCGCCCGAGCCGCTCCCGCGCAGCGCCGGGATGGCCGCCGCGGCGATCGCTCCGGCCGCCACGGCGACGCCCGCGGCGATCGCGGTCTTGGGGTTGTCGCGGGCGAGGTCGGCGATCTTGCCGGCGCCCTTGGAGAGCGTCGTGCGCAGGCCGCCTTCCTCCTGCGGCTCGTCCTGGGCCAAAGCGTGGGGCATGGCGCTGTTGGGGATGCTCGACATGGCTGCGCGTCTCCGTTGGAATGAAAATCCGATGCCCCGGGAACGTGAGGCGGGCGGCGCGGTTCCTTCGCCCATGACGCCGCGTTCCCTGCTTGCGGCGGGCGCCGCTCTGCTGCTCGCCGGCAGCGCGACGGCCGGCCCGATCGCCGATCCCGACACAAGCGCCTGGTGGCAGACCACCCGCACTCTCGCCGGCGACGCGATGGAGGGCCGCGACACCGGTTCCGCCGCCTACGAGCGCGCCGCGGCCTACGTCGCCGACCGCTTCCGGCGCGCCGGCCTCGTCCCCGCCGGCGACGACGGCAGCTATTTCCAGCGGGTCAACCTCACCGAGGTGAGCGCCGACAAGCACGGCACGCTGATCCGGATCATCCGCGGGAGCGGCGATCACATCCGGACGCTGCGTTTCCTCCACGACATTACGGTTCGCCCGACCGAGGCCATGCCGTCGGCCTTCTCGCTGGGGCTCGCCTTCCGCGGCTATTGCTCGAGGAACGAAATGCGCGACGTCGCCGGCAAGGTGGTCGTGTGCTTCAACGCTCGGCGCACCGCCGGCGAACGCAACGCCGCCGCGATCGCCGCGGGAGCGCACGCTCTCATTGCCGTCGACAATCCCTATTTCACCGTCGAGCCGCCGCGCTGGCCCGTCGCCTATGCCCGCTCGGTGCGGATCGAGGGCAGCCCGCCGCCGGCCGACGCCGCTCTCGTCGTCATGCGGCTCAGCGCCGACGCCTTTCCGGCGCTCCTCGAAGGCACCGGCCGGGACGCCGCCCGGATTCTCGCCGCCGGAGGCCGGGACGAACCGCTGCCGAGTTTCGACATGCCGGCACAGTTCAACGCCTATTTCGTCCTGCGCGCCCGCCGCTATTCGTCGCCCAACGTGCTCGCGATCCTCCCCGGCACGGACCTCAGGAGCGAATATGTCGTCCTCGGCGCCCACCTCGACGGCTACGGCTATGGCGAGCCGGTCGGCGGCGACGCGCTCTACAACGGCGCGCTCGACGACGCGGCCTATGTCGCCCTGCTGGCGCAGCTCGCCGACCGCCGGCAGGGCAGGCCCTATCGCCGCTCGATCCTGTTCGCCGCCTTCACCGGCGAGGAGAAAGGGCTGCTCGGCTCGACATACTTCACCGCCCATCCGACCGTGCCGGCCCGCGCGATGGCGGCGATGATCAACCTCGACCAACTCCGCCCGCTCTTCCCGCTCGACATCCTCACCATGCTGGCGGTGAACGACAGCAGCCTCGGCGCCGCCGCTCGCGCCGTCGCCGAGCCGATGGGGATCCGCGTCCAGCCGGACCCCGAGCCCGAGCGCGGCCTGCTCCAGCGCGCCGACCATTGGCCTTTCCTGCAGATCGGAGTCCCCGCCACCGGCTTCATTTTCGGTTATGTGCCCGGAACCGAGGCGGAGCGGCGCTACCGACTGTGGTACCGCACCCGCTACCACCACCCCGCCGACGACGTCACCCAGCCGATGGATTTCGACGCGGCCACGAAGTTCAACGCCTTCTTCTACCGGCTGGTCGAAGCGGTCGCCGACGCCGACGCCCGGCCGGCGTTCACCGCGGCGAGCCCCTACCGCGCCCGTTCCCAATAGGCGCCGCGGCCGCTAAGGCGCTGCGGACAAGAGATCGAGGGAGAGTGAAATGCGTCGATCGATCCTGGCCGCCTTGCTGGCCGCCGCGGCCGCCGGCTGCACAGCGCCGACGCCTCTCGCCCCGCTTGCCGCCTCAGCTCAGAACCCGGATGGCTACAGCCTCGCCGCGCAGCGTGCCAAGATCGTTCGGATCGCCATGCATCCCGACACCAGCTTCCTCACCACCGAGGAGCGCGACGTGGTCAACGACCTGATCCAGGCGGCCGACCTGCTCGATCCCGTTTTCCTCCGCCAGGTCAGCGCCGACAATCCGCGCGTGCGGCAGGAGATCGCGTCCTTGAACCGCGCCGACGGGCCGCTGCTGCTCGACTGGTTCGACTTCAACGCCGGGCCCTGGGACACGCTCGCCGACAACCGGCCCTTCTGGGGCGACCGTCGGGTTCCGGCGGGCGGCGGCCTCTATCCCGCGGACATGACCAAGGAGGAACTCGACTCCTACATCGCCGTCCATCCCGGCGAGAAGGAGGCGCTGACCAGCCCCTATACATTGGTCAAGCGCGACGGCGACCGGCTGGTCGCGGTGCCCTACAGCGTCGAATATCGCCAATGGCTGGAGCCGGCCGCGCGGCTGCTCGAGAAAGCGGCGGCGCGGACCAGCAATGCCAGCCTCAGGCGCTTCCTGACGCTGCGCGCCCAGGCCTTCCGGACCAACGATTATTACGAATCGGAGATGGCCTGGATGGACGTCTCCGGCACTCCGATCGAGGTCGTGATCGGCCCCTACGAAGTCTATTCCGACAATATCTACGCGCAGAAGACGGCGTTCGAGAGCTACGTCACCATCGCCGACCCCAAGCAGTCGGCCGCTTTGGTGCGCTACAAGGCGTTGCTCCCCGACATGGAGCGCAACCTTCCGGTTCCCGAAAAGTACAAGAACGCCAACCGCCCCTTCTCATCGCCGATCCTGGTGACCGAGGAGGTCCATGCCGGCGGCGAGGCTCGGCCCGGAATCCAGACCATCGCCTTCAACCTGCCCAACGACGAGCGCGTGCGCGCCGCCAAGGGCGCCAAGAAGGTGATCCTCGCCAACGTGCTCGGCGCCAAATACGAGCGGATCGTCGCACCGCTCGCCGGCCTCGCCTTCGTACCCGAGCAGGCGCGGCAGGTGACGAAGCAATATATGACCCAGGAGACGCTGTTCCACGAGCTGTCGCACAGTCTCGGGCCCGGCATCCTCAACCTCAGTGGCCGCCAGACCACGGTCAATGCCGAGCTCAAGGACCAGTATAGCGCGATCGAGGAATCGAAGGCCGACGTGATGGGTGCCTGGGCGGTCCTCTACCTGATGCACCGCGGCGAGCTGCCGCTGGCCGAGCGCGACCAATTGCTCGCCTCCTACATGGCCGACGTGTTCCGCCACCTGCGCTTCGGCACCGCCGACGCCCACGGCCGCGGCGCCGCTATGCAATACGGCTTCCTCAAGGAGCATGGCGGCATCGCCTGGGATTCGTCGGCGCGGCGCTTCCGGCTCGACTACGACAAGCTCGAGGCGGGCCTCTCAGCCCTGGTCGCCGAGCTGGTGCGGATCGAGGGCGACGGCGATTATGCCGGCGCGCGCGCCTTTCTCGACCGCTACCGGAGGCTGGATCCGGACGCTCAGGCGGTGATCGCGACGATGACCCACATACCGGTCGACATCCAGCCGGCCTATCCCGGCCGGGTCTGAGGGAGTTTTGCGATGAGCTTCCAGGACGTCCTCGACGAGGTGCTGAGCGACATCGGCGCCTATCGCGGCCAGGGCAAGGTCGCCGCCTACATTCCCGGCCTCTCCCGCGCCGATCCAAGGGCGTTCGGAATGGCGGCGGTGCTCGAGGACGGTTCGAGCTACGCGGTCGGCGACGCCGACGAGCCCTTCTCGATCCAGAGCGTCTCCTACGTCTTCACCCTCAGCCTCGCCCTCCACCATCTGAAGTCGGCGCTGTGGAACCATGTCGGGCGCGAGCCGGCCGGATCGCCGATCAACTCGATCATCCAGCTCGAGATGGAGCGGGGCAAGCCGCGCAACCCGCTCACCGCCGCCGGCTCGCTGGTCGTCTGCGACCAGCTGATGGGCCGCCGCGGCGCCGACGAGGCGATCGAGGAATTGCTCGCCTTCCTGCGCGAGCGCGCCGGCGACGAGTCTATCGCCATCGACGAAACGCTCGCCATGTCGGAATCCAAGGCGGGAGCCCTGAACCGAAGCCTCGCCAATTTCGTCGCCGCCTTCGGCAACCTCCAGAACCCGGTCGAGGCGGTGCTGTCTTATTATTATCGCCAATGCTCGATCGCGATGAGCTGCCGCCAGCTCGCCCAGGCCGCCCTCTACCTCGCCTTCGACGGAGTCGATCCGCGCACCGGCGACGCCATCACCACCCAGTCGCGCTCGCGGCGGATCAACGCCTTGATGCTGACCTGCGGCCATTACGACAATTCGGGCGACATCGCCTTCCGGATCGGCCTGCCGGGCAAGAGCTCGGTAAGCGGCGCGATCCTCGCCATCGTCCCCCGCCACGGCGCGGTCTGCGTCTGGTCGCCCGGCCTCAATGCCGCCGGAACCTCGCTGGCCGGCGCGATGGCGCTCGAGCGCCTGGTCGAGCGCACCGGCTGGTCGATCTTCGTCTGACGTCGGAAAAAAATTCCCCAACCTCGCGATCCAATCCGTACCCGGCTTCCGTCCAAGGGCCGTAAGAAGGGGCGGGGGTGCCCCGACACGCAGTCGGAAGGAGCTTACAAGATGCTGATTATCGAGAGGATCTCGGATTTGACGGCCGGGTTCATGATGCTCGTCGCCTTCGTCTATTTCCTTCGGCTCGTGCAGGCCTGGCTGATGCACCGGACCCTCAGGCGGGCGATCGACCGCGATTCCGCGCTCGCCCCCACTTTGGTCGAGCGGATCGGCGGCGGCGACATCGGCGCTCTGTCGGTCGGATCCGGCAACGACGACCGGACCGGGCTGATCCTGATCGCGGCGGGGCTGGCGCTCGCCGGCTTCTCGCTGGTCGTCGGAGACCCGGAGTGGCTTCGCTACGGCCTCGGGGGGGCCTTGTTCCCGCTGCTGGTCGGCGCCGCCCTCCTCGTCCGGCACTATGTGCAGCGCCGGACGGGCGACCTTGCCGCCGGAGCGTGATCCCGACCTCGTCCTGTGCCGGCGCGCCGCGGGGGGAGATCGCGGCGCGTTCGCCTTGCTGGTCAGCGCGCACGGCAACCGGCTTCGCGGCTTTCTTGCCCACGTCGCCGGCGCCGAGCTCGCCGACGAGCTGGCGCAGGAGGCGTTCGTCAAGGCGTGGCAGGCCCTGCCGGGCTTTCGCGGCGACTCGCTCTTCTCCTCCTGGCTGTGCGCGATCGGCTGGCGCTGCTTCATCGACCATGCCCGGCGCGAGCGCAGCGAAGCTCGGCGGCGGGAGGGCGCGGCCGCGGCCGGCGACCCGGCCGAGCCGTCGAGCCAGTCCGACCGAATCGACCTCCAGCGCGCGCTCGACCGGCTGGATGCCGTGGAGCGCGCCGCCCTCGTCCTGTGCGAAGGCCATGGCTGGTCGCATAGCGAGGCAGCCATGATCTTGCACCTGCCGCTCGGGACGCTCAAAGGGACGGTTCAGCGCGCCAAGCGCAAGTGCCGCGACTTTCTGGGAGTGACGGCGTGATGGACGAAGCCGGCTTCGAGTCCCTTCTGAAGCGCGAGCTGGCGCCGTCCGAGGCGCCGGCCGAGAGCGCCTTCGTCGCGCGCGTCGACCGCGCCGTCGTCGAAGCCGATCTTTACCGGCGCGCCCGCCGGCGGATATTGACGCAGCTCGGCAGCGAAGGGCTGGCGGTCGCGGCGGTCGGCGCCAGCCTCGCCTTCGTCGCCCGGGTTCCCGATGTGCGCGAGGCGCTGACCCAGGCGCCTGGGCTGCTCTCGATCGCGGGCCTGCTGCTGCTCCTGTTCTGGCTGCTCCTCCATCCGGCCGGCAGGGCGGGCGGGTACCGCGCCTCGCGCAGCGCGGGCTGAGGATGGAGCGGCTCGACCGGCCCATCTTCGCCGCCGGCGCCCTGCTTTCCGGCTTGGCGGTGGCGCTCGGCGCCTTCGGGGCGCACGCGCTCAAGGGGCGGCTTTCGCCGGAGGCGCTCGGCTGGTGGCAGACTGGAGTGCAATATCAGATGGCCCACGGCCTCGCCCTGCTGGCGGTCGCCCTGGCCGGGATCGGACGGCTGCCGGCCGCCCTGCTCGGCGGCGGAGCGATTGCCTTTTCGGGCACTCTCTACGCGATGGCGCTCGGCGCCCCGCACTGGCTCGGCGCGGTGACTCCGCTCGGCGGGCTGGCGATGATCGCCGGCTGGGCGCTCGCCGCCTGGCGGGCTAGCCGCTGACCGGTCCTATCGCATTTGCCGCCGGGTTGCGGCAGGAGGCGAGTCAGAGATGGCGGCCGCCGACCAGCTCGACGAGGCGCCGCGTCTCGGAGAAGGAATGTCTTGCGCCGCCAGGGTCGAGCGCCGCCGCCTCGTCTTGCCGGCATTCGCCTTCGCAGGCGTCGTCGTCAGGGCGCGGGCTGCAACTGCCCCACAAGCGTGACGATGATCGACGTGCTGGGGGTGCCCGGCGGCGCGAAAATCCGAGCCGTCGGCTGCTGGCCGGCGCTGTAATAAAGCGTAATCGGCTGGGCTATCATGCCGTTCGCAGGGTTCGCCTTGGGCACGAAATAGGTGGCTCCGCTGCCTTCGAGAACGAAGCCGGGGAGCGAGCCGACCTGAGCCGACACGCTGGCGAGAACCAGGCGTTTGCCGGCCGGAACGGCCGGGAACGTGATGATGCACTGGTTGCTTGTGCATTGCGGCGTGTTGATGGCGCCCTGATGCTGGTAAGGCGTGCCGGTCTGGGCAATCGCAGGGCCTGCAGTCAGCGCAAGCAATCCCAGGCCGACCCTGATCAGATTGTCCATTTCAGTCCTCCCTGTCGAAGCCGGGAGCATAGCAAGATGACAGACGTCGTACGATTTGAACTGAATCCGGTATGGAGAGTCTCAGCCGGTCTTCTGACCGCGGTCCTGCTCGGCGGCGGCGCGATCGTCTTCTCGGATTCCCTCCAGGCGATGGCCCTTGCGGGCTAGCCGCTGATCAGCCCCACCGCGTTGCCGGCCGGGTCGCGGCAGATGGCGAGCCAAACGTCGCGGCCCTCGACCTGGCCGACCACCCGCGGCGGCTCGGGAAAGGCAATCCCCTGCGCCGCCAGCGCCGCGTGCGCCGCCGCCACGTCCTCGACCGCATAATAGAGGATCGTCCCGTCGTCCCCGCCCGCGGCGCTCAGCATCAGCCGGGTGGTCCCGCACCGGTAGAAAGCGAGGGCGGGGGGCGCGTCGAACAGGTGGGCGAGGCCGAGCGTCTCGCCGTAGAAACGCTTCGCCGCCCCGAGGTCGGCGACCGTGATCGCCGCTTGGGCAAGGCCGGTGACGAGGGCGGTGGCCATGGGCTTCTCCTCCTGCTAACCTTTGTCTAGGCTCAATCGTTAGCATAGCTAACAGAAAGCGTAAAGCGTGACCGAGGACATGGCGACGCGGCTGCATTCGGCGGCGATCCGGCTGCTTCGCCTGGTTCGGCGCGAAGACCAGGCGAGCGGCCTCACCGGCCCGCGCCTTTCCGCCCTTTCCGTGCTCGTGTTCGGCGGCCCCACCTCGCTCGGCGGCCTGGCCGCCGCAGAGCAGGTCAGCGCGCCGACCATGACCCGGATCGTCGAGAGCCTCGTCCAGGCCGGCCTCGCCACCCGCGAGGCCGAGCCCGGCAACCGCCGCAAGGTGCGGATCGCCGCCACCGAGGCCGGCATCCGGCTGCTCGAGGAGGGCCGCGAGCGCCGCGTTCGCGCGCTCACCGAGCGCCTCGCCCGGCTCGCCGACAGCGAGCGCCGCGCCCTCGACCGGGCGGTCGACATCCTCGAGCGCGCCCTGCGCTGACCCCCACCCGCCGGAACCGCCCGGGCCAGGATCGCTTCAGGCTGAACCAGCCTGAAGCGTGAATCCTGGCCCCACATTGGTCGAGGGCCTGATTCACGCCATCGGCCGAAGCGCGTAGCGCTTCGACCTCGGACGATCAGGCCCTAGTCACGCCGCATTCCTGTGGCTATGGCCGCCGCGAACCCGAAAATCAGGATTATGAAATGAGCCTCCGCCCCGGTGGTCTTAGGAATGTGGCGATCATCGCGCACGTGGACCACGGCAAGACGACCCTGGTCGACCAGCTGTTCCGCCAGTCCGGCACCTTCCGCGACAACCAGAGGGTCGAGGAAAGGGCGATGGATTCCAACGACCTGGAGAAGGAGCGGGGGATCACCATCCTCGCCAAATGCACCAGCGTCGAGTGGGAGGGCACCCACATCAACATCGTCGACACGCCCGGCCACGCCGATTTCGGCGCCGAGGTCGAGCGCATCCTCTCCATGGTCGACGGCGTGATCCTGCTGGTCGACGCCGCCGAGGGGCCGATGCCGCAGACCAAGTTCGTCACCGGCAAGGCGCTCGCCCTCGGCCTGAGGCCCATCGTCGTCGTCAACAAGATCGACCGCCCCGACGCGCGCCCGGCCGAGGTGCTCGACGAGGTGTTCGAGCTGTTCCTGACCCTCGAGGCGAGCGACGCGCAGCTCGATTTCCCGACCCTCTACGCCTCGGGCCGCGCCGGCTATGCCGCGACCAGCGACGACGTCCGCTCGGGCGACCTCCGGCCGCTCTTCCAGGCGATCGTCGACCACGTCCCCGCGCCCGAGGCCAATCCCGACGGCCCGTTCCGGATGATCGGAGTCCTGCTCGATCGCGACCCGTTTCTCGGCCGGATCCTCACCGGCCGCATCGAGAGCGGACGGCTCGAGGTCAACATGCCGATCAAGGCGCTCGACGTCGAAGGGGGCGAGGTCGAGGCCGGCCGCGCCACCAAGGTCTTCGCCTATCGCGGCCTCGAGCGGGTCCCGGTCGAGAGCGCGCAGGCGGGCGACATCGTCGCCATCGCCGGTTTGACCAAAGCGACCGTCTCCAACACCATCGCCGAGCCCGCCGTCACCCGGCCGATCGCCGCCCGGCCGATCGACCCGCCGACGCTCGCCATGAGCTTCGCGGTCAACGACAGCCCCTATGCCGGCCGCGACGGCGACAAGGTGCAGAGCCGGGTGATCCGCGACCGGCTCCAGCGCGAGGCCGAGACCAATGTCGCGATCCGGGTCAGCGAGAGCGCGGAGAAGGACGCCTTCGAGGTCGCCGGCCGCGGCGAGCTGCAATTGGGCGTGCTGATCGAGACGATGCGCCGCGAGGGCTTCGAGCTCTCCATCTCCCGCCCTCGGGTCCTCTATCGCGACGGGCTCTCGGGCCGCGAGGAGCCCTATGAGACGGTCGTCATCGACGTCGACGACGAGCATTCCGGCACCGTCGTCGAGAAGATGGCGCAGAGGAAGGGCGAGATGACCGACATGCGCCCGTCCGGCGGCGGCAAGACCCGGCTCACCTTCTCGGCGCCCTCCCGCGGCCTGATCGGCTATCACGGCGAGTTCCTCTCCGACACCCGCGGCACCGGCATCATGAACCGCCTGTTCGAGCGCTACGGGCCGTACAAGGGACCGATCACCGGGCGGCAGAACGGGGTGCTCATCTCGATGGAGCAGGGCGAGGCGGTCGCTTATGCGCTCAACATGCTCGAGGAGCGCGGCGTGCTTTTCATCTCGCCGGGCGACAAGCTCTACGAGGGCATGATCATCGGCGAGAACGCCAAGCCCCAGGATCTCGAGGTCAATCCGCTGAAGTCCAAGCAGCTGACCAACTTCCGCGCCTCCGGCCCCAAGGACGAGAGCATCCGCCTCACCCCGCCGCGGCGGCTGACGCTGGAGCAGGCCATCGCCTACATCCAGGACGACGAGCTGGTCGAAGTGACACCCAAGGCGATCCGGTTGAGGAAGCGCCACCTCGATCCGCATGAGCGGAAAAGGGCGAGCCGAAAGGCGGAGGCGGCTTGACTTAGTCATATGGTTAGCTAAGTTCGGCTGATGACCAGCGTCAGCGTCCACGAAGCCAAGACCCATCTGTCCCGCCTGATCGAAAAGGTGCTCGGCGGCGAGGAAGTGGTGATCACCCGCAACCGCGAAGCCGTCGCCGTGCTTGGACCGGTGCCGGCGAAGGTGCCGCGCCGGCCCGGGCGGCTCAAAGGGCTCGTCCATCTCGACGACAGCTTCTTCGAGCCGCTGCCCGACGAGGAGTTGAAGGCCTGGGAGGGCGATTGAGGCTCCTCCTCGACACCCATGCCCTGATCTGGTGGGTCGAGGATTCGCCGCGGCTGAGCGAGGCGGCCCGCGCGGCGATCGCCGGCAACGAAGTGCTGGTCAGCGCCGCCTCGGCCTGGGAGGTCACGACCAAATTCCGGCTCGGCAAGCTCCCCTCCGCCGAGCGGATGGCCCGCGCCTTCGCGGCGGAAGTGGCGGCGGAAGGTTTCAATCCGCTTCCCGTGACGCTCGACCACGCCGCCCTCGCGGGCACGCTCGACATCCCGCACAAGGACCCGTTCGACCGCCTGCTCATCGCCCAGGCCCGGATCGAGCGCCTGCCGCTCGCCTCGAACGAGACGCTGTTCGACGGCTTCGGCGTGGAGCGGATCTGGTAGTGCGCTAGTGCGTGGCGCTCAGGTCCCGCCGGCCCCGCGGCAACAGGAGGCGCACCGCCAGGCAGGCGGCGGCGGCCACGTCGTAGGACAGGCAGAAGGCCGGCCACCAAGGCGGCACTCCGGGATTGTCGATCAGGCCGCCGCGCAGGCCGTCGAACAGGCCGTGGGCGGCGAGGCCGGCGGCGACCAGCCACAGGCTCCAGCGGAACCCCGCCACGGCGAGCGCGAGGAACGCGGCGAAGACGAGGGTCTCGGCGACCAGCGCCGGGCGCGAGCCCGCCATCGCCGCGAACAAATCGTAGTAAGAGGCGACCACGATCAGCACGGTCGTGTAGAAAGCGCGGTCGCGGTCGAGCCCGATCAGAGCCGCGAACAAAGCCACGCCGAGCGCCAGCAGGGCGCCGATCAGATAAGCCATGGTCGCGTTCCCCGCCTCCGACAACGGCCGGGATAGCCGAACCGTTTCGGAGAGAAAAGCCGGCGATGGCCCGCGGCGCAGCCGGACCGCTCCGGATCCGCGTCACCTTCCGTAATGCACGGTCATCGGCAGCCGGAGCGGGGCCTGGGCGACACTGATCTTGGCGCGGTCGAAATCGGGCGGGCCGGCGCCGGCCTCGGCGCCGTTGGCGATCGCCCAGCCGTCGAGCGGGCCGCCGCCCTGCGCGTCCATGTCGAAGCGGTGATTGTCGTTGTCGTCGTGCCAGACGCTGATCGCATAGTCGCCGGGCGCCACCTCGCCGAGGTCGACGCTGAGGCTCCCGGCCGCGGCGACAGGCACGATCTTCCCGCCGGACCGGTCGGCCCCCATGAACTGCGCGCGGGTCTGCAGCTGCACGTAGAGGGTGCCGCCGGCGCGAAGCCCGTTGAGATCGACCGTCACCCGCCCGGCCTCGGCGGCCGCAGGGGCGATCGTCGCGGCAAGGGCCGCCGCCATCCATAACATCTTCATGTCGGTTCCTTCCTTTTGGTGTTTACAGGCCGGCCGCGTCGCGCAGCCGCTCCATTCGGGTCAGCCAGGCGCCGAACGCCTCCCGCCCCGCCGCGGTCAGCGACAGACGGGTCTGCGGGCGGCGGTCGACGAAGCTCTTGTCGATCCGGACGTAGCCGGCCTCCTCGAGCTTCCTGAGGTGGGCGGAGAGGTTGCCGTCGGTGGCGCCGACCCGGTCGCGGACCTCGGCGAACAAGGCGGATTCGACGGCCGAGAGATAGGCGAGGACGCCGAGCCGGATGCGGCCGTGAACGACGTCGTCGATCGCCGCGTGGTCGAACGGATTCTCCTCGGTCACGGGCCGGCTCACGCTTTGGGTTCGCGAAGCATCAGAAGCAGCCCCGGCAGCAGCACGGTGAGCGCGACCCCGGCTGCCGCCAGCAGATAGCGGTAGGGCGAGGCGATCAGCGCCGCCGACAGGCCGACCAAAGCGATCGCGCCCCAGCCGGCGGCGACGACGGTTCGGTCCTGCGCGAGCGAGCCGGTCACCATCAGCGCGCAGGCGTAGCAGGCGAAGCCGAGCGGCACGATCCAGTCCATCGCGTGCGGGCCCGCCGGGCCCTGGGCGGCGATCCCGCTGCCCACCACCATGGCGATGATCGCGCCTGCGCCGGCGGCCCAGACCACGCGCGAGGCGCGGTTGCCCGCCGAGCCGGCGCCCGGCCCCGCGCGCATCGACCTGGCAAGCAGCATCTGCCCGACGCCGCCGAGCAAGGCGAAGCTGATCCAGATGATTCCGAACACCGGCGCCTCGCCGCTCGGATGCTGCCGAAGCGCGAAATGGTGGGCGACATAGGCGATTGTGAGCAGGACGCCCCACCAGGCGAGAAACCGCCCGCCCTTCAGCGGCGCATGCGCCCCGCTCTCGGCGAGCCGGCGGACATAAGCGATATCGTCATCGGCGGCGGTCACAGGCATCGCAGGTCTCCAAAGAACTCTGAAACGCAAAGTAGTGTGCCAAGAAGGCAGTGTCAAGGGCGTGCTCAGCGACCACGATCAGCACGGTGGTGTAGAAGGCGCGGTCGCGGTCAAGGGCCTGACGGGCGTCGAGGTCTCTACTTCGCGCTGACCTAGGCGGGGGAGGAAGCCTTGGGTTTCTGAGCTTTCGCCCACTTAACAAGGGCTTCTACCTCCTCAATCCGCTGCTCCAAATCTGCTAACTGGGGAGGCGCTCCCATGCCTTCATCGGTGTGCGAATGCCCTTCCATGTACCGCGATAATTCCTCGAACATGAGGCAGATCTTTTCGACCTGCTCGTTATCCCAATTGATCTGCCTCAGAGTCGTCACCCGGACTTGATCGCTCCAGCGGGGAACTGCCTCCTTGAAAAGGCGCTTGACGACCGTCTCCTCTATGGTGCGCCTCAGCGCGCCCATGCCTGTTCGAATCTGCTCGACCTGAGCACTGCCCGTGGCCGCTTTGGCGGCCGCTAGATGCTGCTTCGCTTTCTCGGCTGTATCGTAGGCCTTCATAGTTACTGGAGCGTCCCCAGCGGCAACGTGGCCGGGCTGACCGTCGCGACGATCAATCCAATGAGCCTCCACTTCGATACCCTGAGCCTCCGCGGTCACGAACATGGCGTTCAAGAAGGGTAGGTCGTGAGTGAAAACAATCACTTGCCGGGCCTTCGCCTCAGCGACAAGACGCTCGGCCATCAACTTCATCCGCTGGTGGTCTTGGGACGTGACTGGATCATCCAAGATTATTCCAGCCACAGCCGGATTCTCTGCCACCTCCGTAAGGAAATCGGCCAAAGCGATCGCCCGCTGCTCTCCCTCACTCAAGATCGACGTTGTCTTGTGGCCGCCTCGCATTGCCATGGCGCGCACTGTTCGGCCATCCCTACCCATGGTCTGCATTTCAACAGGAATGTCGCAAGCCAACCCCGCACATTCCTGGCCAAAACGCTTGCGATAGCCATCACCAACGACCTTGGCGAAAAACTCTTTCTCTTTCTCGGTCAAGGGACGCCGGGCGAGTCCGCTTTTTGCAGCTGTCGCCCTGCTTCGCCATTTTGCGTCTAGCACATAGGTTTCGATCTGTGGGAGCTGCTGGGCCAACACCTCTCGGTGCCGTAGCTCACGCCGTTCCGTATCCATCTGCGCAATCGAAGATTCTTTGTCGTCCGCTGAGAGTCGTTCTTTGTCCTCATTCAATTGCTGCACCAAAGCGTCCAATGATTGCAGCACTGGCGGCATCGGTAGAGGCTGTTCTTTGACAACTAAGTCCGCAAGATCACCAAGGGCTGCTGACTGTGCCAGCGCGAGGGCTTCGAACGTACTCTTGACTTCTTCCTCAAGCGGCGGCGCCAAGCGTCGCACGTGAGTGCGGACGCGGGCAGCCTCATTGAATTGCGCCGTGTTAAGCCCGGTCAAAGCGTTGAGCTCTTCATCGACCAGACCGCGTGCACGCTCAGCCAACTTGTTTGCATCACTCTCCAGAAAGTTGAAGAGAGCTGATATATGCACGAGAGCGTCTCCACTAAGTGGTTGTTCGCACAATAAGCATCGGTCTCCCTCATGAGGATAGTTGGCCCGCTCCTTCAGCGCCAAAGCATGGGCTTTTCGGGCGAACTCTTCCCACTCAGTTGTACCGACAGCGTTGAAGAAGGACCGCTTGAACTGATCTAGGCCCATCGTAGCGGCGACCGCCGCCGTCTCTACCGCGCGGTCAATCAGCTTCTTTCGATCAGCCACGGCGTTGGCCGAGAAATTCTCAGCCAGCTTGGCAATTGAGGAGCGTAGTGCTTCGACATCGGCCATGGCTTCCGCGAGTACCTCTAAGGCTTCCTTCGGCGACTGGCTCCGCAACGCGACGAGAAGCTTGTCGAGTTCTTTCACACGCGCTTCTTCGGAAGCTCCATAGCGACCAAGCTCGCGCAACTGCTCGATGTCTGTGATCGGACTAAGGGTAGAGACTGCGGCCGAAACGGGCGTCATGCCGCCGATGAAAGCGGATGGGAAGTCGTTCGCTTTTGCCCGCTGAGCAATCGCAGCATCTAGCTTCACTTCAAGCCGATTGTAGACGCGGACCATCTCTGGAAATACGTCGAAGCCGGCTGGCTTGAATTCGAAAGGCATCTGTTGAGTGAGGAGATGATGCGCGACCGTGCTGTCAAAAACTGTGAAGAGTTTGAGGCACGGATCGTCGCCGGCATCGCTAAACTCTATCGGCTTCAGAGCCAAGCCATCCAACGTTAGGGTAAACGTTGCAGAAGGTGGCCTCTTCACTTCGGCATAAATGTCCGGAAGAATTTCCGGTCGGCAGCGACAGAAACAAGCGTTCGCCAGCAACCGAACATAGCCGCTCTTACCAGCGCCATTGCGCCCATAGACGAGGGTTAACTCAGGACCGAATCTGAGTCCTGTGCCCGAGGGAAGTGCATTGACGCCCTGAACGTTAGCGATCTCAAAAAGCAGGAGTTCTCCGGTGGGAGCCTCAGACGGGCGGGCCTCGATGGTCCCAATTTCCTCTATGTCTTCGGGCAGACGCCCCTGGAGCTTGTTGTCGTGGAGGAAGTAACAAAAGGCGGTCTCATTCTGCTCTTCGGTCATGCGGCGGCAGCCGATTGCCTTGGCTAGAACGTATCGTTGCCACGGCAATAAGGTCTCCGACCAGTCTTGGAGTAGCGTCCAAATAGATGGGGGCGGCGATGAAGCCGGTGCTGGCGCCGCTACGCCGTTGTTGCCTGACACTCCAATTTCCACGCCCCACTGTATCGGCAGAGCATTCTCCTTGCGAGCCGATTTCACGTCATTGAGGACGCAGGGCCGTGCCCGAGGCGGGGAGGCACTGTGAGTGGGTATGTTTGCGTACAACGATTAGTCCATAGAAATGGGTGTCATATCCCGTAAAATTGCGCTAACCGATGAGCCGTGGGTGCGAAGCGCACGAGCGGCGGGGGGACGTTCCTTGAGGATCTGAGCTGATTTCCGCCATGCTCTCCGTCTATGCCGAGCAGGAGGCGCGGCGGCGGGAGGCGGCGGCGCGGGAAAGGGTGACGGCGCAGCAGGTGCAGGCGGTCGTGGCGGCCCGCCATGCGCGATCGGCGGTGTTCGGGCTCGATCTCGCCAATCCCGGCTGGAGCCTCATGCTGGAGCTGTTCCGGGCGCAGCTGGAGAAAAGGCCGGTGCGGCTCGGGAGGCTGGCGACCGATGCGCGCGTCGCGGCGACCACGGCCACGCGTTGGCTCGAGACGTTCGGAGAGGCCGGCTTCGTGCGCCGCGAGGCCGATCCGGAGCGTCAGGGCGGTGTTCTCCTGGCGCTGACGGACGCTGCCAGCGAGGCGATGGAGGATTATTTCGTCGCGATCCAGCTCGGCCTGGAGCGCCTCTATACCCCAAAACGGAGTATCGAATCCTCCATTTGAGGGATATATCCCGTGGAGTTATAACCCGCAGGCCGTCCACAAGGCGGCATGGACGAAGCGCGCAAGGACGAGGTGAAACGCCGGTTCGGCGCCCGCGTGCGCAAGCTTCGCAAGGGGCTCAAGCTCTCGCAGGAGAAGGTGGCGCTGAAGGCGGGGATCGACCGCTCCTATTTCGGCGGCATCGAGCGTGGCGAGAACAATGTCAGCCTAATCAACATCGAGAAGATCGCGGAGGCGCTCGACGCGGAGACGGCGGAGCTGTTTCGGGGGTGAGGGCGCTTAGGCCAGCGGCGAGAGTCTTTCCTCAAACCAGTTCCACCTGCACCTTCCGCCCAACCACCGCCGCCGCGCGTTGCAGTGTGTCGATGGTCACGTTGCCGTCCGTCGGATCGAGCACCCGGTCCACCTGCGTCCGGCTGGTGTGCATCAGCTCGGCGAGCTTGCGCTTGCTGAGCTTCCGATCCTTCATCGCCTTGGCGAGTTGCCACGCGATAACCTCCTTGATCGCTCGCGCCTGGAACTCCTCGAGGACGCCTTCCTCCTTCAGGAAGTCGTCGATCCCCGAGCCGCGATGCTTGATCTCGCTAGCCATTCGTAATTGGCACCATAAAAAGTGCCGATGTCAATCCGGATCCCCCTGATCCGACGTCGATTGTCGTCCGCTCTGGCCCCACGCCGTCACGGAACTGAATTCCGTGACGTCAGTCCTGTCGCTCGCGAAGCGACCGCAGGCTGGCCAGCTCGCGTTCTCTCTTCGTGCTGCTCCGGCGGCGGCCTTGCCGCCGGCGTCGCTGCGCTCGGGAACGCATCACGAACAAATCATTTTCCTACACCCCCTCGCTTGAGGCATAAGCTGGCCGGTTGAGCGGCGGCTCGGGACGGTATGGGAAGTGCATGCAGGGATCGACGTATCGCGGCGCGCCGGCGCCATTGCCGGGTTCACCGGCGCCGCCGTCACGATGAGAGTTTACAGAGGTGACGCGATGGCTCTCGTGAAGGCCTTCGCTTTGTCGCTTCCGCGGCGCGCGACCGCGCCTGCCGTGCGGCCGGCGCGGGAGAGGACGCCGCGGCGCGCATGGGCGCGCTTCGTCGGCTCAGCGCGCGGGGAGGAGGGTTTTTCCGCTTTATGGAAGCTGAAACTTCCGAAACTTCCGCGACCCGATCGCCCTCAGAGCGCGCGGATCGCGGCGGCGAGGGTGTCGACGTCCGCCGGGTCCGAATCCCAGCTCGTGACGAACCGCGCCTCGCCGGGGCCCCAGTCGTAGAAGTCGAAGCCCTGGTCGCGCAGGGCCTGCGCCTCGGCGGGGCTCGCGCGGATGAACATCTCGTTCGCCTCGACGGGGAGGAGCAGGCGGTCGCGGCCGGCGGCCTCGGCGAGTCGGCGGGCGGCGGAATTGGCGGCGCGGGCGTTGCGCAGCCAGAGGTCGTTCTCGAGCATCGCCAGCAGCTGGGCGGCGAGGAAGCGGCCCTTGGAGAGGAGGTGGCCGGCCCGCTTGCGGCGGTAGAGGCTCGCCGCCTTGAGCTCCGGGCGGAAGAAGACGACCAGGTCGGCCGACATCCCGCCGTTCTTGGTGAAGCCGAAGCTCAGGGCGTCGACCCCCGCCTTCCAGCTGAGCTCGGCCGGCGAGGCGCCGGTGGCGGCGACCGCGTTGGCGAAGCGGGCGCCGTCCATGTGCAAGGCGAGGCCGCGGCCCTTCGCCAATGCCTCCAGTGCCGCCACCTCTTCGGCCGTGTAGACGAGGCCGTATTCGGTCGCGTTGGTGATCGACAAAACGTGCGGCTGGCTCTGGTGGACGTCGTCGCGGACCAGGGCGAGGCAGGCCGAGACGCTCTCGGGCGTCAGTTTGGCGCCGCGGCCCTCGGCGAGGATCAGTTTGGCGCCGCCGGTATAGAATTCAGGCGCGCCGCATTCATCGTTCTGGATGTGGGAATCGCGGTGGCAGATGACGCTTCCGTGCGCCGGGCACAGGGCGGCGAGGGCGAGGGCGTTGGCCGCCGTCCCGGTCGAGACCCAGAGCGCCGCCACCTCGGTCTCGAACAGCTCGGAAAAGGCGGCGTCGAGGCGGGCGCTCCACGCGTCGCCGTCATAGGCGGCGTCGAGCCGGTTGGCGTCCGCCAGCGCCGCCATCACCTCCGGGCAGGCCGGCGCCGCATTGTCCGAGAAGAAGCGCATCGCCCGCCCCTTACCGGCGGAGGGCTTCGGGTCAACGCGAATGTGGGTGCGAAGGCCTCGCCCGCGCCCCGATTCCGCCCGTCAAAAAAGGTCCGGAAACCACCGCTTCGTTTACCACAATTTAGGCCCCATCGGCCTAGGGTGGCGCGGTCGCGAACGGGAAGAGAGGCAGATGGGCGTCGAAAACTGGGTTGATGCGCCGGCCGCCGGCAAGCGGAGCACCAAGCGCAACCGCGTCCTCCTCGCCGCGCGGCTGCGCGCCGGCTATGCCGAATATGAGGTGCGGCTGCGCGACCTCTCGCAGAAGGGCGCGCTGGTCGAAGGCGAGCGCGTTCCCGAGCCCGGGACCGAAGTGGTCTTCTCGCGCGGCTCGATCAGCGTCCCCGCCCGCATCGCCTGGTCGGGCGCCCACCGCGCCGGCCTCGAATTCGCCTACATGATCGACGAGAGCGAGGTGCTGGTCCAGCTCCGCAAGACGGCGGGCGACCAGAACCAGCCGCGCTTCCGCCGGCCGGGCCTCGGCGAGGGCATGAGCGCGCGCGACAGGAAGCTCGCCCAATTGTGGGGCGTCTCGGTCGGGATCGCCGTTCCGGGGGAATGAGGCTCCG
>JAXDPL010000198.1:0-4599 GCA_034668385.1 Sphingomonadales bacterium | reverse complement strand
CTTGTCGAAACGGCGTATCGAAGGACCGTCCTTCGATACGGGCCTTCGCCGAGGCTCAGTCCCTACTCAGGATGAGCGGAACTGGCCACCGATCCCTTCTTCCAGCCCGCCAGCCGCGCCTCCGCGTCGGCGCGCACGTTCGGCCAGAACAGGGCGTAATCGTAGACGTGGTAATTGCCGCCCGGAAGGACGTACGGACCGAGCGCCGGCGGGGCGCTGCCGATGAGAAGGAAGCCCCGCACGTCGCAGCGCGCCGGAACGCCGGGCTTCGACAGGTGTCCGGCGGTGAGGTCGGCATTGGGCACCAGGGTGCCCAGATTGGCGCTGGCCGGCGCGTCGGCGCCCTGAGTGCCGGTCAGCGGGTTGACGCACAGCATCGGCGAGCCGCGGCGGAGGATACCCGTCTCGCCGCGCGAGGCGTCGTAGACGTCGGTGATCATCTCGGGGTCGGCCGGCTCGGCGAAGCTCTGCCAGGAGAGGATGCAGCGCGGCTGACCCGGCGCCTCGCAGCCGGGCAGGCCGAGCCTCGGCAAATCGGCGGTCATCGAGACCGGCCACCCGATCGCGTAGACGGCGACGATCCGCCGGGCGAGCGGAGTCCCCGCCACCCGCTCGGCGAGCAGGCGGACGAGGTGAAGGCTGCCCTGGCTGTGGGCGGCGAGCAGGATCGGCCGGTCCGGCGGCACATGGGCCAGGAAATAGTCGAACGCCGCGCGCACGTCGCGATAGGCGAAGTCGAGCGCCTTCTGCGCGTCCGCCTCGCTGGTGAGGAAGGCGCCGAAGGTCGCCTGCCGGTATCTGGGCGCCCACACCTCGCCGACCGAATTGAACGCGCTCGCCTGGCTCTGCACGAACAGCCGCGCGCGCCACTGCGATTCCTTGTCGTCGAGCGGCCCGTTCCAATGGGCCTTCTCGAGGTAGGAGGTCGGGTGGATGAAGAAGACCGCCGCCGGCGCGGTGGACGGCCGGGCGACGCCTGGCGGAGTCCACAGCGACGGGTTGCCGGCGATGTCGGGCCGGGCGATCCAGCCCGCCTTCCCGGCATAATCCGGCGCCCCCGGCCCCGCCGGCGCCTCGAACCGGGCCGAGGGGACCAGGGCCAGCTTCATCAGCTGCCGCTCGAACAGCCGGTAGCCGACCGCGCCGAGCATCACGAGGAGGGTGAGGCCCGCGACGATCCACAGGAAACGGCGTGCGAGCATTCAATCCTCCGTTCGTGCATCGCGCCTGCACAAGCCGATGCCAAACAGGGATGCAAGCGCCGCGATTGCGCTTGGCGATGCCGGGAGGCAGTGTGCCCCGGCGAGGGGGAAGATCATGCACGAGGAATGTGAGCCGATCGATCATCCGGCCTGGCCGCTGAGGCCGTTCCTGCTCGCGGCGCTCGGCGCGCTGTTCGGCCTCGCTTTCTACGGGCTGATCCGGGGCGGCCCCGAATCCTTTCACTACACGCACAGCGCGGCGCGGTGGGGCGGCGCGGCCTTTGTAATGAGCTCCGGAATCGTCTTCGCTTTCTCGCTCGAGCGGCTGCGCTGGGCCTGGTCCGCGGCGTTCGCGGCGGTCGCGGGCGCGGTCGTCGGGCTCGTCACCTGGAACAATGGCGGCGATAGCTGGGGCGGGGGCGAGGGCTGGCAATTCTTCTCGGCCCTGCTCGCGGTCGCGATCGCCGTGCCCTTGTTCCAGACGGTCCGCGATTCGGGACGGCCGAGGCTGCCTTATCCCCAGGTCCATGCCTATTGCTGGACCAACCTCGTGCTCGGCGCGGCCGCTCTGGCCTTCGTCGGGGCGGTCTTCCTGCTGTGCTGGCTGGTCGCCGCCTTGTTCCAGCTGATCGGGCTCCATTTCCTCGAAAAGCTGCTGATGAAGGAATGGTTCGGCTGGGTTCTCGCCGGTGCCTCGCTGGGCGGCGCGATCGGCCTCCTGCGCGACCGCGACCGGGTGCTCGGCATTCTCCAGAAGGTGGTGACGGCCGTGCTGTCGGTCCTCGCCCTTCCGCTCGCCGCCGGCCTGCTGTCCTTCGTGGTCGCGCTCGCCTTTACCGGCCTCGCCCCGCTCTGGGGCCAGACCAAGGCGACCACGCCGATCGTGCTCGCGGCCGCTTTCGCCGCTTTCGTCCTCGCCAACGCCGTCATCGGCACCGGCGCGGAGGACGAGAGAAGGGGGCGCGTGCTTCGGTGGGCGGCCGCAGGGCTCGGCGCGGTCATGCTTCCGCTCGCCCTGGTCGGCGCGGTGTCCACCGGCAAGCGCATCGGCCAGTACGGCTTCACGCCCGAGCGGCTCTGGGCGATGGTGTTCGTCGCCGTGGCGCTCGCGGCGGGCCTCGCCTACGTCGCGGCGCTGGGCCTTCGCCGCCGCGGCTGGGAGGAGTCGGCGCGGCGCATCAATGTCGCGCTCGCTTTGTCGGTCTGCGGCCTGGCCCTGTTCCTCGCTCTGCCGATCGTCAGCTTTGGCGCCGTCTCGACTCGCAGCCAGGTCCATCGGCTGGAAACCGGCCGGATCACGCCGGACAAGTTCGACTGGGTCGCGCTCCGCTTCGACTTCGGGCCGGCCGGGCGCCGGGCGTTGGAGCGTCTCGCCCGAACCCATCCCGATCCGCGAATCCGCGCCCTGGCCGCCAAGGCGATGAGCGCGAAGGAGGCCTGGGACGCGCGCCGGGATCTGGAGCAGGCCGCCGAGGCGCAGGCGCCGCGCAGCATCCGCCTCGCGGCCGGCTCGGACCCGGTCCCGTCCGATTTGTCCGACGTGCTGTTCGTTCCGGAGGAGGGCGAGCGCCACTCGGGAGCGTGCCTCGGCCGGAAGGAGTGCATCGTCGTCTGGCATGCCGGCACGGACCAGGCGCTCGTCTTCGCCGACGATTGCACCGAGGCCCAGTGGCGCGGCCGGGGCTGGTGCGGCCTCAACGTCACGCTGCTGGAGCGCAAGGACGGCGGGTGGAAGCCGATGGAGCTGGCCCGCTCGGCGCGCAATGACCCGACCGCCGACCGCGCCGCCGCCCTCGCCGGCCAGGTCGAGGTCAGGGAGGTCCGCGCCAGGCGCCTGTTCCTCGGCGGCCGCGAATCGAGCGAGCTGTTCGACTAGCCCGGTTGATGCAGCGCAGCACGGATGCTAGCGCCGCCCCTCCATGTCCGTCGACGCCGCCACCGTCCGCCACATCGCCCGCCTCGCCCGAATCGCGGTCAGCGAGGCGGAGGTGGAGGCGCTCGCGCCCGAGCTGAACAACATCCTCGGCTGGGTCGAGCAGCTCCAGGAGGTCGACGTGGCGGGCATCGAGCCGATGACGGCCGTCATTCCGAACACGCTGCGCCTGCGCGACGACGCGGTGACCGATGGCGGCATCCGCGACAAAATTCTCGCCAACGCCCCCCACGCCGAGCACGGCTTCTTCGCCGTGCCCAAGGTGATCGAGTGATGCGCTACGCTGGACCCGGCACCGTCATTCCCGCGACAGCGGGAATCCCGCTTCTCACTCTCTGCCCAAGCGGGACCCCCGCTTTCGCGGGGGTGACGGGATCATGACCGAGCTCACCGATCTCGGAGTCGCCGCGATCCGCGACGGGGTGCGCGACGGCGCTTTCTCGGCGCGGGAAGTCGCCGAGGCGTTCAACGCCGCGGTTGAGAAGGGCAGGGCGCTCAACGCCTATACCGTCGAGACCCCGGAGCGCGTCCTCGCCGCCGCGGACGAAGCGGACCGGGCCCGCAGCTCGGGCGAGCTGAGGCCGCTGTCCGGCGTGCCGCTCGGAATCAAGGATCTGTTCGCCACCGAAGGCGTCGCGACCACCGCCGGCAGCCGGATCCTCGAAGGTTTCGCGCCGCCGTACGAATCGACGGTCTCCGGCAACCTGCTCCGCGCCGGCGCCGGCATGCTCGGCAAATTGAACATGGACGAGTTCGCGATGGGCTCGTCGAACGAGACCAGCGCCTGGGGCCCGGTTCTCTCGCCCTGGCGGCGGAGCGACGGCGGCAACGCGCCGCTGACGCCCGGCGGAAGCTCGGGCGGCTCGGCGGCGGCGGTCGCGGCCCGGCTCGCGCCCGGAGCGACCGGCACCGACACCGGAGGCTCGATCCGCCAGCCGGCCGCCTTCGTCGGAATCGCCGGGATCAAGCCGACCTACGGCCGCTGCTCGCGTTGGGGCATGGTCGCCTTCGCCTCCAGCCTCGACCAGGCCGGCCCGATGGCGCGCTCGGTACGCGACTGCGCCATCCTGCTCGGGGCGATGGCCGGCTTCGATCCGAAGGATTCGACCTCGCTCGATCTGCCGGTGCCCGATTGGGAGGCAAACCTCTCCCCGGACATCCGCGGCAAGCGCATCGGGATCCCCAGGGAATACCGGATCGACGGCGTACCCGCCGAGATCGACGAAGTGTGGGAGAACGGCATCGCGTGCATGCGCGACGCCGGCGCCGAGATCGTCGAGGTCTCGCTGCCCCATACGAAATACGCGCTTCCGACCTACTACATCATCGCTCCGGCAGAGGCTTCGTCCAACCTCGCCCGCTACGACGGGGTGCGCTACGGCCTGCGGGTCCAGCCCGAGCAGGGCGGCCTCGCCGACATGTACGAGGCGACCCGCGCCGCCGGCTTCGGCGCCGAGGTCAAGC
>JAXDPL010000197.1:0-2702 GCA_034668385.1 Sphingomonadales bacterium | reverse complement strand
TGCTGTTGTTGGTGGTGGCGTCGTTGTTGCCGCCGCAGGCCGCGACGAGCAGAGCCGCACCGGCAACCATCGAGCCGGTCATCACTTTGGAGAGAAGGTCACGCATTTAGAAACTCCCTAGATTGAGATTTGGTTCGGGATCGCCCCTTTTTTGCCAAATCAGTTACGCACAATAAACGTTATGGCGACGGCCCTCAAGCCTTCTCGCCGCCCCCCTCGAGGGCGGCCAGAAAATCGCAGAGCCCCTGCTCCAGCGCCCGATCGAAATCTTCCCGTCCGTGGGACACTCCCATCTCGTCGAGGCTGGTCACCGGGTGGTCGGCAATACCGCACGGCACTATGCCTGAAAAGTGGGAAAGTTCCGGCGCGAGATTGACCGAAAAGCCGTGCAAAGTGACCCAGCGCCGCACCCTCACCCCGATCGCCCCGATCTTGGCCTCGACCCCGTCGCGATCGACCCAGATTCCGACCCGCCCCGGCGCCCGGCGGGCGCCGACTCCGAGCCGGCCGAGCGCGCCGATCACCCAGCCTTCGAGGGCGTGGACGAAGCGCCGGACGTCGCGCCCGCGCCGATCGAGGTCGATGAGGACGTAGCCGACCCGCTGACCGGGGCCGTGATAGGTGTAGCGCCCGCCGCGCCCGGCGACGTGGACCGGAAGGCCGAGGGGGTTGAACAATTCGGCCGGATCGGCGCTGGTCCCGGCGGTGTAGAGCGGCGGATGCTCGAGCAGCCAGACCAGCTCCTTCGCCTCGCCGGCCCGGATCGCGGCGGCGCGCGCCTCCATCGCCGCCAGGGTCTCGGCATAGGGGTTGAGCCCCGGCGTCACCCGCCACTCGATTGCGGTCGTCCCGGTCATGCCCGTCCCATGGCGGTGCGGCGGCGGGCCCGCAAGACGGCAACGCCGGCCGAGGGCTGTCGTCCGGCCTCGGCGGCGGATACCCGGCGCGGAAAGGCCACCGGCCGACGGATCGGATCGTCGAGATCTTCCACGACAGGCCGGCCGCAAAGGGGTAGCAGTCCGGCAGGCCCATGAACCTCGCGAAAGCAGGTCACCGATGCGCGTGCTGGCGATGGCAATCGCGGCGATCTCGGGATCGTGTGCAACCGCCGTTGCAGCCGGACCTGCGACGGTGGCGGTTTCGGGCCGGCTTGTCGTGAAGCGCGAAGCCAGGATCTATGATTTCGCCATCATCCCTTCTCCTCCCGGCGGAGTAAAACCGACCGAATGTATCAGCGGCCGGTTTTATGACGGCCGCCAGCTGAGCTACGCCTTTCGGCATCTGCAAGGCAGGCGGGTTCGGCTCACCGCAAGGATATTCCGGTTCTTCCCGATGGCCGCTTCCGACCCGCTCGCGGCGACGGTCGACTTTCTGCAGAACGAGTGCGGAAACGCATACGCTCTTCAGATCCTCCACATAGCGCGGTTGCGATCGGGCGCCGGCAATCGCCGCAATCGATCGGCGATTGCGGCGCAGGCGCGGACGACGCATTATCGGCCGAATTGAAGAGGGGCCCGCAATGAGCAAGCTGTCGATCACCCAGGCCTGGAACGAGAGCGCCGAGTTCATCCGCCGCCACGGGGGCCCGCTGTTCACCATCGCGCTCGCCTTCCTGATGGTGCCGGGCGTGGTCCTGCAGCTGGTCGGGCCGGCGGAGGGCCAGCCGCCGCGGCTCGGCCCATGGCTGCTGGTCTTCCCCGTCGCGCTCGTCCTCGCCATCGCCGGCAACCTTGCCATGGCGAGCCTCGCGCTGGGCCGGGAAATCGTGGTCGGCAAGGCGATCGCCCACGGCTTTCGCCGAACCCTGCCGATGCTCGGCGCGGCCCTGCTGTTCGGCCTCGGCCTCGGAATCCTCCTCTGTGCGCTCATCCTGATGAGCGGAATCGACCCGCAGCATGTCGACGCCGTCTCCCTTGCCCACAACGGTCGGTTCAAGGCGCTGATGCTGGTCTTCTTCGTCGTCCTGCTCTTCTTCGCGGTGCGGCTGCTGCTGATGTACGCGGCCGCCGCCGCCGAGCCGCTCGGGCCGATCGGGATCATCCGCCGGAGCTGGACGCTGACCGGCCGGCCTTTCTGGAAGCTGCTCGGCCTCGTCCTCCTGCTGGTGATTCTGTTCCTCGTCATCGCCATCGTCGTCCGAGTCGCGCTGGGGTCGCTCGTCTTCCTGACTCTCGGCGCGCCCCAGGCGGGCAACCTCTCGACCCTGGTCCTCCTGCTGCTCACCGGAATCGTCAACGCCGCCATCGCGGTCGCCGTCGTCACCCTGGTGGCGCGGATCTACGTCCAGCTGGCGGGCGAGCCGCCGATCAAAGGCACCTGAGGCGCCAAGTCGGCCGGCAGGAGCCCGGCGAGGCGCGGATCGGGGAAGCTCTCGAAGGCGCGCTCGAGGGCGGTGAAGCCGGCCTTGAGATAGGCCTTGAGCGCGGCCGGGTGGTCGAGGCTGCAGGTATTGACCCTGAGCCGCGCGACTCCGGGGCGCCAGGCGAGCGCCAGCGTCTGCGCGAACAGCCAAGCGCCGTGGCCCTTGCCGGCAAGCTCGGGGACGAGGCCGAGGAACTTGATCAGGCACTCGCCGGGCGCGCGGAAGTCGAGCTCGATCAGTCCCACCTCGAAGCCGCTTCGGTCGACCACCGCATGGACCTCGCCAATCTCGGCCGCGAGCCGGGCATCGTCGAAGGTGAGGCGCGAGAACCACAGCCAGG
>JAXDPL010000196.1:0-6179 GCA_034668385.1 Sphingomonadales bacterium | reverse complement strand
ACCGCGAACTTCCACCATTCGAAGGTCTCGATCTCGTTGAGGCCCGCCTCGTCGACGGTCGCGCCCTTCTTGAAGCCCTTCGGCGCCGCCGTGGCGGTCTGGCCGACCAGCATCTCCCTGAGGCGCGCGAAGGTCGAGCGCTTCAAGATGGCGCGCTCGTCCTCGGCGTCCTTCCTCAGCCGGTCCTTCTCTTCGGCCTGGATGGCGCGGGTGCGGTCGTCGATGTCGATGCCGTGGCGGTTGAACACGCGCACCTCGACCACCGTGCCGGAGACTCCCGGCGGCAGTCGGAGGGAGGTGTCGCGAACGTCCGACGCCTTCTCGCCGAAGATGGCGCGAAGCAGCTTCTCCTCCGGGGTCATCGGGCTCTCGCCCTTCGGCGTGATCTTGCCGACCAGGATGTCGCCCGGCTCGACCTCGGCGCCGATATAGACGATGCCCGCCTCGTCGAGGTTGCGAAGCGCCTCCTCGCCGACATTGGGGATGTCGCGGGTGATGTCCTCCGGCCCCAATTTGGTGTCGCGGGCCATCACCTCGAATTCCTCGATGTGGATCGAGGTGAAGACGTCGTCCTTGACGATCCTCTCGGAGATCAGGATCGAATCCTCGAAATTGTAGCCGTTCCAGGGCATGAACGCGACCAGCACGTTCCGCCCCAGCGCCAGCTCGCCCATGTCGGTCGACGGGCCGTCGGCGATGACGTCGCCGCCCTCGACCAGGTCGCCCACCTTCACCAGCGGCCGCTGGTTGATGCAGGTATTCTGGTTCGAACGCTGGAACTTCATCAGGGTGTAGATGTCGACGCCGGACTTGCCGGCCTCGACGTCGCCGGTGGCGCGCACGACGATGCGCGTCGCGTCGACCTGGTCGACGATGCCCGAGCGGCGGGCGGCGATGGCCGCGCCGGAAACGCGCGCGACCGTCTCCTCCATGCCGGTGCCGACCAGCGGCGCCTCGGCGCGGATCAGCGGCACCGCCTGGCGCTGCATGTTCGAGCCCATCAGCGCCCGGTTGGCGTCGTCATTCTCGAGGAACGGAATGAGCGAGGCGGCGACCGAGACCAGCTGCTTGGGGCTGACGTCCATCAGGGTGATGGTCTCGCGCGGCGCCATCAGGAACTCGCCCGCCCGGCGCGACGAGACGATGTCCTCGCCGAACGTGCGGTCGGGATTGAGCTCGGCATTGGCCTGAGCGATCGTGTGCTTGGCCTCCTCCATCGCCGAGAGGTAGACGACCTCGTCGGTCACCTTGCCGTCGACGACGCGGCGGTAGGGCGTCTCGATGAAGCCGTATTTGTTGACCCGGCTGAAGCTGGCGAGCGAGTTGATCAGGCCGATGTTCGGCCCTTCCGGGGTCTCGATCGGGCAGATCCGGCCGTAATGGGTCGGGTGGACGTCGCGCACCTCGAAGCCCGCGCGCTCGCGGGTGAGGCCGCCCGGCCCGAGCGCCGAGACGCGCCTTTTGTGCGTCACCTCGGAGAGCGGGTTGGTCTGGTCCATGAACTGCGACAGCTGCGACGAGCCGAAAAACTCGCGCACCGCGGCGACCGCCGGCTTGGCGTTGATCAGGTCGTTGGGCATGACCGTGGACACGTCCACGCTCGACATGCGCTCCTTCACCGCCCGCTCCATTCGGAGCAGTCCGACTCGATACTGGTTCTCGAGCAATTCGCCGACCGAGCGCACCCGGCGGTTGCCGAGATTGTCGATGTCGTCGATCTCGCCCTTGCCGTCCTTCAGGTCGACCAGCGTCTTGACCACCGCGACGATGTCCTCCTTGCGGAGGGTCGTCACCGTGTCCGGAACGTCGAGGTCGAGGCGCATGTTCAATTTGACCCGCCCGACGGCGGAGAGGTCGTAGCGCTCGGCGTCGAAGAACAGGCCGCCGAACAGCGCCTCGGCGGTCTCCTTCGTCGGCGGCTCGCCCGGGCGCATGACTCGGTAGATGTCGGACAAGGCCTGATCGCGGTCCTCCGACTTGTCGGCCTTCAGCGTGTTGCGGATCCAGGCGCCGGTCGCGACATGGTCGATGTCGAGCAGTTCGATGCGATCGATGCCGGCCTTGTCGAGCTTGTCCAGATTCTCGGCCGAAACCTCGTCGCCGGCCTCGATATAGATCTCGCCGGTCTTTTCGTTGATGAGGTCGTAGGCCGAATAGCGGCCGAAAATCTCCTCGGTCGGGATGACCAGCTGCTTGAGCCCGTCCTTGGCCGCCTTGTTGGCCCCGCGCGGGGTGATCTTCTGGCCGGCCGGGAACATCACTTCGCCGGTCTCGCCGTTGACGACGTCGAAGGCCGGCTTCTGGCCGCGCCAATTCTCGGCGACATAGGGAATCGCCCAGCCGTTCTTGCCGCGCACGAAGGTGACGCGGCCATAGAAGGTGTTCAAAATCTCCTCGTTCGCCATGTCGAGCGCGTGCAGGAGGGCGGTCACCGGCAGCTTGCGCTTCCTGTCGATGCGGACGTTGACGATGTCCTTCGCGTCGAACTCGAAGTCGAGCCACGAGCCGCGATAGGGGATGACCCGGGCGGCGAAGAGGTACTTGCCGGAGGCGTGGGTCTTGCCGCGGTCGTGGTCGAAGAGGACGCCCGGCGAGCGGTGCATCTGGCTGACGATCACCCGCTCGGTGCCGTTGACGATGAACGTGCCGTTCTTCGTCATCAGCGGCATGTCGCCCATGTAGACGTCCTGCTCCTTGATATCGAGGACGGAGCGGGTCTCGGTGTCGGGGTCCACCTCGAAGACGATGAGGCGGAGCGTGACCCGCATCGAGGCGGCGTAGGTCATGCCGCGCTGGCGGCACTCGTCGACGTCGTATTTGGGCTCCTCGAGCTCGTAATGGACGAAATCGAGCTCGGCGGTGCCGGCGAAGTCGCGGATCGGGAAGACCGAGCGCAGGGTCTTCTCGAGGCCGGAGACGTAATTGTCCTGCGGGCGCGAGCGCAGGAAATGCTCGTAGCTCTCGCGCTGCACCTCGATGAGGTTCGGCATCTCCGAAACCTCGTGGATGTTGCCGAAGATCTTGCGGATGCGCTTCGACGCGGTGGACTGCGTCGCGCGGAGGGGCCTGCTGGGAGCGGTGGTCGCCATGTGGGTCTTGTCTCGCCTTCTCTCGTCACCCCAGCGGAAGGCCGGGGTCCATTCCGGCTCCATCTCCTCGCGGGAAAGCGAGGGCGAAGCCCGATGCGGAAGCGCTCAGAGACGCAAAAAGCCGCGAGTCTCCGTGCCTGGAAACCGCAGCTTCAGCGTCTTGAAAACCCCGCCCGATCAATGCGTTGAACGCGCTGCGCGACGGCGCGTCCTGTTCCGATACGAATGGGGTGTGGGCGCTAGATAGTGGCGAGGGGGCGGAGGGTCAAGCTTTGTCAAGGCATTTTCTGAGGCCAATGCTATGCTGCGTCGATGATCCGATCCTGCTGGTTGCTCTGCCTTCCATGCGCCGCTCTCGCGGCGGCGCCGGCCGCCGCTTTGTGCTCCTACAAGGGGGTCATGTACGCGAAGACCACGATCCCGCGGGAGTTTCGCGATTCACGGTGGATCGTCCGTGCCAAGGTCATCACAGCGCGCGACCATTGGTCCGATATCGAAGACTCATGGACGCTTTACAGGATCAGGGTCTTGCGCGCCTACAAGGGCACGCCTCCCCCCGAGCTCAGATTCTTCAGTTTCCGCGACAGCGGCGGCTTCTACCTCGACCGGCCTTGGGAGGGACACGACATCGGCGGGGAATATCTGCTCTTCCTCAATCCCGCGCGGTGGTATCGCGGCATGCCGAAAGCGGAGCGCGGCGCTGTCCTCGCCAATTATGCCTGCGGTCAATCGCAGGAATGGTGGAAGGTCTCGCCGAGCGATCGGCGCCTCCTCGATCGGCTCGCACGGAGGCGGCGCTGACGGACGGCGTGATACAGGCGGTGATGCGAGAGTGCTGTTTCGGACGCGGGTGCGCAGGGGAGGGCGGTTGAGGCGGATTTGGATCCTTGCAGCGGCGGCCACCGGTGCGTGCCAGCAATCCTCCACGCCGCAGGCTGGCGCAACGGTCCGTCAGCCGCCGCTGCGCCTGGTCTCGACGATCGCTGAGATCCGGATCGTCGGGGCAGGCCAGCTGCCGCCCGATCCGACTCGAGTGCGCCTGGACCCCTATTGCTCGAGCTACGCCGTGCCCCACCCCAGGACGGCGGCCGGCCGTCTGGCGGCGACGAAGGGCTGGATCGTGACGTCCGAAACGAAGCTGGGCCGCTACGATGCCGTCACCTTCGTCAGGGCCCTCGATCCGTCGATCAGTGCGACCTGCGCCCATGTCGACGGCAATCTGGCGATCTTCGACGGAGGGAATCTGAAGGCGCTCGCTTATCAGCCGCGGTCCTCCAAGGGCGCCACGTCCGGCAGCGCCCTCGGCATCGACGTGGCGGCGGAAGACTCGCTCGGCTCCGCACAACAGGTCGATCCGCGCAGGATCAGGCTTTCCTACGGGCTTCCTTCGCCACCGTTCGCCGATGTCGTCCTCGGCAATGGCATCTCGGTCGAGCCGGTCGCCGAGAACGACCCGGTCTGCGGGGGCGCCGCGGTCGTTCCCAACGTCTTCGGACAGGATATCCGAAAGGCTCGAAAGGTCCTGATCGCCGACGCGTGGCAGCCGCAAAGGCCCGACGAGCCGGATCCCGGCGGGGAGCGTCTCGTGCGTCAGGGCGTTCCCGAGGTGCAGACGTGCTCCGGCACCGGCTATGGCTTCTGCAGCTTCAACTACCGGCACCGGAAGGGCTTCGGCCTCAACGTCGTCTCGATGGGGGAGGACGATCAAGTGATAAGCGTCGAGCCCTCCTGCAAAGCCTCCTGGCTGCCCAGGTGAGAGTCACTGGTGACTGTCACTCCGAGAGGATGGAGGCGGCCTTGGTCGCCCCCCTCGCCCCCTTCGCTCCGGCGCATCTGTGCGCATCTGTGCGGGGCGGTGCGGAGGATTGGCGGTAAAGACGCTCGCGCCGCCGGCCGCGGGCCCGTATCGGTTCGCCATCGAAACGGGAGAGCTTGAATGTCGCGGGCGACGGTTGGGATTGCGAGCTTGTCGGCGGTGGCGGCCGTGATCCTGCTCACCCCGGCCCCGGGCAACGCGCCCAAGGCCTCGCGGCGCCCGACTCCGGAGCAGGTCGAAGCGGCGATCAGCTATGCCGCCGCGACGGCCCCGGCCGCGACCGCCTCTTCCCGCCGCTAGCGCCGGCGGCTCATCGCCCCCGCTTCAGCCGAACCACAGCCTCGTCGAGCGCCTGCAGCAAGCGGGAGCGATCGGCTTTGGCGAAGGGCGCCGGACCGCCCAGCTGTTCGCCGCCGGCGCGCAGGTCGGCCATGATCGCGCGGGTGGCGACGGCGGCGCCGATCGAGCTGGTGGTGAATGGCTTTCCAGTTGGCGCGAGCACCGTCGCGCCGGCCTTCAGCGCCCGGTTGGCGAGCAGGATGTCGGCGGTGATGACGATCGTCGCCGGGCCCGCGGCTTCGGCGATCCAGTCGTCGGCGGCGTCGAAGGCGTCGCCGACGACGACCCGCTCGATCAGCGGATGGTCGGGCACGCGGATCCGGGCGTTGCTGACGATGGCGACCGCCACCCCGTGGCGCCAGGCGACCTTGTAGACCTCGTCCTTGACCGGGCAGGCGTCGGCGTCGACCAGGATTCGAAGGCTCAGAGCACGTCTCCGAACATGTACCACAGCATGGCGAACCACAGCAGGAGCGCGGCGCTGCCGACCGCCAGGGTGATCAGCCGCGGGCCGAATCGGGCGCGAGGTTCGTGATCGGCCACGACACCTTCCTAGCAGCGGCCGGGGCGGCCCAAAAGCAAGCCCCGGCGCCAAGGGGTGGCGCCGGGGCTCGGTCTCGCTTTTGGGGCCAGGCTTACTGGCCGGGAGGCTGGTCGCCCGGGCCGCCCTGCATTCCGCCGCCGCCGCCGCGCTGGGCGCGCATGGCCGCGCGGAACGCGTCGCGCTCGGCCGGGGTGACGGTGCCGTCGTGGTTGGCGTCCACCATGTCGAACATCCTGAGGATGCCGCCGTTTATCTCGTCGAGGGTCAGCTTGCCGTCATGATTGGAATCGAGCCGGTCGATCATCCTGGGGCCGCGGTCGCCGAGCTCCTGGGCGGTGACGAAGCCGTCCTTGTTGGAGTCCATCTCGGCGAACTGGGCGGCGGTCTCCGA
>JAXDPL010000195.1:0-11313 GCA_034668385.1 Sphingomonadales bacterium | reverse complement strand
GATCCCCGTGCATTGTCAATCTTCCCTCTCGGGCCCTTTCCTAGCGAAGCTGCTCGATCTCGCGGGCGAGGCGCCCGTTCGAGCTGGTGACGTAGGTCTCGACGTCGGCGAGCCGCCGGTCGATGTCCCGGAAGCGGGAGCGAACGTCGCGGACCGTCCGGGCCGGCGACGCGCGCACGCCCTGCCAGAACTTGGCGTCCTCCTCGCTCTGGTAGGCGATCTCGTTCGGCTTCACCGGGGCTATCCAGCCCGCGATTAGGTAGGCGGGGATGACGATGCCGCCGCCGCCGCACACGGTCGCGAGCACGAAGGCGATTCGCACCAGGGTGACGTCGACGCCGGTATAATCGGCGATCCCGGCGCACACACCCATCCATTTGCCGTTGCGCTTGTCGCGGTAGAATTTCGTATGCCGGGCGCTCACTGGCCGATCCTCCGGGTCTGACTGGGTGCGTTGAGAGCTTCGAGGCCCGTTTCGGCAGGGTCGCACGCGATCTGGCGCCAATTGGGATTGTCGGCGCTCATGATCCGCTCGATCGAGCACATGCGGTCGTCGAGCCGGCGGGCGAGGTCGTGCAGCTCGTCGAGCAATTTCTCGTCCTCGTTGGTGAGCGTCGCCTGGCTCTTCCAGCGGGTGATGTAGTGAAAGATCAGCCAGGGCAGGCCGATGAACAGGATCCCGAGGATGCCGATGACCATGACGACGACGAATATCGGTTGCGAATCCATCGGATCAGCCCTCCTTCGGCGCGTTCAGCCGGGCCTTCAGGGCCTCGAGCTCGGCGTCGACCTTTTCGGAATTGCGCAGCTCGGCGATCTCCTCGTCGAGCGTCTTGGGCGGAGCGCCGAGCGCCAGGGCGTCGGCACGGCCCTCGGCCTGGTCCGCCCGCCGCTCGAGCACCTCGAAGCGGGAAAAGGCGTCGTCGACCTTAGGGCCGGCGTACATTTCCCTGAGCCGCGCGCGCTGGTTGGCGCTCTCGAGCCGCGACTGGATCGCGTTCTGCCGGGTCCGCGCCTCGCGCAGCTTGCCCTGCAGCTTGGCGATGTCGGCTTCCGAGGCCCGAAGCGCGTCGTCGAGCACCTCGATCTCCGCCTTGAGGCCGTCGGCGAGATCGGCGGCCTTCTGCTTCTCGACCAGGGCGGCCTTGGCGAGATCCTCGCGGCCCTTCGACAGAGCAAGCTCGGCCTTCTCCACCCAGCCCTCCTGGATGCGTTCGAGCTTGGCGATCTGACGGCGCATCTCCTTCTGGTCCGCGATCGTCCGCGCCGCCGACGCCCGGACCTCGACCAGGGTCTCCTCCATCTCGAGGATGATCATCCGGATCATCTTCGCCGGGTCCTCGGCCTTGTCGAGCAGGTCTGCGAAGTTCGCCGCGACGATGTCGCGCGTGCGGGAGAAAATGCCCATCCTAAGCTCCTTCACTCATGTACGACTGGCCGCGGCCGGCGAACGCCAAGGGGGACGAACGCTCCGCCGGCCGCGCGCCGCCGGTCACGCCTGAGCCTGACCGGAAACAGGCGCCTGGGCAAGGCTCACCGGCGCCGTCTCCAGCGCCCGGGCCGGACCGACCGCAGCGCCGACCGCGGTGGCGGTCAGCAGCAGCGCCGCCACCATGGCGACCAGACCCTGGCTCATCTTGCTCGCGTTCAACATCTTTCCCTCCCAATGGTCCTCAAAAATCGGAGCGCCGTCGCGGTGCTGTGCCTTTTCCTAAACAAAAGCCGTGCCAAATGGGCTGAAGTAGCGGAAATCCGCCATTTTCATGGGCCTGAGACCCTGCATCCGGGTCTTGCCTCTTGCCAAGCCATGGGAGTTTATCCCAAGTGTTGGCAATGGAGCGCAACACCCAGCTGGTCGGCCAATCTTCATCCTTCCTCGATGCCGTCGAGCGGGCGAGCCGCGCCGCGCCGCTCGACCGGCCCGTGCTGGTCATCGGCGAGCGCGGCACCGGCAAGGAGCTGATCGCCGAGCGGCTCCACCACCTCTCCTCGCGCTGGGACGGCCCGCTCGTCATTATGAATTGCGCAGCTTTGCCGGAGACTCTGATCGAGGCGGAGCTGTTCGGCCACGAGGCGGGCTCCTTCACCGGCGCCACCAAGACACGCACCGGCCGCTTCGAGGAGGCGGACGGCGGAACACTGTTCCTGGACGAGCTGGCGACGCTCAGCATGGCTGCGCAGGAGCGGCTGCTGCGCGCGGTCGAATATGGCGAGGTGACTCGGATCGGCGCCTCGAAGCCGATGACTGTCGACGTCCGGATCGTCGCCGCCACCAACGAGCATCTCCCCCGGCTCGCCGAAGAGGGGCGGTTCCGCGCCGACCTGCTCGACCGCCTGTGCTTCGAGGTGGTGACCTTGCCGCCGCTGCGCCACCGCAACAGCGACATCCCGGTCCTCGCCGATCATTTCGCCCGCCGAATGGCGCTGGAGCTCGGCTGGGAGAGCTGGCCCGGTTTCTCCTCGGGCGCGCTCAACCGCCTGCTCGAACATAGCTGGCCGGGCAACGTCCGCGAGCTGAGGAACGTCGTCGAGCGCGCCGTGTATCGCTGGGGCGACGAAAGCCGGGCGATCGACGCCATCCAGTTCGATCCGTTCGAATCGCCCTGGCTGGAAGGCGCACCGGCCGTCGGTGCCCTTCCCAGATCGTCCGCCGTCAAGGAAGGCGAGGTCCTTCTGCCACCGCCCCAGTCGCTCGCCCACGATCCGGCCAGCTGCGCCGACTTCCGCCTCGCCGTCGCCGAATATGAGAAAGCGATCCTCGCCGCGGCGCTCGAGCGGTGTCGCTGGAACCAGCGCCAGGCCGCCACCGCGCTCGCCCTCACCTACGACCAGCTTCGCCACGCGATGAAGCGCCATCAATTGATGGCGTGATTCGCGGATTTCGGCTAGGCTCGCGACTCCAAGGAGGACTTGGATCATGAGCATCGGCAGAACCCTGTTCGCGGCGGCGCTGGCGGCGTCCGCCGTTCCCGCCGTCGCGGCCGTCACCGTGATCGGAAGCAGCTCGGCCCGGATGTGCTACGACGCGGCCGACTCCCGCCTGATCCCCTCGCAGGACAGCCTCGACCGCTGCGACGAGGCGCTCCAGCAGGGCAACATGTCGAAATACGACACGGTCGCCACCTACGTGAACCGCGGCATTCTGAGGCTGAGGGTGGGCCGCGAGGACGCCGCGATGGCGGACTTCGACCGTGCTCTGGCAGAGGATCCGAACCAGGCCGAGGCCTATCTCAACAAGGGCATGGTGCTGCTCCGCCGCGACGATGCCTGGCAGGACGCGATGGCTCTGTTCGACACCGCGCTGGCCAAGAAGACCCGGCGCCCGGCGCTGGCTTATTACGGCCGGGCGGTGGCGAACGAGCTCGGCGGCCGGGTCAAGGAAGCTTATTTCGATTATCGCGAGGCCAGCCGCATCGAGCCCAAATGGCGCCAGCCGCAGATCGACCTCGCCCGCTTCACCGTCCGCCAGCGCCAGGGGCAATAGCCTTCCCGCCAGGGGAGGTTGGGCGGCCGCACCTGAAGTCGTGCCGGGAAGCCCTCCGCTCACCGCATCGGCGGGGGCGAGGGCGAACCTTACCCCATGCTTCGCGTTGTCGCGGGTGACACGAGGAGGAGGTTTTTCCATGGCTTTCCATCTGCCCGAACTGCCGTTCGAACGGCAGGCGCTCGCGCCGCACATGTCGGCCGAAACGCTCGAATTCCACCACGGCAAGCACAACAAGGCCTATGTCGACAAGACCAACGCTTTGGTCGGCGACAAGGGCCTCGCCGCCGCCTCGCTGGCCGAGCTGATCCGGGCCGCGGCCGAGCGCGGCGACAAGGGCCTGTTCAACAATGCCGGCCAGCTGTGGAACCACAATTTCTTCTGGCAATGCCTGGCGCCGGCGGAAGGGCAGCGCCCGACGGGTCGCCTCGCCGAGCTGATCGATCAGAGCTTCGGTTCGACCGATGCGATGCTCGCGAAGCTCAAGGAGGAAGCGGTCGGCCATTTCGCCAGCGGCTGGGCCTGGCTCGTCCTCGACCGCGGCGCGCTTCGCATCACCTCGCTCCACGACGCCGACACGCCGGTCGCCCACGAGGGGATGCAGCCGCTGCTCACCGTCGACGTCTGGGAGCATGCTTATTACATCGACTATCGCAACGCCCGCCCCGACTTCGTCGATGCGGTGCTGAACAAGCTGGTCAACTGGGAGTTCGTCGCGCGCAACCTCGACGGCCGAGGCGTCGGCCGCGCCGACCAGGCGGGCGAAGCCTCGCCGGCGGAACAGGAAGAAGCGCTGACGTAGCGAAATCCTCCCTGCATTTGCAGGGGAGGGGGACCAGCCGCAGGCTGGTGGAGGGGCCTCTTATTCAGCAGGCCCCTCCACCGTGCTTCGCACGGTCTCCCTCCCCTCGAAATCGAGGGGAGGATCTAGCTCTTCAGCCTGTACCCCGTCCTGAAAATCCAGGCGACGACGCCGAGGCAGGCGATCAGGAAACCGGCCGTCGCGGCCAGGCTTACGCCGGGCGTCACGTCGGCGATCCCGTAGAAGGTCCAGCGGAAGCCGCTGATCAAATAGACGACCGGGTTGAACAAGGTGATCGTCCGCCACGGCTCGGGGAGGATGTGGATCGAGTAGAAGGCGCCGCCGAGGAAGGTGAGGGGCGTCACGATCAGCATCGGGATGATCTGCAGCTGCTCGAAGCCCTTGGCCCAGATGCCGACGATGAAGCCGAACAGGCAGAAGGTCGCCGCGACCAGCAGCAGGAAGCCGGCCATCCAGACCGGATGGAGGACGTGCACCGGCACGAACAGGTTCGCGGTGGCGAGGATGACGAGGGAAATACCGACCGCCTTGGTCATCGCAGCACCGACATACCCCAGCACGATCTCGAACGGCGACAGGGGCGCCGACAGCGGCTCGTAGATCGTCCCGAGGAAGCGCGGCATGTGGATTCCGAATGAGGCGTTGAAGATGCTCTCGTTGAACAGGCTCAGCATCATCAGCCCGGGCACGATGAAGCTGCCATAGGGGATCCCGCCGACATTGCTCATCCGCGAGCCGATCGCCGACCCGAACACGACGAAATAGAGCGAGGTGGTGATCACCGGGGTGGCGAGGCCGGTCCAGATCGTCCTGAGGAACCGGTGCATCTCGAAGCGGTAGATCGCCCAGACTCCGCGGCGGTTGAAGCGCGGCGCGGTCACCGCCCGCCTCCGCCGCGCTCGCTGACCAGGCTGACGAAGATGTCCTCGAGCGAGCTCTGGTGGGTGGCAAGGTCCTTGAAGGCGATTCCGAGGTCGGCGATCCGGCGCATCAGCGACGGGATTCCGGTTCGCTCCGCCTTGCCGTCGAACGTGTAGACCAGTTCCGTGCCGTCCTTGCGCAGCTCCAGATCCCATTCGGCGAGGCCTTCGGGCACCGCCGCCATCGGCTCGGCGAGGGTCAGGGTCAGCTGCTTCTTGCCGAGCTTCTCCATCAGCGCGTGCTTGTCCTCGACCAGGATCAGCTCGCCCTTGCGGATCACGCCGACCCGGTCGGCCATCTCCTCGGCTTCCTCGATGTAATGGGTGGTAAGGATGATGGTAACTCCGCTGTCCCTTAGCTGGCGGACCAGGGCCCACATGTCGCGCCGCAATTCGACGTCGACCCCGGCGGTCGGCTCGTCGAGGAACAGGATGCCGGGCTCGTGGGCGAGCGCCTTGGCGATCATCAACCGCCTCTTCATGCCGCCGGAAAGCTCGAGGATCTTGGACTTGCGCTTGTCCCAGAGCGACAGCTCCTTCAGCACCTTTTCGAGATAAGCGGGGTTGGCCGGCTTGCCGAACAGGCCGCGGCTGAAGGCGACCGTCGCCCAGACCGGCTCGAAGGCGTCGGTGTGCAGCTCCTGCGGCACCAGCCCGATCCGGTCGCGCGCGGCGCGATAGTCGGCGACGATGTCGTGGCCGTCGACGGTGACCGTGCCGGCGGTGGCGGTGACAATCCCGCAGACGATGTTGATCAGCGTCGTCTTGCCCGCGCCGTTCGGCCCGAGCAGGGCGAAGATCTCGCCGTGCGCGATGTCGAGGTCGACGTCCTTCAGCGCCTCGTGGCCGCCGGCATAGCGCTTCGAAAGGCCGCGGATCGAGACGACGGGCGCGCTCATTCGGGCGGCGCCCCCGGCGCTTCCTCGGCCGGGGCCTCGACGGTGAGGCCGTGGCGGAGCAGCATCGGGATGTTGGCCATGCCGAACAGCAGCGAGAGCGCTGTCGCGCCCCAGACTTTCGCGGTCAGCCAGGCATCGAACGAGACGGTGGCGCGAAGCACCTCGTTCAGCACCGCCATGAAGGCGAAGAAGCCGGCCCAGTTGCGCGACAACTTCAGCCAGCCCGCCTCGTCCAGCCCCTCGAACACCGGCCCGAAAAGATATTTGAGCAAAGGCCGGCGGAACAGCAGCCCGCCGCCGAGGAACAGCGCGAAACCGGCGTAGATGATGGTCGGCTTCATCTGGATGAAGCGCTGGTCGTGAAGATAGACGGTGAGCCCGCCGAAGCCGAGGATTAGCACCGCCGAGATCACCATCATCGGCGACACGCGGCGATAGCGGACCAGCGAGAAGATGAGGACGGCGAGGATCGCCACCATGAAGGTGAGGGTGCTGAAGACGATGCCGCGCCATTTGTAGGCGATGAAGAAGAGCAAAAGCGGCCCGAAATCGAGCAGGAAGCTAGTGAGGCCGTGGGGGCGGGCGGGAGCGGCGTTGGTCATGCCCGAGGCAGCCCGGCGATCGCCCGCGCCGTCTCGCGCGCGTCGAACGGGCGCAGGTCGTTGAGACCCTCGCCGATTCCGATCGCGTGAATCGGAAGGCCGAAGCGCTCGGCGGCGGCGACCAGCACGCCGCCGCGCGCGGTTCCGTCCAGCTTGGTCATGATCAGCCCGGTCACGCCCGCTACCTCCTTGAACACCTCGATCTGGCTGAGCGCATTCTGCCCGGTCGTCGCGTCGAGGACGAGCACGACGTCGTGCGGCGCCGCCGGATTGAGCCGACCGAGCACGCGCCGGATCTTGGCGAGTTCGTCCATCAGGACCTTCTTGTTCTGGAGACGGCCGGCGGTGTCGACGATCAGACTGTCTATGCCTTCGGCGGTCGCCTTCTTCACGCCGTCGAAGACGATCGCCGAGCTGTCGCCGCCTTCCGGCCCCGCGATGACCGGTACGCCGATCCGCTCCGCCCAGATCTTCAATTGCTCGATCGCCGCGGCGCGGAACGTATCGCCGGCGGCGAGCAGCACGCCGTAATCCTGCTCGATCAGCAGGTGGCCGAGCTTGGCGATCGTCGTCGTCTTGCCCGAGCCGTTGACTCCGACGATCAGGATCACCTGCGGCCGGGGGAAGGCGTGGATCTCCAGCGGCTTCGCAACGGGCGCGAGGATCTTCTCGATCTCCTGCGCCACGATCTCGCGCACCGCCTCCTCGCTCAGCCCGCGCTCGAACCGCTCGCCGGCCAGCCGCCGTCGGATCTTCGCCGCCGTGGAGGGGCCGAGGTCGGAGGCGATCAGCGCTTCCTCGATCCCGTCGAGCGTCGCCTCGTCGAGCGCAGCCTTGGTGAGCAGCCCGGTGAGGTTGTCGCCAAGCCGTTCCGAGGTCTTGCGAAAGCCGGCATTGAGCCGGTCGAGCCAGGTGCCCTCGCTCATGCGGGGATGCCGATGAGGCTGTCGGTGGTGGCGGAGGTGATGAAGACCTGGACGATCTGCCCGTCATTCCCGCGCAAGCGGGAATCCCGCTTCTTCTCTTCCTCGGCCGGCCCGAAGGAAGCGGGACCCCCGCTTTCGCGGGAGTGACGAGCTCCGTCCGCGATGATGACCTCGGCGAAATTCTCCGAATGGCCCCGGCCGCCCTTCTCGATCAGCACCCACTGCATCGTCCCGACCATTCCCTCGAGCCACGCCGCCTTCCGCCGACCGCAGGCCTCGCGCAGCCGCCGCGCGCGCGCCTTCGCCACGCCCGGCGGCACGAGCGGCATCCGCGCAGCGGGGGTGCCGCGCTTGGGCGAGAAGGGGAAGATGTGGCCCATCACGATGTCGCATTCGTCGATCAGCCGCAGCGAGTTTTCGTGCATCGCGTCGGTCTCGGTCGGGAAGCCGGCGATGAGGTCCGCGCCGATCGCCAGCGCCGGCCGTTTTGCCTTCAGCCTCGCCACCGTTTCGATCGCCTGAGATCGGCTGTGGCGCCGCTTCATGCGCTTCAAGATCATGTCGTCGCCGGCTTGGAAGCTCATGTGGAGGTGCGGCATGAAGCGGGGGTCGTGGGCGACGATCTCCTCCAACCGTGGATCGATCTCGATGCAGTCCAGGGACGAGAGGCGCAGCCGCGGAAGACCCGGCACGTGCCGAAGGATCCGTTCGATCAGCAGGCCGAGCGTGGGCGCGCCCGGCAAATCGGGTCCGTAGCTGGTGACGTCGACCCCGGTCAGCACCACTTCCCTGAAGCCCTCGCCGACCAGCGCCTTGATCCGCTCGACGACCCCGCCCGCCGGGACCGACCGGCTGTTCCCGCGCCCGTAGGGGATGATGCAGAAGGTGCAGCGATGATCGCAGCCATTCTGCACCTCGACGAACGCCCGCGCCCGCTCGGAAAAGCCTGCGACGAGGTGCGGCGCGGTCTCGCGGACGGCGAAGATGTCGGAAACGCGCACCTTGTCCGCTGGGGTGAAGAATGATCCAGAATTGAGCTTCTCGGCATTGCCGACCACGCAATCCACTTCGGGCATCGCGGCGAAGGTTTCCGGGTCGACCTGCGCGGCGCAGCCGGTGACGACCAGCCGCGCCTTCGGCCGGGCGCGCCTGGCCTTGCGGATCGCCTGGCGGGTCTGGCGGACCGCCTCATTGGTGACGGCGCACGAATTGACGATGACGAGGTCGTCCTGGCCCGCGGCCAGCCGCCGCATCGCTTCGCTCTCGGCGGCGTTCAGCCGGCATCCGAGAGTGATGACCTCCGGCCCGCTCACAGCTCCACCTCGCCGTCGAACACGGGAGTCGCGGCGCCGGCCATGACGATCGGACGGCCGGGCGCCCAGTCGATCGTCAGGGCGCCGCCGGGAAGCCGCACGACGACCGGGCTGCGCGCCAGCCTGCGCCGGATCGCCGCGACGGCGGTCGCGCAGGCGCCGGTCCCGCAGGCCTGGGTGAGGCCGGCGCCGCGCTCCCAGACCCGCAGGCGAATCACGCCCTCTTCGATCGAGGCGACGTTGACGTTGACCCGGTCGGGAAAGAGCGGGTCGGTCTCGATCAGCGGCCCGAGCCGGTCGAGCGGAACGGCGCGCGCGTCCTCGACGAAGAAGACGACGTGGGGGTTGCCGACGTTGAGAGCGGCGGGGCCCTGCAGCTCGTCCCAGCCGACCGGCAGCGCGTCGGTGTCCATCGGGTAGGCGAGGGGGATCTCGTCCCAGGCGAAGCGCGGCTCGCCCATCGAGACGCTCGCGCCGCCCTGCTCGGCCGAGGCCTTGAGCGTGCCGCCCGCGGTCTCGATCGCGCTGTCGCCGCCCAGCAGCCAGGCGACGCAGCGCGCGGCGTTGCCGCAGGATTCGACCTCTCCGCCGTCCGGGTTCCAGATCCGCATGCGCAAGTCAGCCCGGTCGGACGGCTCCAGCACGATCAGCTGGTCGCAGCCGATGCCGGTGCGGCGGTCGGCGAGCGCGCGGGCACGGGTCCCGTCCATCTCCAGCGGCGCCTCGCGCGCGTCGAAGATGACGAAGTCGTTGCCGAGGCCGTGCATCTTCCGGAACCGCCGCTTCATCGTGGCGCGCATCTAGGCAGGGGTCGCGGACAAGTCCAGAAAAGGCCCGCGTTAACCCCTGTCGGGGCCCTCCGTTTCATTGCGGGACAGCGGGAAATTGGGCGTCCGGAGCTATGGTCCCGCCCCGCCGTCTCACGTATTTAGCCGCCAGCAGCTCGACGATTTCAAGCGTGACGGTTCGGGCAAACAGGAGGCACAGATGTTCAAGAAGGCTCTCATCATCGCCGGCGTCGCTCTCATGGCCGCCGCCGTTCCGACCGCTCCGGCGGCCGCCTGCCACTCCGGCTGCACCAGCACCGGCAGCTCCGGCTCGAACGGCGGCACCCCGGTTCCGGCTCCGGCCGGCATCGGCCTGTTCGCCGCCGCCGCGCTCGGCCTCATCGCCAAGCGCCGCCGCGCCGCGTAACGGCGGATCGGGCGCAAGCCCGAACCGAACAGCAAAGGCCCGTCCCCTCTCTCCCGGGGGCGGGCCTTTCGCATTTTTGCGTATCGCGGCGCCCGTCTCTCCGCCTAAAGCGCCGCGTTCAGCGAGTGGCGGAGCGACGATGGACCTCAACAACCCGGTGGCCCTGGGCTTCGATGCGGAGCGGCTGAAGCGGCTCGACGCGTTCATCGCCGAGCGCTACCTCGCGCCCAAGCTCATTCCTCACGCCCAGCTCCTCGTCGCCCGCGACGGCCTGCCGGTCCATCTCTCGACCCAGGGCGAGGCGCGGCCCGGCGTGGCGCTTCGCGAGGATTCGATCTTCAGGATCGCCTCGATGACCAAGCCGGTCACCTCGCTCGCGTTCATGATGCTGCTCGAGGAGGGGCGGGTGTCGCTCGACCAGCCGGTGAACAGCGTCGTGCCCGAGCTGGAGAATGTGCAGGTCTACGAAGGCGGCGACCTCGAAAGCGGCTTCCGCACCCGTCCGCCCGACCGGCCGATGATGATGCTCGACCTGCTTCGCCACACCTCCGGCCTCACCTACGAGTTCCAGAACTTGACGCCGGTCGACGCCGCCTATCGCGCGCTCGGCCTCGGCGTGATCCGGGCCGAGCGGGGGCTCGAGGATTTCGTCGCGACCCTTGGAACGGTGCCACTCGAATTCTCGCCCGGCGAGGCGTGGAATTATTCGGTCTCGACCGACGTCCTCGGCCTCGTCGTCCAACGCCTCTCCGGACTGCCGTTCGAGGAGTTCCTGCGCACCCGCATCTTCGAGGCGCTCGGAATGAAGGATACGGGTTTCCAGGTGCCGCCCGACCAGCTCCACCGCCTTCCCGAAGCCTGGTGGCTGCACCCGGAGAAGGGGACGATCGTCTTCGACCGCGCGGGGCCGGAGAGCAGCTTCGCGAGGCCGCCGGTTTTCGTCTCGGGCGGCGGCGGGCTGGTCTCGACCACGGCCGATTATCACCGCTTCGTCGCCATGCTGCTCGGCGGCGGGGCGCCGCTGGTCGGGCGCAAGACGCTGGAGCTGATGACCCGCAACCATCTCCCCGGCGGCGCCGACCTCACCATGCTGTCGCGGTCGATGTTCAGCGAGGCGATCTATTCCGGCCAGGGCTTCGGCCTCGGCTTCGG
>JAXDPL010000194.1:0-2963 GCA_034668385.1 Sphingomonadales bacterium | reverse complement strand
GCGCGGCGGGCGGCGGCGACGGCGCGGTCGACGTCGGCGTCCGAGGCGTCGACCACCGAGGCGATCTGCTTGCCGGTCGAGGGATCGTAGACCGCGATCGTCTTGCCGTGGCTGGATTCCACCCATTCGTTGTCGATGAACAAGGCCGGGGCGCGGCCGAGGGCGCGGCGGGCCGATTCGGAATAATCGGGCTGCGGGGCGAGGCGGGTCATCTCGTTCATCGGGCTGTCCTCCAAGGCTCCATCATAGTCTTCAGGCGAGGATAGAGCGAGCCGTCTCGACCGATCGGGCGGGATCGGCGCGGGGCGGAGTCACGATGCCCTTCTGGACCGCCGGCCGCGCGGCGATCGCGTCGATCCAGCGTTGCAGGTGCTGCAGCCCCTCGACCGGGATTCCGGACCATTCGTGGGTGTGGACCCACGACCAGTTGGCGATGTCGGCGATCGAATAGTCGCCGGCCAGCCATTCGTTCGCGGCGAGGTGGGTGTCGAGCACCTCGAACAGCCGCCGGCCCTCGCGGCGGAACCGCTCGATCACGCTCGGCAATTGCTCGGGGAAATAGCGGGTGAAGACGTTGGCCTGGCCCATCATCGGGCCCACGCCGCCCATCTGGAACATCAGCCACTGGAGGACGATGCTGCGGCCCTTCGCATCGGCAGGGATCAGGCGGCCGGTCTTCTCGGCGAGATAGAGGAGGATGGCGCCGCTCTCGAACACGGGAAAATCGCCTTCGTCGCGGTCGACGATGGCGGGGATCCGGCCGTTGGGGTTGATCGCCGTGAACCAGGGCTGCTTCTGCTCGCCGGCCGCCATGTCGATGACGTGCAGATCGTAGGGAAGACCGAGCTCCTCGAGCGCGATCGAGACCTTCCAGCCGTTGGGCGTCGCCGCCGTGTAGAGATCGATCATCCATCCTCCGTCATGCCGGACTTGATCCGGCACCCATGAACACGGGCTCACTCGGTCATCGGAGTTCGGTGTTCATGGGTCCCGGGTCAAGCCCGGGATGACGAGGTATAATGACGAGGCGCCGCGCTAGCCGCCGAGCAGGATCTCGTGGCCGAAATTGAGGCCGATGCGGCCGTCGCGGTTCCAGCGTACGAAGGCGTGGATACGGCTGCATTCGGGGAACTGGACGAGGACGGTCTCGCCGAGCCGGGGCGCGAAATCGGCTTCGATCATCGTCCCGCGCGAGGAGATGTTGAGCACCGGAACTTCGTGGGGGCTTCCGCGGAACCAGATCACGGCGCTGTCGACGAGGCCTTCGTGGCGGGGCTCGGCCCGGCGATCCGAGTAAGGATCGGGCCCGGGGCAAACCTGCTGAACGGCCATGTCCGCGCCTCCTCTTCCGACCGTCGGGAAGCGTGACAGACCAAGGTTTCCAAATCTTTAGCGGCCGGGGGATTCTTCCTGATCTGGGTTGGCGCTCGGCCCTTTGGGGGGAACCGCGCGAGCGCGAATGCCGTTCGTTACTCATCCGCCATGACAGAGACGCTGAAGGAATGACGAACGATCGACCGGCCGCGCCTCCCCGACTCGAACTTTGGGGAGGCGTCGAATGCACCATCGTCCGTCTCGGCGACGATTATCGCGACCAAAGCGAGGAGACAGGCCACCGCGCCCGGCTCGCCGACATCGACCGAATCGCCGATCTCGGCATCCGGACCGTGCGCTATCCGATCCTCTGGGAGGCGGTGGCGCCGGAGCGGCCGAACGAACTGGACTTCGGCTGGACCGACGACCGGCTCGCACGGCTGCGCGAGCGCGGGATCGAGGTCGTCGCCGGACTCCTGCACCACGGCAGCGGCCCGCGCTACACCGACCTCACCGACCCGGATTTTCCGAAGAAGCTCGCCGATTACGCAGCCCGCGTCGCCGAGCGCTATCCGTGGATCGGGATGTGGACTCCGGTCAACGAGCCGCTGACCACCGCCCGCTTCTCCGGCCTCTACGGCCATTGGTACCCGCACGGACGGGATTACCCGATCTTCCTGAGGGCGCTCTACAACCAGTGCCGCGGCGTGCTCGAGGCGATGCGGGCGATCCGCGCCGCGGTGCCGGGCGCCCGGCTGGTCCAGACCGAGGATCTCGGCAAGACCTTCTCCACCCAGAAGCTGCGCTACCAGGCCGCGCACGAGAATGAGCGACGCTGGCTGAGCCTCGACCTGCTCTGCGGCCGGGTGACCCAGCGCCACGCCTTTTGCGACATCATGCTGGACGCCGGCATCGGCCGGGACGAGCTCGAGGCGCTGGAGGGCGGCGAAGCGACGCCGGACCTGATCGGAATCAACCATTATCTGACCAGCGAGCGGTTCCTCGACGACCGACTGCACCTCTATCCCGGCCACGCGCCCGGCTGGAACGGGCGGGACACCTATGTCGACGCCGAGGCGGTGCGGGTGAAGAGGCTCGAGCCCGACACCGGCATCGGCCCGCGGCTCAAGGAGGCCTGGGAGCGCTACGGGCTGCCGCTGGCGGTGACCGAGGTCCACCACGGCTGCCACCGCGACGAGCAATTGCGCTGGGCGAACGAGGTCTGGACCACGGCCGGCGCGCTTCGCGGCGAGGGTGTCGACATCCGCGCCGTCACCCTCTGGTCGATGTTCGGGAACGTCGACTGGCGCTTCCTGCTCACCTGCCGCCACGGCTTCTACGACACCGGCGTGTTCGACGCCCGGAGCGATCCGCCGCGGCCGACCGCGATCGCCGACGCCGCCCAGGCCTGGGCGCGCGGCCGGGATTACGACCATCCGGCACTCGACAGCCCGGGCTGGTGGCGCAGGCCGCCGCGCCTCTATCCCTGGAACGGGCGCTGCAAGACGTTCGAATGGGGCGGCCGCAAATTGCTGATCACCGGCGCCACCGGCACGCTCGGCACCGCCTTCGCGCGCATCTGCGAGGAACGCGCTCTGCCCTTCTGCCTCACCGCCCGCGCCGAGCTCGACATTTGCGACGAAGCGTCG
>JAXDPL010000193.1:0-9055 GCA_034668385.1 Sphingomonadales bacterium | reverse complement strand
CGCCCCGGTGAGGGCGCGGGCGATGTACATGTCGCCGAACGCGGCGTCGCCGAGCAGCACCGGGCCGGTGAGGTGGAGCTTGTCGGCGATCGCCTTCGACATCGGCCCCGGCGACAGCTCATTGTCGGCCCGGCTCGCGTCAGTCACGCCGTGCTGGTCTAACCGCTCTGGTATGTCGTGGCCGCCATGGTCCGCGGTGAGCATCACCACATAGTCGATTCCGGTCGCGTCCAACTGGCGGAAGAAATCGCCGAGCGCGCGGTCGAGCGCGAGCATCTGGATGCACATCTCGCTGCCCTGGGTGCCGTAGGTGTGGCCAATGTAGTCGGTCGCCGAGACTCCGACCGCCAGCAGGTCGGTCGCCGGCCCCTCGCCGAGCTTCAGCTCGCTGCGTAGGCCGGCGGCGAGGGCGAGCGTCGCCGCATCGAATTCGGGCGAGATCCGGAAGGCCTTGGAATCGCCGGCGGCGCGGGCGAAGCGGCCGGCGCCGACCGGCTTGCCGCCGCCGGCGACCGCGACGGCACGGCTGTGCGCCTCGCAGACGGGCGGCAGCGGCATCGGCTCTGTGCCGTGGGCAAGCGCGGCGTCGACCGTTGCATTGACCGCGGCGCCGGCCGCCGCCGGGCGCGGCTTGCCGGCGCCCTGATAATGCTTGCCGTCCCAATACCAGCGCTGGTCGGTGTCATAGCCGCCCATCATGATCGCGGCGCGGTCCTTCCCCGCCACGGCTACCGAGCGCGAGCCCGGGTCGGCCTTCTTCATCCAGTCGCCGAGCGCGGGGACTTTCAGGAAATGGGTGGAGACGGTGTAATGCTCGGAGCTTGAGCCCGGGATGCTCGGGTCCTCCGAGCAATAGACTTCCTTGTCCTCCCTCGCGAGGCTCTGGTCGAACCAGTTGTTGGCGATGATTCCCGTTCGCGCCGGATGCGAGCCGGTGAGGATGGTCGAATGGCCCGGGCAGGTCTCGGTCGCGTTGTGGCTCTGATAGCCGGACGGGAAGACCACGCCGTCCTCGAGCCGCCTCAGGCCGCCGGTGAAATGCTGACGGTACTGGGCGAAGAGGTCGGCGGAGAATTGGTCGACCGAGATGGCGACGACCAGCCTCGGCGGGGGCCGGTCGGCGGCGACGGCCGGAACCGCGAGGAGCGTGAAAGCGAGCAGAGCGGCGAGGCGGCGGGTCATGCAGGTCCCCCTGTTTGGCGCCGCCCGATCTACAGCAGCCGGCGCGTTCGGCAAGCCGCTTCAACCCTCTCGACTTGGGCGGAAATCTTTGCCAGCGAGACCGCCTCTCAAGAGGGGTTGGTCCAAGATGGATTCGAACGACGCCGCCGATCTGATTTCCGAAATCCACGAGCAGCGCGCCGAGAACGAAGCGGCGGAGGGGTTCCGGAACCGCGCGGCCCTGCTCATCGCGCTTCTGGCGGCGGTGCTGGCGATCGGCGGCCTCGGCGGCGGCAACGCGACCGACGACATGGTGGCGAACAACATCAAGGCGTCGGACAGCTGGGCCTTCTACCAGGCCAAGAACGTCCGCCAGACCATGTACGAAGTGGCCGCCGACGACCTCCAGGAGCAGCTCGCGACCGGCGCCCTCACGCCCACCGGCCGCGCCGCCGCCGAGCAGCGCCTCGCCAAATATAAGGCGACCGTCGCCCGCTACGACGACGAGCCCGATCCCAAGGCGCCCGGCGATGCGCTGAAGGGCGAAGGCAAGAAGCAATTGAAGGCCCGCGCCCAATCCTATGAGGACGCCTTCGACGTCGCCTCGCAGCAGGACAATAATTTCGACCTCGCCGAGGTGGCGCTCCAGCTCGCGCTCGTGCTCGGCTCGGTCGCCATCCTCGCCACCAACCGCTGGATCCTGCTGCTGTCGCTGGCGCTCGGAATCGCGGGCTCGCTGCTCACCCTCAACGGCTTCCTGCTGCTCGTCCCGCTGCCTTGAGGGCGGAGACGGGACGCGGAAGCCGAACCCCCTCACCCCAGCCCTCTCCCCCTGAGGGAGAGGGGGCAGCAGCGCCAACACCGCTAAATCCTAAGGCTGAAGCTCGTACTGCTTGAGCAAATCGTAGAGCGTCGGGCGGCTGATGCCGAGCAGCTTCGCCGCGCTGGAGATGTTGTTGTCGGCGCGGGCCAGCGCCTGGCGGATCGCCCGCCGGTCGGCGGCCTCGCGCGCGGTCTTGAGATTGACCGGCAGGCCGTCGTCCGAGCCGTCGAGGTCGAGGTCCTCGGCGGTCACCAGCTTGCCGTCGGCCATGATCACCGCCCGCTTCATGCGGTTCTCGAGCTCGCGGACGTTGCCGGGCCAGCGCCAGCCGTCGATCGCGGCGAGCGCGGAGGGGGCGAGGCCCTTGACCTGCGGGTTCATCGCGCGCGCGAACAGGTGGAGGAAATGTTTGGCGAGCAAGGCGGCGTCGCCCGGCCGCTCGGCGAGGGTCGGGATGCGAACGACGATCTCGGCCAGCCGGTAGTAAAGGTCTTCGCGGAAGCTTCCCGCCTTGATCATCTCGGGCAGGTCCTGGTGGGTCGCGCAGACGATCCGCGTGTCGACCGGGATCGCCTTGCGGCCGCCGATCCGCTCGATCACGCGCTCCTGGAGGAAGCGGAGCAGCTTGACCTGCAGGGGCAGCGGGATGTCGCCGACCTCGTCGAGGAACAGGGTGCCGCCCTGGGCGAGCTCGATCTTGCCCTCGACCGTCTTGATCGCGCCGGTGAAGGCGCCCTTCTCGTAGCCGAACAATTCGGCCTCGAGCAGATTCTCGGGAATCGCGGCGCAGTTGATCGCGACGAAGGCGGCGCCGGAGCGGCGGCTGGCGTCGTGGAGGCCGCGGGCGAGCAGTTCCTTGCCGGTGCCGCTGGCGCCGAGCAGCATCACCGAGACTCCGGTGTTGGCGACCCGCTCGATGGTGCGCGCGACCTTCAGCATCTCGGGCGCGGCGGTGACCATGGTTCCGAGCACCGTGCGGTCGTCGCCGGCTTTCTCCTCGAGCCGCCGGTTCTCGTTCTCGATGCCGTGGAGCTGGAAGGCGCGGCGGACGATGAGGCCCAATTGATCGATGTCGACCGGCTTCTGGTAGAAATCGTAGGCGCCGGACGCGATCGCCCGGAGCGCGCTCTCGCGGGCGCCGTGGCCCGAGGCGACGATGACCTTGGTCTCGGGCTTCAGGGTCAGGATCGTCTCGAGCGTCGCGAACCCCTCGCTGATCCCGTCGGGATCGGGCGGCAGGCCGAGGTCGAGGGTGACGACCGGCGGCTCCTCGGCGCGCAGCAGGTTGATCGCCGCCTCGCGGTCCGACGCGACCAGAACGTCGTAATCGTCATAGGCCCAGCGCAGCTGGCGCTGCAGGCCCTCGTCGTCCTCGACGATCAAAAGGCGGGGCTTGAAGGGAGCGTTCATGCGGACATCCGTTCGTGGATCGCGCTCGCGTCGGCGAGCGGGAGGAGGAGGAGGAAGCGGGTGCCCTCGCCTTCGCGGCTGTCGACCTCGAGCCGGCCGCCGATGGCGGTGACGAGGGCGCGCGCCTCGAAGGCGCCGACACCGAAGCCGCCGTCCTTGGTCGAGGCGAAGGGCTGGAAGAGGCGGGTGCGGATGAAGTCCGCCGACATGCCGCAGCCGCGGTCGCTCACCTCGATCGCCGCCTCGTGACCGCGACGCCCGACCCGGATTCGGACCGCCTGCCCCGGCGCGCTCGCGTCGATGGCATTCTGGACGAGGTGCATCAGCGCCTGCTCGAGCCGGCCCGGATCGGCGAGCGCGGCGAGCCCCCGCTCGCCCTCCACCTCGACCGGATGAACCCGGCCCTTGATCTCCGCCACCGCGGCGACGCAGCGGTCGATCGGCATCGCCCTGACCGGCTCCGGCTCGACATTGGCATTGCCGCGGCTGAGGCGGGCGAGCAGATCGTTCATCTTTTTGACCGAGCTCTGCAGAGTCGCGATCATGTCTTCGCGGAACTCGGGCTTGTCGGCGTGGCGCTCGGCGTTGCGGATGATAAGGCCGAGCTGGCTCACCAGATTCTTGATGTCGTGCATGATGAAGGCGAAGCGCCGGTTGAACTCGTCGAAGCGGCCGGCATTGGCGAGCGCCTCCTGGGTCCGCGCCTCGGCGAGATAGCTCGCCGCCTGGATCCCGGCGGTCCGGAACAGGTCGAAATCCTCCCAGTCGAGCGGCCGCCGGACCGGCGGGTGCTGGAGGATGACGAGGCCGACCAGCCGGTCGTTGTGGAGCAGCGGCACGCCGGCCCAGCCCGCGTCCATCCGCGCCATCCATTCGGGCACGGGGCAGCGATCCTCACCCGCCTTGAGCGAACCGCTGCGCGCCTGCTCGAGGTCGGCGACGAACGAATGCCGCTCCAGGAAAGTCACCAGCGCCTTCTCGTCGCCGGTCTGTGGCAAATCATGCCCCCAGCGCCAGTTGGCGCCGAGGCTGAGCCGCCCGCCTTCCTCGCGGACCAGCAGCAGGCCGGCGGGCGCCTCCGCGATGTCGGCGACGGCCTTGACGATCCGCTCGGCGAGCGGCGCCTCGTCGGCGCCGGCGGTGCCGATGGTGCGGGTGAAGCGCAGCCATTCGGCGCGGTAATCGTAGCGGTGCTCGAAGAAATGCTTGGCGACGATCACCCGCATCCACGCCCGCATCCGGCCCGACGGCAGCAGGATGACGGCGGCGATGGTCATCGCGAAGATGATCGCGACCTGCGCCACCCGCACCCAGTTGCCGCCGATGATCTCCAGCGCCCGCGTCGCCGACATCATCAGGATCAAATAGGCGAGGATGGCGAGGACGGAGAGCGACTGGAAGCTCGCGGCGCGCGACATCTGCACCCGCCACTGGGCGCTCCTCCGGCTGGCGAGGGCGAAGAGCGGCACCAGCATCGACAGGATCGCGCCGCGCATCGCGAACAGATCGTCGACCGGGCCGCGGGTAAGGTAGGCGACGGTGTAGAGGTGGAGGTCGTAGGTCCACATGCCGGCCAGCGCGATCATCGGCAGGCGAAGGGTCCAGCGGCTGTCCGGCGCGGCCTGGCCGTAGAGATTGTGGACGAGGACCAAAGAGCCCGCCGCGACGGTGAGGCCGAGGATCTGGTGCGTCGAGCGCAGGGCCGCGTAGACGAGGCCGTTATGGGCGAACTGGGGCGCGACCCCGCCGATGGTGAGCTGCAGTCCGATCGCCGCGGCGACGGCGGTGTAGACCGCCTTCACCGCGCGCTGCCGCCCATCGTCCTCGGCGCTGCACAGGATCGCATACATGAAGGCGAGGAAGCCGAAATTGCGCGCGCTCTCGGCGATCGCCGCGCCCATGCCGAGCGGGCCGTCGGCGGCGACGAGGATCGCCCAGACCGAGGTCACTGCGAAGGCGGCGACGAGCTGGCGGTTGCCGGCCTGCTGGTTCCAGCGGCGGAGCTGCCAGAGCGCCAGCGCTCCGAACAGCACCGCCGCCAAAGCGTGGCTCCACAGCGCGATCAAGCCGATCATCGCGCGCCCTCCGGCCACAGCACGACCCGCACCGTCTGGAGAAGGATCAGGATGTCGAGGAACGGGGTGTAGTTCTTGGCGTAATAGAGATCGTATTCGAGCTTCTCGCGCGCGTCCTCGACGCTGGCGGCGTAGGGGAAATTGATCTGCGCCCAGCCGGTGATGCCCGGCTTCACCACGTGCCGCTCGGCATAATAAGGCAGGCGCCCTTCCAGATCGGCGACGAACTGGGGCCGCTCGGGCCGCGGCCCGACGAAGCTCATCTCGCCCTTCAACACGGTCCAAGCCTGGGGCAGCTCGTCGATGCGAAGCTTGCGGATCACCGCTCCGACCCGGGTCACCCGCGGATCGTCCTTCTGCGCCCAGACCGCCTTGCCGCCGACCTCGGCATCCTCGCGCATCGAGCGCAACTTGACGATCTCGAACGGCACGCCGTAGCGCCCCACCCGCCGCTGGCGGAAGAAGGCCGGGCCCTTGCTCTCCAGCTTCACCAGCAGCGCGAAGACGAGGACCAAAGGCGCGGTGAGGACGAGGATCGCCGCCGCCGCGACGAGGTCGAACAGCCTTTTGCCCGCCGCCGAGATCCGCCGCCCCGACGAGAAGCCGTCGGAGAAGATCAGCCAGGAGGGATTGAGGCTGTCGAGGTCGACCCGCCCGGTCTCGCGCTCGAGGAAGGAGGAGATGTCGTTGACGTGGACTCCGGTGGTCTTGATCCGGAGCAGGTCGCCGAGCGGCAGGGCGTTGCGCCTCTCCTCGAGCGCCAGCACCACCTCGCTCGCTTTGAGGCCGACGACATGTTCGGTGAGGTTAGCGATATCGTCGCGGTTGACGGCGCCTTCGACGGCGCTCGGCCCGTCGTTCATCGCGACATAGCCGGCGATCTGGAACCCCGCTCCCTCGCGCGCCGCCAGCGCCTCGAGCCGCGCCGCCCGCGGCCCGGCGCCGAGCACGAGCACGCGCCGGCGGAAGGCGTCGCTGCCCAGCGTCCGGTCGAAGATCAGCCGCGCCGCGAAGACGAACAGCAGGGCGAACAGCATCGCGTAGAGCAGGTTCGAGCGCCAGAAGGTGACGGCCGGCATCAGGAAGAAGACCAGACTGAGGAGCAGGATTCCGAGCGACACCGCCACCACCAGCCGCGCCGCCGCGATCCGCATCGAGCGCAGAGCGTCGGCGCCATAGGCCCCGACGCCGACCATGGCGAGCTGGAGCACGGCGGCGAAGACGAGGAGGTGCGCCCAGCGCGCCCCGGTCTCGCCCGGAGCGTCGGCGCCCAACTGCCAGGCCCTGAGCGCCCAGCCCGCTTCGGCCGCGCCGGTCAGAAGCGCGCAATCCACCGCGCCGAGCAGAAGCACGGCGTGGGGGACATAATGTTTGAACAGCCTCACCAAGACGGCGCCACCAATCTGTAAGCCCGACCGACAGCCCCTGTCGCATTATTTGACAAACAAAGGGTGAAGGGGACCCGGCTCCCCGGCTCTCGGCAAGCGTCCCGAGTTGGCGGAATCTCCTATTTGTTGGTGGCGCTCATCGCCGCGGTTCGGCAACGATTCCGCTAAGCCTTTGATTTCTTTGATGGCGCTCCATTTGGCACGGCTCGTGCTGAGGAGGGGGCATGCGGCGGGGAATTCGGCCCGCCCTTCCTAAGGAGCCGAAAGATGCAAGACGAGACGACCAACCTTCTCCTGCGCGACGACACGATGCTCGGCGTCTGCCAGGGCCTCGGCGAGGATTTCGGGTTCAACCCGATCTGGCTGCGCATCGCGTTCGGGGCGATGCTGCTGATCAACCCGATCGCGGTGATCGGAACCTATCTCGGCCTCGGCCTTCTGGTCGCGACCAGCCGGCTGACCGTCCCCGCCCGCAGCCGTGGAACCGCGGTCGCAGACGCGCCCATGTCAGCCTCCTTTGAGGACGAGCGCGAGCTTCTGCCGGTCGCCGCCTGACCGACGCTTGCCCCGGGCGCGCAAGCGCCTAGGCTGGGGCGGATGCGCGCAACGCCTCTCCTGCTGCTTCTTGCCATTTCGCTGGGCGGGGCCGCGCCGCCCGCCGCGCCGGCCCCGACGCTCACCCAGCGGATCGAGGCTCGGCTGGCCGAGGCGGGGCCGGGCATTCGCTTCGGCCTCGTGATCGCCGACGCGGCGGACGGGCGCGAGCTGGTCGCGATCGTGCCGGAGGGCCGGTTCGTGCCGGCGTCGAGCACCAAGATGTTCACCGCCGCCGCGGCCTTCGCCGTGCTTCCCGATCTCGACCAGCCCGACCTGGCCGGCGGAGCCGCGGTGAGGCTCGAGCCGCGCGGCGTCGATGCTCCGGACGTCGTGCTCGAAGGCCATGGCGACGCCCGCCTGTCGAGCGCCGCCGATTGTCGTATCGACTGCCTCGCGACCCTGGCCGACGCGGTGGCGGCGAAGGCGCGAGTCGTGCACGACGTGATCGGCGACGACCGCGAATTCCCCGACGAGCGCTGGAGCCCGGGGATGAGCTGGAACAACATGGCGACCCGGTCCGGCACCGCGGTCTCGGCGTTGACGCTCGACGACAACGAGCTGGCGATGACGGTCGTGCCGGGACCGCGGACCCAGCCGGTGCGGGTCGCGCCTCCCGGCTATTTCACCCTCGAAAACCGCGCCGTGACGGTGGACGCCGGCACGTCGGCCCTGAATTTCGAGCGACTGCCGGGCAGCCGGACCGTTCGGCTGACCGGCTGGGTGACCGGGGCGTCGAAGCCGGAGGTGCTTCACCTCGGAGTCGACGATCCGGCCGATTATGCCGCATGGCGGCTCGAGGCCCTGCTCGAGGCGCGCGGCGTGCGCGTCACCGGAACGGTCGCCGTCCGGCACCGGCCGGCGGCCCCGAACGGGGATCCCGCGGACAGGTTCCCAGCCCCGGCCGCGGCTGCGCCGCTCGCCAAGCTGGTGCCGCCGCCGCTGGCCGAGGACATTCGCTATACGCTGAAAGTCAGCCAGAACCTCCACGCCGAACTGCTTCTGCGCCGGCTGGGGCGGCAGTCGGGGGGCGGGTCGATCGCCGAGGGGCTGGCGGTGGTGAATGCGATGCTGGCCAAAGCGGGGCTGGCGCGGAGCGAATATGACTTCTCTGATGGCTCGGGCATGTCGAGCTACAACCGCGTGGCGCCGCGCGGAACGGTCCTCCTGCTGCGCTGGGCGGCGGCGCAGCCCTGGGGGGCGGCCTGGCGCGATTCGCTTCCGGTGGCGGGAGTCGATGGGACGCTCGCCAAGCGGTTCCGCGATACGCCGCTCGCCGGCAAGCTCTGGGCCAAGACCGGGACGCTCAACGCGACCGTCGCGCTCGCCGGCTACATGACCGGGGCGAGCGGGCGAGCGCTGGTCTTCGCCGCCTTCGCCGCAGACGTGCCGGAGGGCGCCGACGCGGTGAAGGCGATCGACTCCGCCCTGCTCCTCGCGGCCGCGGCGAACTGAGCAAAATAGGGCTGGCGTCGGCGCGGCTTTTCTGTTGCAACACCGCTTCATAGCAAGTCGCCGGGGCGCGGCGACATAGAGGGGGAACAGGGATGAGCCACAAGGCGAAGTGGGTGCGGCTGCTCGCGTCCGGAACGGCGCTCGCCGCC
>JAXDPL010000192.1:0-8361 GCA_034668385.1 Sphingomonadales bacterium | reverse complement strand
CAACGCGACGATCGCCGGCTTCGCCCGGCGCCTGCTCAGCTGCACGAGCGAGCTGGAGATCGCGGCGGCCGGAGTGAAGGAGCTCGGCGCCCTGTTCGACTGCAACGCCGTCCTGCTGTCCGGCCGGCCGGAGCCCCGCGTCGTCGCCGCCGAGCCGGGCTCGGTCGCGCTCACTCCCGGCGACATCGCCGCGGCGGCCGCCGTCCTCGCGACCGGCCAGGCGAGGGGCCGCGGGCTCACGCCGGTGAGCACGGTCGAGTGGCAGATCCATCCCGTCCGCTCGAACGCGTCCGTCCTCGCCGCCTTGGCCCTGGCGCGCGACGACGGCCATCCTCCCGTTGCCCCGGAACGGTCGACCTTGCTCCAGAGCCTTCTCGATCAGGTCGCGCTCGCCCTGGAGCGGGCGCGGCTCGAAGGCGAGGCCCGCGAGTTCGCCGCCCTGCGGGAGCGCGACCGGCTCCGCTCCGCCCTGCTCTCCTCGATCCAGGCCGACCTCGAGCCGCGAGTCTCGGCGATCGGTGGGGCCATTGCCGGGCTCAGGCGCGAGGGGACGTCCGACAGGAAGCTCGTCTCCCTGCTCTCGTCCGAGACCGTGAAGCTCCAGCGTTACCTCGCCAACCTCGCCGAGCTTGGCCCGGCCTCCGACGCCGTTCCGGTCGAGGCCTCGGGCGTCAGGATCGACCTCCTGAACCGCGCCGTGTCGCGCGACGGCGACGCGGTCCATCTCACCCCCAAGGAATATGCCGTCCTCGCCGAGCTGGCCAAATATCCCGGCCGGGTCCTCACCCATTCGCAGTTGCTGCGCTCCGTCTGGGGGCCGGCGCAGGAACGCCAGACGGAGTATCTGAGGGTCGCTGTGCGCGGCCTCAGGCAGAAGCTGGAGCGCGAACCCGGCCGGCCCAGGATGATCGTCAACGAGCCGGCCGTCGGCTACCGGCTGGTGGTCTGAGCCTTAGGGAAATGGCGCGAGTGACGGGGCTCGAACCCGCGACCTCCGGCGTGACAGGCCGGCGCTCTAACCAACTGAGCTACACCCGCGTGGGAAGGCCGGCGACCTAGGAGATGGTCCGGAGCCTGTCAAGCAAGCGCGGGGCCGTTTCGAAGGGCGCCGGCTAGTCCCCGTCCTCCTCGTGCGGCGGGCCGGTCAGCGTGCCCTCCTCGAACAGGAAACCGGCGATGTCGGGCCGGCCGGCGGCGTCGAGGACGGTCTTCATGATGATCAGCAAAGGCACGGCGAGCAACGCCCCGGTCGTCCCCCACACCCAGGCCCAGAAGCTCAGCGAGAGCAGGATGAGGAGCGGGTTGATGGTGAGGCGGCGGCCGACGAACATCGGCGTGATGAGGTTCGATTCGACGAGGTGGATGCCGACGAAGCACAATGCCGGGAGGAAGGCGTACCACGGCTCGTTGAACGTCATCAGCCCGCCCAGCGCCAGCAGCAGCGCCGAGGCGATCGGCCCGAGATAGGGGATGTAGTTGAGCACCGCCGCGATTCCGCCCCACATCAGGGGCGTCGGCATGTCGAGCAGCCACAGCACCAGGGCGACGACGAGGCCGAGCGCCATGTTCACCAGAGTGATCGTGCCGAGATAGGTCGAGGTCGAATCGACCATCTGCTGGATCGCCCGGGCGGTGGTCATCGCCCCTTCGAAGCTGCCTCGGCCGGTGATGGTGTGGCGGCGCATTCGGGTCCAGCCCGACAGGAAGAAGAAGACGACGAGCACCGCGAAGAACATCTGCACCGCCGCCAGCGGCGCGGAAGTGGCGATGATGTCGAGCAGCGAATTGGGGCTTTCCACCGCCACCGTGCGCGGCGCGTGGCGGGCGCTTCCGAACTGGCGGACGAGATCGTCGATGAAGCGCTGGAACTGCGAATAGAGCCGCATCGCCGGCGCCAGGGTCTCGCGGATCCGGCCGATCCGCTCGGGAAGCAGGCGCACCCAGTCGCTCGCCGGAAGGACGATCGAGGCGACGGCGATGTTGGCGATGGCGAGGAAGAGGACGACGCAGCTGAACGCGGCGAGCGGCGACGGGAGGCCGCGCCGTTCCAGCCATTCGAGCATCGGCACCAGGGCGATGGCGATCACCAAAGCCGCGGTGACCGGAAGGAAGAACTCCGCGCCGGCGCGCAAGGCGAAGGGAATGGCGAGGATCAGCCCCGCCCCCGCGATCAGCACGATCGCGGCGAGCAGCCGATCGCGGCGGAAGGCGGTGCTCACGACTTCCGGCGGCGGCGCGGGCGGCGCGGGCGTCGGCCGCGCCTCCGCGGCTGGGCGGGCCTCGGTCGGATCCAGCCGTCTCATCCGTTCGATCCTACGCCCACTGGAAACTCTCCGTTAGCTTCACTCGAAAATACGCCGTTAACCAATTCTTAGCGCCCTGCCCCGCATTAGCATCCCGACAAAGCTCGTGGGGAGCAAGGAATGCATTATCAGGTCCGGCGCGCCGGTTCACCGGCGCGTGCAAGAAAAGCGATGCTTATCGCGGCCGGTGCCGCGGCGCTCGGCCTCGCCGGCGCCGCGCAGGCCGCGGGCACGCCCGCCGGCACCGACATCACCAACATCGCCCACGCGACCTACGACCAGCCGAACGGGACGCCCGCCACGGTCGATTCGAACGTCGTCACCATCAAGGTCGACGAGCTGCTCGACGTCACCGTCGCCTGGCGCGAGCCGTCCGACGTCGTCACCTCCCCCGGGCTTACCGGCCAGATTTTGAGCTTCACCGTCACCAACGCCGGCAACGGCCACGAGACTTTCGCCCTCAACACCGTTCAGGGCGCCGGCGACGATTTCGATCCCAGCGTCACCTCGCTCGTCCTCGACATCAACGGCAACGGCAGCTTCGATCCGGGCGTCGACACCGTCTACGTGCCGGGCGCCAACGACCCGCAGCTGGCGCCGGACGGGTCGATCGTCGTCTTCGTCCTCTCGACCATCCCGCCGGCCGCGCTCGACGGCAATCGCGGCCGGATCGATCTCACCGCCACGTCGAAGACCGGTACCGGTACGCCCGGAACCACTTTCGCGGGCGCCGGCGAGGGCGGCGGCAACGCCGTCGTCGGCCTCACCACGGCCAAGGGCCAGCACGAAGGCTGGTACGCGGTCCGCAAGGCGAGCCTCGCCTTCGTCAAGTCGGCGACCGTCGCCGACCCGTTCGGCGGCGCCACCCAGGGGCCGGGCTCGATCATCACCTATACGCTGACCGCCACGGTGACCGGCACCGGCAGCCTCGCCAACGTCGCCGTCGCCGACCCGATCCCTACGGGTACCACCTACAAGCCCGCAAGCATCACCCTCGACGCCGCGCCGCTCACCGACGCCGCCGACGCCGACGCGGGGAGCTTCACCGGCTCCGGCATCGCGGTCGGCCTCGGCACGATGGCCGCCGGCACCACCAAGACCGTCAAGTTCCAGGTCAAGATCGACTGAGGAAGGAATTCGAGATGAAGTGCCTGATTGCCCTGTTCGGCCTCGTCGCACCGGCCGCCGCTCTGGCCGCCGACAATGTGACGCTCGCCAGCCACGCCTTCGTCGAGCGGGTGAAGCCGGGGCCGAACGGTAAGCCGGTGACCGTGCTCGAGGAGCCGAGGCTGGTCACTCCGGGCGACAAGCTCGTCTTCGAGCTGAGCTACCGCAACCAGGGCGCCCAGCCGGCGACCGGTTTCGTCATCACCGATCCCATCCCTTCGGCGGTGACCTTCGCCGGGAGCGTGAGCCCCGGCGCCGTCTATTCGGTCGACGGCGGCCGGACCTGGGGTCCGCTCGCCGCGCTTCGGGTGGCGACCGCGGACGGCAAGGGCCGTCCCGCCACCGCCGCCGACGTCACCCATGTTCGCTGGAACTTCCCGGCCATCCCGGCCGGGGCCGGCGGCAAGGTCAGCTTCCGAGGAATCGTCAGATAGCCTCGACCCCGCAATGGGCGCCGGCGGGGGGGAAGTGGCGCCCGGAACGAAGATAGGAATGATGCCATGACCAGGACTCAGCGCTTGCTAGCGTCCGCCAGCGTGCTGGCTGCCGCTTCATTCACGGCGTCGCCCGCCTTCGCGGCCGGGACGACGTCGGGAACCACGATCACCAACAACGTCACCTTGAACTACAAGGTGGGCGGGGTGGACCAGACGGCCGTCAACGCCAGCGACAGCTTCCTCGTCGACCGCAAGGTGACCTTCACGGTCGCCGAGGTGGGCTCGGCGACGACCAGCGTTTCGCCCGGCGAGACTAACGTCGTCACCACCTTCCAGGTGACCAACAGCTCGAACGCGGCGATCGACGTCGCGCTCGCGGCGACCCAGCTGTCGGGCGCCACGACCACCCACGGCGGCACCGACGATTTCGACGTGACCGCGGTGAAGATCTACATCGACACCAACGCCAACGGCACGTTCGACAGCGGCACCGACACCCAGATCACCTATGTCGACCAGCTCGCCGCCGACTCGTCGAAGACGGTGTTCGTCGTCGCCAACGTGCCGCTCGGCCAGGCCACCGGCGACGTCGCCGGAGTCAAGCTGACCGGCACGGCGTCGGAAGCGACGGCCGCCGGTTCGCTCGGAGCGACGATCACCGCGACCAGCGGCGCCAACACGGCCAACGCGGTCGACACCGTCCTCGCCGAAGCCAATACCGCCAACGGCAACACCGCCTATGACGGAATCGACTTCGCGTTCGACGATTATACCGTGCTCGCCGCCGCGCTCTCCGTCACCAAGACGAGCCGGGTGGTCAGCGATCCGGTCAACGGGACGACCAACCCGAAGGCGATCCCCGGCGCGACGGTCGAATATTGCATCGCCGTCGCCAACGCCTCGGGCAGTGCCACCGCCACCAACATCAGCGTGTCAGACACCCTGCCCGCGCAGACGACCTTCGTCGCCAGCTCGATCAAGGTGGACGGCACGGTGACCGGGTCGACCTGCAATTCCGACGGCACGGCCGGCGGCAGCTATGGGAGCGGGGTGGTGAGCGGTTCGCTCAGCAACGTCGCCGCCGGCTCCACCCGGACGCTCGTCTTCAGGGTCACGGTCAACTAAGGACCGCTGGGAGAGGGCGGCACGGTGCGCACGGCACCGGGCCCCCTCCCCCGACCAGCCATGGGCCGTTCCACCCGTTTTGCCGGGGCGATGCTCGTCGTCCTGCTGCCGGCGCTCGCCGCCCTACACGCGCCCGCGCGCGCGTGGGGCGCCCCCGCGCCCGAGCAGCGCACCGTCTCCAACGTCGCCACCATCCAGTGGGACGAGGGCGGCGCCCGGCTGAGCAAGGCCTCCAACCAGGTCGACATCGCCGTCGCGGTGCCGGCCAAATCCTATTCGCTCACCGCCTACCGCTTCGCGGCGGGCGGCGGCATGTCGGTCAACGTGCCGGCCCCGAAGTGCATGGCGGCCGCTGGCCCCGCCCCCGCTTCGCTGGCTGCCGCCTGGCAGGGCGTTTCGCTGGCGCCGGCGACGCTGGCTCCCGCCACCGAGATCCACGCCGGCGAGCCCCTGCTGATCGTGCTCGATTATGCCGACGGCAACCGCGATCCCAATTCCGTCGAGAGCGTCACCGCCGCCGTCACCGCCCAGAGCGGCGACCGCGAGACGCTGACCGTCTACGAGACCGGTCCCGACACCGGCCGCTTCGCGGGCTACATCCAGACCGTCGCCGCCCCGCCGCCCGGCGTGAGCGGCGATTGCCGGCTGGCGGTCGCGGCCGGCGACAAGATCGTCGTCCAGAGCCTGCGCTCGGGCGGCCAGACGCTCGGCAGCGCCTCGGTCGACGTTCTGGTCGATCCGTTCGGAATCGCCTTCGACAGCGTCGACACCAGGCCGGTCGACGGGACCCGCATCACCCTGGTCGACGCCGCCACCGGCCAGCCGGCGACGGTGTTCGGCGACGACGGCACCTCGTCCTACCCGGCGACGATCGTCACCGGCGGCTCGGTCCGCGACGGGTCCGGCAACCTCTACAGCTTCCCCACCGGCGAATATCGCTTCCCGTTCGTCCGCGCCGGCACCTACCGGCTGCAGGTCGAGCCGCCCCGGCCCTACGCCGCTCCCTCCGTCCGGACGGCCGCCGACCTCGCCGCGCTGAAGCGGCCCGACGGCCAGGCCTTCATTCTCACCCCCGCTTCCTACGGCGGGACGATCACCCTGTCCGACCCGGCGCCGGTGCGGATAGACGTTCCGCTCGATCCACCGGCCGCGCCGATCCAGCTGGTCAAGTCCGCCTCGGTCCGCGACGCCGAGCCGGGCGAGCTCGTCTCCTACCAGGTCGACGTGCGCAACCCGGACTCCCACCTGCCGACCGGCAACCTCACCCTCAGCGACCGGTTCGGCGCCACGATGCGGCTGCGCGCCGGCACCATCCGGGTCGACGGCGCCGCGGTCCCGGCGAACGCCGCCGCCGACGGCACCGGCTTCGACCTCGCTCTGCCGCCGCTGGCGCCGGGCGCGGTCGCCCATGTCCGCTACGCCCTCGAGGTCCGCGCCGACGCGAAGGAAGGCGATGCCGTCAACCGGGCCAGCGCCCACGACGACCGCGGCCATTCGAGCAACGACGCCGACGCGGCGGTCCGAATCCACCGCGACGAGATTTCCAGCCGGCTCACCATCGAAGGCCGGGTCGTCGACGGCGCCTGCTCAGTCGACGGCCGCGGCATCGCAGGAGTCCGGGTCATGCTTGAGGACGGCAGCTACGCCGTCACCGATCCCGACGGCCGCTACCATTTCGAGGGGATCGTGCCCGGCACCCACGTCGTCCAGGTCGACGACGCGACCCTGCCCGCCGACCGCGCCCTCACCGATTGCGCCCGCGACACCCGCTCCGGCGGGCGCGCCTTCTCGCGCTTCGTCGAAGGCGAAGGCGGCGCGCTGAAGCGGGTCGATTTCCACGCCGTGCCGAGCGCGCCGCGTGCGAGCCGCGCCGCCGCCGCTTCGCACCGCCCCGAAATCCCCACCGATGCCGCCGCTGCCGGCGCCGAGCGCGACTGGCTCGCCGGCCAGGAGCCGGGAATCGCCTGGCTGTTCCCGGAAGTGGACGACAATCCCCGCGCCCCGGTCGTCCGGGTCGCGATCAAGCACCTCCCTGGGCAGACCGTGAAGCTGATGAGCGGCGGCCGGCCGGTGGACTCGGTCGCCTTCGACGGCACCCGCAAGAACGAGGCCGGCACGGTCGCGGTCAGCCTGTGGCGCGCCATCCCGCTGGCCGAGGGCGTGACCGAATTCACCGCCGAGGTTCGCAATTCCGACGGCAGCCTCGCTTTGACCCTGACCCGGACCGTCCATTACGGTTCGAGCCCGATGCAGGCCGAGCTGCTTCGCGACCGCTCGGTGCTGGTCGCCGACGGGGTGACCCGCCCGGTCATCGCGGTGCGTCTCACCGACCGCGACGGCCGCCCGGTCCGCCACGGCCTGGTCGGCGATTTCGAGCTGCCCTCGCCTTACTACCCGGCCGCCGAGGCCGACGCGCAGCAGGCCCGGCAGCTCGCCGGCCTCGAGCGCGCCCGTCCCTTCTGGCGGGTCCAGGGCGACGACGGCGTCGCCTATATCGAGATCGAGCCGACCACCGCCTCGGGCAGCGTCAGCCTGCGCTTCAACTTCAAGGAAGGCACGGCCGTCCGCGAGCAAAGGATCGAGGCGTGGCTCGACCCCGGCCAGCGGCCGTGGACGATCGTCGGGCTCGCCGAAGGCACGGTCGGCTACAACCGCCTCAGCGGCCGGATGGAAGGCCTCGCCGGCGAGAAGGACAAGGTGCTGACCGACGGCCGCCTGGCGCTCTACGCCAAGGGCCGGATCCTCGGCAAATGGCTGATGACGCTCGCCTATGACAGCGACAAGAAGGCCGACGACACCCGCTTCGCCGGCACCATCGACCCGCGCGCTTACTACACCGTCTATGCCGACCGCTCCGAGCGGCGCTACGACGCCGCCTCGGTGCGCAAGCTCTATCTGAAGCTCGAGCGGCCGCAATTCTACGCCCTCTTCGGCGACTATGAGACCGGCATCGACGAGCCGCAGCTCGCCCGCTACGTCCGCGCCTTCAACGGCGCCAAGGCCGAATACCGCTCGGCCCGCGTCTCGGCGACGGCCTTCGCCGCGGACGCGCCGACGACGCACCGCCGCGACGACATCCAGGGCAATGGCCTCACCGGCCCCTATGCGCTCGGCAGCCGCGACATCCTCGCCAACAGCGAGCGGATCACCATCGAAGTGCGCGACCGCCTCCGCTCAGACCGGATCGTCGACAGCCGCCTCTTGATCCGCCACGCCGATTACGAGATCGACTATCGCTCCGGCATCCTCACCTTCAAGGCGCCGGTACTGAGCCGCACCTCGGACCTCGACCCGCAGTTCATCGTCGCCGAATATGAGGTGGACGGGAT
>JAXDPL010000191.1:0-14759 GCA_034668385.1 Sphingomonadales bacterium | reverse complement strand
GCGCCGCACGCCGACCTCCTCTGGTGGGAGACCAGCCGGCCCGACCTCGGCGAGGCGAAAGTCTTCGCCGAATCCGTCCTTCGCCAACATCCGGGCAAGCTTTTGGCCTACAATTGCTCGCCTTCGTTCAATTGGGAGGCAAACCTCGATCGCGCCGCCATCGCCGCCTTTCAGCGCGAGCTCGCCGCGATGGGCTACAAGTTCCAGTTCGTCACCCTCGCCGGCTTCCACAGCCTCAACCACGCCATGTTCGAGCTGGCTTCCGCCTATGGCGAGCGCGGCATGGCCGCCTATGCCGACCTACAGCGCGCCGAGTTCGCCAGCGAGGCCGCCGGCTACACCGCGACCCGCCACCAGCGCGAGGTCGGCACCGGCTATTTCGACCTCGTCGCCCGGACCCTCTCCGGGGGCCAGGCCTCGACCACCGCCCTCGCCGGCTCGACCGAAGCCGAGCAGTTCATCCTGGCCGAAGCCGCGGAGTGAGAGAGATGACCACGCGCTACTGGGTGATCGGCGGCGAATATGAGGGACCGGATTTCCGCGCCCTGGTTCCCGGCACCGAGACCATGGCCGGCCCGTTCGACGACGAGCGCCGCGCCCGCACCGAATGGACGCGGCTCAGCTGCCGTCCGGAGAAGAGCCGTTCCGCCACCCTGCGCTACGCGATCGCGGCCGAGCGGCTGCACTAAGCAAAAAGGCGCCGAGGGCTTCCCCCCCCGCGCCTCTTGGCGTTCGATCTATCGGACTCAGGCCTGCGCCGGCAGCGCCGCTCGGGCCTGGGCGATGATGGCGCTGAACGCCTCGCCTTCGTGCATCGCGATGTCGGCCAGCACCTTGCGGTCGAGATCGACCCCGGCGAGCTTCAGCCCGTGCATGAACTGGCCGTAGGTCAGCCCTTCCTGGCGCACCGCGGCGTTGATCCGCTGGATCCACAGCGCCCGGAACGAGCGCTTCTTCACCTTGCGGTCGCGATAGGCGTATTGCCCGGCCTTCTCGACCGCCTGGCGGGCGATCCGGATCGTGTTCTTGCGGCGGCCGTAATAGCCTTTCGCCTGCTCGAGGAGCCTCTTGTGGCGGGCCTTGGTGGTGGTCCCGCGCTTGACGCGTGCCATGTGCGGGTCTCCCTACTTCAGGCCGTAGGGCGCCCAGGCCTTCACCCGCGCCGTATCGGCGTCGGCGAGCACCTCGGTACCGCGATTCTGACGGATATATTTGGCGTTGTGGCTGATCAGCCGGTGGCGCTTGCCCGCGACCCCGTGCTTGATCTTGCCGGTCGCCGTGAGCTTGAAGCGCTTCTTGACGCCGCTCTTGGTCTTCAGCTTGGGCATTTTCGTCTCCTTGTGCGCGCTCGGGCGCGACGGTTTTGAACAGCCACGGCAGCCCTGTTGGCCGGGCCGTTCGTCTCTTCCAAAGGTGGAAAGAAGCGGCGCCTATAGAGGCGCGCGGCCTGGAAGGCAAGATCGTCATGGTGGCGGCGGACGCGCTCGCGGGCTAAGCTCCGCTCATGGACTGTCCCCGTCCCGTCTCAATCCGCGCGCACGACGACGGCATCGACCGATGGGAGATGGCCGAAGCGGCGCCGGCGGCAATTCTTCACGGCCGCGTGGGGCGCTATACGAGCTATTGGGAAGCCAATCTCTCCTTCACCACCCGCCGCGAGCTCGCCGCGACCAGCGCGGTGCTGATCTACGTGCTCGGCGATCCGCTCGAGATTACCGGCGCCGATGGCCGTGGCATCGTGCTGCGAGCCGGGGAGGGGTTCATCGCCGGGATCGCCGATTCGACCTCGCTTTCGCGGGGCGCGGCCCGCCAGGACGGGGTGCAGATCGCGCTTCCCCTCCGAAGCCTCGCTGCGTTGGCCGGCATGCCGCCGGCCGAGCTCACCAACAAAGCGGTCCCGATGCGCGATCTGATCGGTGCGGCCGCGGACGATCTCGGCTGCGCGCTCGGCGAGGCGAACGGGGCCGGGGAGCGGTTCGCTTTGCTGGACCGGTTCCTGGCCGTCCGCCTCGCGGCGGAGGATCGGGGCGACCGCGAGATCGGCTGGGCGATGCGCCGGCTCGCCTCGGCCTTCGGCCCGGCCTCGGCGGTGCTGGCGGCGGAGATCGGATGGAGCCGCAAGCACTTTTCGAGCCGCTTCCGCGCGGCGACCGGCCTCGCCCCCGACCGCTTCCGCCGCCTCGCCCGGTTCGAGCGATTCGCCGCTTCATTGGCCGCGTCCCCCGCCGACAGCCTCGCCGCTCTCGCCTTCGACCACGGCTATGTCGACCAGCCGCACCTGCACCGCGAAGTGCTGGCCTTCTCCGGAATGACCCCGGGGCAGCTCCGCGCCCGGCTGATCCCAAACCAAGGGGGCGTTCGCGACGGCTGAGGTTCCGATCGTACAATCCTGGTCGGCCGCCGGACGGTAGAGCGGGCGCGGACGATCTGGAGAAAATTCATGCCGGTGAAACCCGCCATCATCCCCGCCTTGCACTACCGGGACGCGCCGGCCGCGATCGATTTCCTCTGTGCCGCATTCGGCTTCGACCGGCGCGCGGTCTACCCGGATGCCGCCGATCCGCGGCTGGTCGTTCATGCCCAGCTGGTGCTGGACGGGAACATGATCATGCTGAGCAGCGTGCAGGCGAGCGACTTTGCGCGCGATGCGCCGCTGAGGACGGTCGCCGAGGCGTGCGGCAACACGCAGACGCTCTACGTCGTGATCGATGAGGTGGACGAGCATGCGGCGCGAGCCGGAGCGGCGGGGGCGGAGGTGTTCATGCCGCCCGAGGACCAACCTTATGGCGGGCGCGCCTATACGGCCCGCGATCCCGAAGGCCATGTCTGGACCTTCGGCAGCTTCGATCCCTGGGCCGCGGCCTAGTCGAACAGGCTGGAGACCGAGGTCTCGTCGGCGATGCGCTTGATCGCCTCGCCGAGCAGGGGCGCGATGGTGAGGAGGCGGATCTTGCTCGACGCGGCCGCCGCCTCGCTCGGCTCGATCGAATCGGTGATGGCGAGCTCGCTCAGCACCGATTTGTCGACCCGGGCGACCGCCCCGCCGGAGAGGACTCCGTGGCTGCAATAAGCGACGACGTCCTCGGCCTCGGACTCCTTGAGCGCCGCGGCGGCGTTGCAGAGGGTCCCGGCCGAATCGACGATGTCGTCGATCAGGATGCAGAACCGCCCGGCGACGTCGCCGATGATGTTCATCACTTCCGATTCGCCCGGCTTCTCGCGGCGCTTGTCGACGATGGCGAGGGGGGCGTTGTTGAGCCTCTTGGCCAGCGCCCGGGCCCGCACCACCCCGCCGACGTCCGGCGACACGACGGTGATCGGCCGGCCGGAGAAATTGGCCTTGATGTCCTCGGCCATCACCGGCGCCGCCCAGAGGTTGTCGGTGGGGATGTCGAAGAATCCCTGGATCTGGCCGGCATGGAGGTCGACCGAGAGCACCCGGTTGGCGCCCGCGACCGTGATCAGGTTGGCGACCAGCTTGGCCGAGATCGGGGTGCGCGGCCCGGGCTTGCGGTCCTGCCGGGCGTAGCCGAAATAGGGCAGCACCGCCGTGATCCGCTTGGCCGAGGCGCGGCGCAGAGCGTCGATGCAGATCAGCAATTCCATCAGATTGTCGTTGGCCGGGTAGGAGGTCGACTGGACGACGAACACGTCCTCGCCCCTCACATTCTCGTTGATCTCGACGAACACCTCCTCGTCGGCGAAGCGGCGGACCGACGTGTCGGTGACCGGCAGTTCGAGATAGGCGGCGATGTCCCGCACCAGCGGCAGGTTCGAATTGCCGGCCATCAGCTTCATCTGCGGGTTCCTTCGGAGGCGCGAGCGCCTCCATAGGAAGGTGGAGGCGGGGGTGGCAACTGGCATATCCGCCCAGCTTCTCCTAGAGCCTCGGCGATGGACGTCGTCACCCGCTTCGCCCCCGCGCCGACCGGGCGGCTTCATGTCGGGAACATCCGCACCGCGGTGCACAACTGGCTGTGGGCGCGGAAGCATGGCGGCCGTTTCCTGCTCCGGCTCGACGACACCGACCGTGAACGCTCGCGCGAGGAATTCGCGGGAGGGATCCGGCACGATCTGGCCTGGCTGGGGCTCGACCCGGACGAGGAGCATCGCCAGTCGGGGCGGTTCGCCGCCTACGAGGCGGCGCTCGAGCGGCTGGAGCAGGCCGGCCGGGTCTATCCCGCCTACGAGACGGCGCAGGAGCTCGAATTGAAGCGCAAGGTGGCTCTCGGCCGCGGCAAGCCGCCCGTCTACGACCGCGCCGCTCTGGCGCTGTCCGACGCCGATCGGGCGCGGCTCGAGGCGGAGGGGCGGCGACCGCACTGGCGCTTCCGGCTCGATCACGACGCGCCGATCGAATGGGGCGACCTCGTCCGTGGCCCGCAGCATTTCGATCCGCGCCTGCTCTCCGACCCGGTGGTTCGGCGCGAGGACGGCAGCTGGCTCTACATGCTGCCCTCGACCGTCGACGATATCGACCTCGGCATCACCCATGTCGTGCGCGGCGAGGACCATGTCGCCAACACCGCGCTGCAGCTCCAGATGTTCGAGGCGCTTGGAGCGACCCCGCCGAGTTTCGCGCACGAGGCGCTTCTCGTCGGCTCGGAAGGCAAATTGTCGAAGCGGCTGGGCTCGCTGGGCGTCGGCTCGCTCAGGGAGCAGGGCATCGAGCCGATCGCTCTGATCGCCAAGCTCTCCCGCATCGGCACCAGCCTGCCGGTCGAGCCGGTGATCGAGCCCGGGCCTCTGATCGAGCGTTTCGACTTCGCGACCTTCGGCCGGGCGCCGGCGCGGTTCGACCTCGACGAGCTGGCCGGGCTCAACGCCAAGATCGTCCACCAGCTGCCGTTCGCTTCGGTGGCGGAGCGGCTGCCCGCGGGCATGAGCGAGGCGGACTGGCTGGCGCTGAGGCCCAACCTCAGAGCCGTCGCCGAGGCGGCGGACTGGTGGGAGATCCTGCACGGCCACGTTCAGGCGCGCCCGGCGGAGGAAGACCGGCCGCTGCTCGATGCCGCGGCCGACACGCTGGGGCAGATCGACTGGTCGGCCGATCCCTGGCCGCAGCTGGTGGCGCGGCTCAAGGCCGAGACGGGGCGGGCCGGCAAAGCCCTGTTCCATCCGCTCCGCCGGGCGTTGACCGGCCGCGACAGCGGGCCGGAGATGGCCGTCCTGCTGCCGCTGATCGGCCGCGAGGAAGCGCTGCGCCGACTCGGCGCCTGATTTTCGAGCCTGCCGGAACAAAAGCTCTTTCGCCGCTTTACGTGATGTTGTAACATCATGTTATGAGATAACCTCTCATAGAGCCGCATAGCGACCGAAACGAAGGAGAGATGCCATGACCGCCGCCGCTTTCTCCCCCGCGATGAAGCCCAACAAGACCGCGCTCACCGCCGTCATCCTGCTGCACGGCGCGGCACTTGCCGCCTTGGTGCTGGTCAAGGGCACCGACATCATACCCAATCCCTTCCGGGACACGAAGATTTACCAAGTGCCGCTCGACAAACCGCCGCCGCCCAAGCCGCTTCCCGAGCGACAGATCGAGCTCCCGCAGCAGCAGCAGGTCATCGACCGGGTACAACCGGTCGTCCCACCGCCGCCCACGCGCTTCGACTTCGACAGCCAGCCTACCCAGCCCGTGCAGCAGACCTTCACCAGCGGCCCGAAGGACATCATCGCACCGCCCTTCCAGCCGCCGCCCGTCGAGCCGAAGAAGGTCGAGCCGGCGCGGGCACGGGCCAACCTCGCCAGCTACGTCTCCGACGCCGATTACCCGGCCGAGGCGATCCGACGCGAGGAGCAGGGCGTGACCCGCTTCCGGCTCACCGTTTCGCCCGACGGCCGGGTCAGCGACTGCGCGGTCACCGGGTCGAGCGGGTCGAGCGCGCTCGACGCCGCGACCTGCCGGCTGATGAAGAGCCGGGCGCGCTTCTCCCCGGCGCGCGACAGCGACGGCAAGCCGACCACCGACACCGTCGCCAACGCGATCAAGTGGGTGCTGCCGGAAGGCTGACTTCAGAAATTGGTGCCAGCTACCGATTTCGGCCGGACGGGGCGTGAGCTTGGAAAATCGGTAGCTGTCCCCGATTTCGGGCCACTGGCGCGGGGGGCGGGGACGGCCTATCTTCGGGCTATGTCCTGGTTCCCCCGTCCCGCCGGTCCGCGCGCGCTGATCGCCGACATTCGCGAGTTCACCCGGCAGCGCAGCCGCGTGCAATGGATCGGCGCGGTGGTGGCGATCGCCATGCCTTTGCTCATCATCGCCGGCTTCTACCACGACAGCTCGCACGGCATCGCGCCGGGGCCGCAGCTCATCTACGTCGAATCCTGGCCCGCGAACCGCACCGACGCCCAGATCAAGGCGGACCAGAAACGGGACCAGGCGAGGCGGGAGGCGGCGATGAAGGAGCGCCAGCGCCAGTTCCGAAAGCTGGACAAGGATCTGGAGAAGATCGGCATTTGAGCGGCGAGGCGCGCTGGATGGGGGCGGCGATCGCTCTCGGCGAACGCGGCCGCGGCCGAACCGCGCCCAATCCCAATGTCGGCTGCGTGATCGTTGCGAACGATGTCGTCGTCGGGCGCGGCTGGACCCAGCCCGGAGGCCGGCCCCACGCCGAGCAGATGGCGCTGGATGAGGCCCGAGAGGCGGCGCTCGGCGCCACGGCGTACGTGACCCTCGAACCCTGCTGCCACGCCAGCCCGCGCGGTCCCGCCTGCGCCGACCTGCTGGCCGAGAGCGGGGTCGCGCGCGTGGTCGCCTCCCTCGAGGATCCGGATCCGCGCGTGTCCGGCGGGGGTCTCCAGCGCCTGCGCGCCGCCGGCATCGCCGTCGAGGTGGGACCCGGCGCCGAAGCGGCGGCGCGTTCGATGGCGGGCTTCCTCACCCGGCAGCGGCTCGGCCGGCCCTGCGTGACTGTGAAGCTCGCTCTGTCGCTCGACGGCAAGATCGCGCTTCCGTCGGGCGAGAGCCGCTGGATCACCGGCGAGGGCGCCCGCGCCCACGTCCACCTCGAACGGGCGCGTTCCGACATGATCCTGGTCGGGCGCGGCACCTACGAAGCGGACAAGCCGAAGCTCGACGTCCGTCTGCCGGGTCTCGAGGAAGCCTCGCCGCGCCGCGCCCTGCTCACCCGAGGGGAACCGGTCGAAGGCTGGACCCGGCTTTCGGCGCCGGAGGATGTCTTCGCCCTCGCCGACGTCAACGATCTGCTGGTCGAGGGCGGCTCGGCCACCGCTTCCGCCTTCCTTGCCGCCGACCTCGTCGACCGCCTGCTCATCTACCGCGCCCCGATCCTGATCGGCGAGGGCAAGTCGTCGGTCGGCTACATAGGCGTCGCCAGCCTCGCCGACGCCCACGGCCGCTGGCGGCTCGCCGACGAGCGGCGGCTTGGAATCGACCGTCTCGAAGTCTACGAGCGCGTGAGGACGTGACCTGCTGGTCCTTCGATACGCCGGTTCGACAAGCTCACCGGCTACTCAGGATGAGCGAGTCTGCAACATCTCAACCGCTCATCCTGAGTAGGGACTGAGCCTGGCGAAGGCCCGTATCGAAGGACCATGTTCACCGGAATCATCACCGACGTTGGGCGTATCGCCGCGGTCGAGGCGCGGGGCGACCTCCGCCTCAGGATCGCCTGCGGATACGACCTGGAGAAGGTCGACCTCGGCGCCTCGATCGCCTGCTCCGGCGTGTGCCTGACGATGGTCGACAAGGGCCCGGACTGGTTCGCGGTCGACGTCTCGGCGGAAACGGTGGGCCGCACCGCGAAGGACATGTGGGCGGAGGGACGCCCGCTCAACCTCGAACGGTCGCTTCGGCTCGGCGACGAGCTCGGCGGCCACATCGTCACCGGCCATGTCGACGGCGTCGGCAAGGTCGCGGCGGTCGAGCCTGTCGGGGATTCCAAGCGGCTTGCGATCGAGGCTCCGGCCGAGCTGGCGCGCTACATCGCCGGCAAGGGATCGATCGCCGTCGACGGAGTCTCCCTCACCGTGAACTCGGTCGACGGCGCGCGGTTCGAGGTCAACATCATCCCCCACACCGCGCAGCAGACGACGCTGGGCGACCTCGCGGCCGGGCGCGGGGTCAATCTCGAGATCGACGTGCTCGCCCGCTATCTGGGGCGGATGCTGGAGGCGCGGGGCTGATGGAGCGGGGCTTCCTCTCCTCGCCCGAGGAGCTGATCGACGAGGCCCGCAACGGCCGGATGTTCATCCTGGTCGACGACGAGGAGAGGGAGAATGAGGGCGACCTCGTTATCCCGGCCCAGATGGCGACTCCCGACGCGATCAACTTCATGGCGACCCACGGCCGCGGCCTCGTCTGTCTGGCGCTGACCCGCGAGAGGGTCGACCAGCTCGGGCTCGAGCTGATGAGCCGCCACAACGGCACCCGCCACGAGACCGCCTTCACCACCTCGATCGAGGCGAAGGACGGGGTGACCACCGGCATCTCCGCCGCCGACCGGGCGCGCACCGTCTCGGTGGCGATCGACGCCTCGAAGGGGCCCGAGCATATCGTCACGCCCGGCCACGTCTTCCCGCTGGTGGCGCGGGAGGGCGGAGTGCTGATCCGAGCCGGCCATACCGAGGCGGCGGTCGACGTCGCACGCCTCGCCGGCCTCAACCCGTCGGGCGTGATCTGCGAGATCATGCGCGAGGACGGCACGATGGCGCGGATGGACGACCTCGTCGCCTTCGCCCAGCGCCACGGCCTCAAGATCGGAACGATCCGCGACCTCATCGCCTATCGGCTCAAGAAGGACCATCTCGTCGAGCAGACCGCCGAGACAAGCTTCGAAAGCGAATGGGGCGGGACCTGGACCGCCAAGGCCTTCCTCAACAAGGCGGTGGGGCGGGAGACGGTCGCCCTGGTCAAGGGCGAGCTCGATCCGTCGCGGCCGACCCTGGTCAGGATGCACCAGCTCAACCTGTTCGCCGACGCTCTGGGCGAGGCGAGTTCGCGGAGCGGCCTCCTCGCCGGGGCGATGCGGGCGATCGCCGAGGAGGGGGCCGGAGTGATCGTCTGCCTCGACCGCCAGGCGCCTTATTCCGACATTCTCAACGCCCGCTCCGGCAAGGCGCCCAGGGACATGGACCAGCTCAGGGATTATGGCGGCGGCGCCCAGATCCTCTCCGCGCTCGGAATCCACGACATGATCCTCCTGACCAACACCCATCACACGCCGATCGCGCTCGAAGGCTACGGCCTCAAGATCGTCGCCGAGCGGCCGATCCCGACCGGCGAGGCCTGAAATGGCCCGGCTGCTGATCGTCGAAGCGCGCTTCTACGAGCACCTCAACGATCTGCTGCTCGAGGGCGCGCGCTCCGCGATCGAGGCAGCGGGTCACGCTCACGAGACCATGACGGTGCCCGGAGCGCTGGAGGTGCCGGCGGCGATCGCGCTGGCGGCCGAGACCGGGCGCTACGACGCCTTCGTCGCGCTGGGCGTGGTGATCCGGGGCGAGACCTATCATTTCGAGATCGTCGCCGGCGAGAGCGCGCGCGGTATCATGGCGCTCACGCTCGACGGCCTCGCCATCGGCAACGGCATCCTCACCGTCGAGAACGAAGCCCAGGCCCTCGCCCGCGCCCGGCCGGACGAGAAGGACAAAGGCGGCGAGGCGGCCAAGGCGGCGCTGGCGATGCTGGATTTGAAGGAGAGATTCCGGGGGTAGCCTCCCCTCCCCTTCAGGGGAGCGGCTTTCTCATCGCCGCAGCCAGTGCCTCCGCGCGAACCAGGCGAGGACCGCAGCGCCGAGCGCCACGCACACCGCGCACACGCCCCAGAAGGCCCAGGGCTCCTTGGCGAACGGGATGCCTTCGACGTTCATTCCGAGCAGGCCGGTGATGAAGGTCAAGGGGAGGAAGATGAAGGCGACGACGGAGATGAGGAGGCCGCGCTGGTCGATCTCCTCGGCGCGAAGGTCGGTCAGCTGTTCGTGGAGAAGCGCCGAGCGCTCGCGCACCGCCTCGAGCTCCTCGGCCATTCGGGCGAAGCGGTCGCCGGCCTCGCGGATGTGGAGCCGGTCGTCCTCGGCGAGCCAGGCGAAATCGATTTGCGAGAGGGTGTTGAGCGCGTCCCGATCCGGAGCGACGAAGCGGCGGAAGGTGATCGCCTGCGAGCGGATCGAGGCGATCATCGTGCGCAGATGGTAGATGTTGCGGTCCTGAAGCTCGGTTTCGCAATCGTCGAGTTCGTCGCCGAGCGCGGCGACCTGCGGGTCGAGCTCGCGGCTGATCTCGCGGGCGAAGGCGGCGACGAGATCGCCCGGGTCCTGGATCTTCCCGCCCTTCATGTCGTCGAGCACCGCCGCGGTGGCGAGCAGCGGGCGGCGGGTGAGCGAGCTGACCTTGCCTGCGCGCACCCACATTCGGATCGAGACCAGCCGGTCGGAGATGTCGACCCCTTCGGCGGCCGGTCCGCGCAGGTTGATGATCGCCCCCTCTTCGATCCGCTCGCAGCGCGGCCGGGTCTCGGTCGCGACGAGGGCATTGGCGGCGACGTCCGGTATGTCCTGGCCGAGCAGCAGGCCGAGGCTCGGCCGGTGCTCGCCATCGACATGCATCCAGACGAAGCCGGGGCCGGCATAGGCGCCCGCTTCCTCCGCCGAGACCGGCCGGGGCGGGCCGTTGCCGACGAGGAGGGCGGTGCAGCTCATCCCAGGGTGGCCAGAAAGGCGCGGATCGCCGGCGCCACGTCGTCGCGCTTGAGAGCCAAGGCGAGGTTGGCCTTCACGAAGCCGACCTTGTCGCCGCAATCGTGGCGCTCGGCGTCGACCGTCACGCCGTGGAAGGGCTGGGAGCCAATCAGCTTCGCCATAGCGTCGGTCAGCTGGATCTCGCCGCCGGCGCCGCGTTCCTTGGCGTCGAGAATGGCCATCACCTCGGGCTGGAGAATGTAGCGGCCGACGATTCCGAGGTTGGAAGGGGCGTCATCCGGATTGGGCTTCTCGACCAGCCCCTTCACCTTGGTAAGGCGGCCGTCGCGGGCGCCGGGGGCAACGATGCCGTAGCTGGCGGTGCGGTCGTGCGGTACCTCCTCGACGCAGACGATGTTGCCGCCGACCCTTTCGTAGGCCTCGACCATCTGGGCGAGGCAGCCCGGGCGTCCCACCATCAGGTCGTCGGGCAGCAGCACGGCGAACGGCTCGTCGCCGACCAGCTCGCGGGCGCACCAGACGGCATGGCCAAGGCCCAGGGGCTCCTGCTGGCGGACCGAGGCAATGGTGCCCGCCGGCAATCGCGTCGAATCGAGGATGTCGAGCGCCTTGCCGCGGCCGCGCATCACCGCTTCCAGTTCGTAGGCGACGTCGAAATGGTCCTCGAGCGCGGTCTTGCCGCGGCCGGTGACGAAGATGATCTGCTCGATCCCCGCCTCGAGCGCCTCCTCGACGGCGTACTGGATGAGCGGCCGGTCGACGACCGTCAGCATCTCCTTGGGCATCGCCTTGGTGGCCGGCAGGAAGCGCGTGCCGAGGCCGGCGACGGGGAACACCGCCTTGCGAAGTCTCTTCATCTCGTCTCCCAGGGGCGAAACGGCACGTCAGGTCGGAGGCATGTCGAAACGATCGTCCTTGCGCTCCTGGGAGCGCGCGAGGCCGTCGTCCTGGCGCTGCGGCTGGGCGATGGGGGGAGGGGTCAAGAGCTCCGTCGTGGTCGGCGCCTTCGCCGCCATGGCCGGCTTTTGCGGCGTCTTCTCCACCGAGACGGGGCGCAGATCGTCGCGGCTGCCGCAACCGGCGAGCGCGGCGAGCGCGAGAGCGAGGAAGATCGAGCGCTGCATGGCCGCCGCTGCCATAGCCGAGGGCGGCGCGTTCGGTCACGTCCAAAAAGGGGTGCGTCTTGCCGAGCCGCGCCCGCGCCGGTAGCGGGCGGCCATGCGCCGTGCCTTTCTCGCCCTGCTGATTGCGCTCGCCGGCTGCCACAAGGCTCCCGCGGGCAACGCTCGGTCGGGCGTCGAAGCGCCCACGCCGTCCGGCAAGGTGGACCGCAGCCATGCCGGCAAGCCGGGGCCGACGACCGAGTTCCTCGATCCGGACGGGCAGAACACGAATCTGGCGGAGCTCGAGGGCAAGCCCTTGCTGGTCAATCTGTGGGCGACCTGGTGCGCGCCGTGCGTGCAGGAAATGCCGACGCTCGACAGGCTTGCCGCGGCCGAGGGCGGCAAGCTCCAGGTGCTGGCGGTGAGCCAGGACATAGGGGGACCCGAAAAGGTCGACGCCTTCTTCGCCAAGGACCGATTCACGACGCTCGAAGCCTATCGCGATCCCAAGATGCAGCTGATGACCGACCTCGGAGTCGAGGTGCTGCCCACCACCATCCTGTTCGACGCCGAGGGTCGCGAGCAGTGGCGGGTGACCGGGCAGCTCGACTGGCAGGGGGCGGAGGCCGGTGCGCTGCTCAAGCAGGCCTTCCGCCGTCGCTAGTCGCGGAGCAGTTCGTTGATGCTGGTCTTGGAGCGCGTGCGGGCGTCGACGCGCTTCACGATCACCGCGCAGGCGAGGCCCGGACCTCCGTCCTTGCCCGGCAGCGCGCCGGGAACAACCACGGAATAAGCCGGGACGCGGCCCATGAAGGTCTCGCCGGTGGCGCGGTCGACGATCCTGGTCGAGGCGCCGAGAAAGACGCCCATCGACAGCACCGAGCCGCGCTCTACGACGACTCCTTCGGCGACTTCCGAACGGGCGCCGATGAAGCAATCGTCCTCGACGATGACCGGCCCGGCCTGGAGCGGCTCGAGCACGCCGCCGATGCCGGCCCCGCCGGAAATGTGCACGTTGCGTCCGATCTGGGCGCAGCTGCCGACGGTCGCCCAAGTGTCGACCATCGTCCCCTCGCCGACATAAGCGCCGATATTGACGAAGCTGGGCATGAGCACCGCGCCCCTGCCGATGAAGGCGCCGCGCCGGACGATCGCGCCGGGGACGGCGCGGAAGCCGGCGGCGGTGAACTGGGCCGCGCCCCAGCCGGCGAACTTGGAGGGCACCTTGTCCCACCAGGGCGCTCCGCCCGGTCCGCCGGAAATCGTTTCCATCGGCGCCAGCCGGAAGGAGAGCAGAACCGCCTTCTTCAGCCACTGGTTGACGGTCCAGCCGTCCTCGCCAGGCTCGGCGACCCGCGCTTCGCCGCCGTCGAGCAGTTCGAGCGCGTAGGAGACGGCTTCGGCGACCTCGGTGTCGCCCGCTCCGATCCAGTCCCGCCGTTCCCAGGCTTCGTCGATCCTGTGCTTCAGAGTCTCGATCATGTCTCGCCCCCGGTGATCTCGGTCAGCCATTCGCCGATATCGGCGATGCGATAGTCGATAAAGGCCGGATCGGCCTCGTGGCTGGCCTGCTCGGAGCCGTTGTCGATCCAAACCGTCACCATTCCGAGCTGCTTGGCGGGATGGAGGTTGCGCGCCATGTCCTCGACCATGGCCGCTCGGGCCGGATCGATCGCCCACCGCTCGCACAGCGCCTGATAGGCGTCGGGGTGCGGCTTGGGCACATAGTTCATGGCGTGGATGTCGTGAAGGCCGTCAAAGGCGTTGGCGAGGCCGAGCCTTTCCAGCACCCGATTCGCGTAAGCTTCGTCTCCGTTCGTGAAGACGAACTTGCGGCCCGGCAGCCGGTCCAGGGCCGCCACCAGCCTGGGATCGGCGGCGATTCGGGCGAGATCGATGTCGTGGACGAAATCGAGGAACTCACGCGGATCGGTGCCGTGGGTCTTCATCAGTCCGGCAAGCGTCGTCCCGTGGTCGCGAAAATAGCCCTTCTGCACCCGCCGCGCTTCCACCGGATCGCAGCCGACGAGTTGCTGGATGAACTGGCCCATGCGAACATCGATCAGTTCGAACAAATTCGCCGAGGCGGGGTAGAGGCTGTTGTCGAGGTCGAAAATCCAGGCGTCGACGTGCCGGAGTGGAGCCGGTAGCATGGTTGCCCGTAGCGCAAGCCATCGTCTTCAGCAAAATGAAAGCTTGTCGGAGGTAAGGGAGGAGCGAAAAATCCTAAAACTGACAAACGCTTAGCCCGGAGAGGGTCGATGAACGGCAGTTCGTGCAAAGTGAGGCTGGTCCTCTCCGCCTGCGTCTTGGCGCTGGCCTTGAGCGGATGCGGCGGCGGCGCCACCGGCGGCGGCGGAGGGGTGACTCCGATCACTCCCGCGCCGCCCCCGCCGCCCGTTCCGGTCCCGCCGCCGCCGCCTCCGCCTCCCCCGCCGCCTCCGCCGGGAACGAATTACGACGACGCCGAATACCGGCGCTCGAACGGCGCCAACTTCCACAGCGCGATCACGGCCTACAATGCCGGCGCCACCGGGCAGGGCATCAAGATCGCCCTCATCGACACCGGCGTGAATCCCAACCTCGACGAGTTCGCAGGCAAGATCGATCCGGCGAGCCAGGACGTCGCGTCCAATCGCGGCGTCACCGACACGGAGGGCCACGGCACGGCCACCGCGGCCGTGGCCGCCGCCGCCCGCAACGGCTCGGGCATGATGGGGGTGGCGTTCAACTCGACGATCGTCTCGTTCAACACCTCGAATCCGAACGACTGCGACGGTGACAACGGTTGCAAGCACAGCAGCGCCGATATCGCCCGAGCGATCGATCTCGCCCGTGCCGCCGGCGCCAGGGTGATCAACATCTCGCTTGGCGGGGACGATCCGAGCTTCGGCGTCAACCAGGCGGTCGCGCGCGCCGCGGCGGCGGGGATCATCGTCGTCATGTCGGCCGGCAACAGCGGCGACAAGTCGACCGGCGACAATCCGGAAGGGTTCG
>JAXDPL010000190.1:0-15479 GCA_034668385.1 Sphingomonadales bacterium | reverse complement strand
CGCAGCTTGTACCTCACCGGGGAAATCCAGCCCTACGACATAGCGGCCTGACGCCGCCGCTGGCGCCCGGCTCCTCGGAACGATACCAAGGCGCATGGGCGGGGTTCTCGAAGGCGTGCGGGTAGTGGAGATGGCGGGCATCGGCCCCGCGCCCTTCGCGGCGATGATGCTCGCAGACCACGGCGCCGAGGTGATCCGCATTGAGCGCGACGACCGGCCGCCGGTCATCCCTCCCGAGTTCGACATCCTGGCCCGCGGCCGCGCCGAGACGCTGCGCCTCGACCTGACCACGCAAGCGGGAGCCGAGCGCGTCCGCGCCCTCGCCGCCGATGCCGATGCCTTCATCGAGGGCTTCCGCCCCGGCGTCATGGAGCGGCTGGGCCTCGGGCCGGAGCCGCTCTGCGCCGCCAATCCGCGCCTCGTCTACGGCCGCATGACCGGCTGGGGCCAGGAAGGGCCGCTGGCGCAGCGGGCCGGCCACGACATCGACTATATCGCGCTGGCCGGTGCGCTCCACACCTACGGCCGCGCCGGCGGGCCGCCGGTGCCGCCGGTCAACGCGGTCGGCGATTTCGGGGGCGGGGGAATGCTGCTCGCCTTCGGCATCGTCGCCGCCCTCCTCTCCGCGCGGGCGACCGGCCGCGGCAAGGTGGTCGATTGCGCGATGGTCGACGGCGCGGCGATCCTCTCGGCGCTGACCTGGTCGCTGAGGGCGGCGGGGATGTGGCGGGACGAACGCGGCGTCAACCTGCTCGACACCGGCCGTCCCTATTACGACGTCTACCGCTGCGCCGACGGCAAATGGCTGGCGGTCGGCGCCCTCGAGCCGCAATTCTTCGCGGTGCTCAAGGACAGGCTCGCCCTTGCGTCGGGCCAGCACGACGAGGGTCTGAGGGCGGAGCTCGAGGCGGTGTTCGCCTCGCGGCCGCGCGACCAATGGTGCGCGCTGCTCGAAGGCACCGACGCCTGCGTGGCCCCGGTCCTGTCGCTCGCCGAGGCGCCCGCCCACCCCCACAACCGCGCCCGCGCCACCTTCATCGACCCCGGCGGCCTCCTCCAGCCCGCCCCCGCCCCGCGCTTCAGCGACCCGACCTAACGGTCGGCATTGTCCATGAAGCGGACCTCGACCCCGGCGGGATCGAAGCCGTCGAGGAGGCGCGCGTTGACGCCCATCCGGCCGAAATCCTCGCCGAGCGTCTTCCAGTGCGTGCCGCAGCCGCAGACCGGACAATGGTGGATTCCGATCATCCGGTCGCCCCAGACATAGGCGGTCGTCTCGCCCTCCACGCGCACCGAATCGTCGGGATAATAAGCGACGAGCCAGGCGAGCTTGGTGCAGAGCGAGCAATTGCATGCGGCCACCCATGAAGGCGGGTGCGGCACCTCGATCCGGACGGCCCCGCAGTGGCAGCTGCCGAGCGCGCTCATGCCGGCCGCGCCGGCTCTAGGCCGAGCGCGTCCGCTTTGGCGCGGAGCCGCTTCTCCTCCTCGAACATATAGTCGCGAGTGATCGGAGTCGCCTCGCGGCGTTTCAGGAACTGGGTCTGGTAGACGCCCATCGGCGCATCGCGGAACATGGTCAGCGAGGCCGCCAGGTAGAATTGGAACAGGCGGTAGAAGCCTTCGTCGTACATGCCGACGATGGCGTCGCGGTGGGCGCGGTAGCGGTCGTACCATTGGGCGATGGTGTGGACGTAGTGGAGCCGCCAGGTCTCGCAATCGGCCATGATCAGTTTCTCGTGCTCGCTGGCCGCGACGGTCTCGGAGAGGGCGGGGAGGTAGCCGCCCGGAAAGATGTATTTCAGCATGAACCGGTCCGTCGTGCCCGGTCCGCCGAGCCGCGCCATGTGGTGGACGATCGCGATCCCGTCGTCGGCGAGCAGCGACCGGATCTTCCTGAAATAGGTCCGGAAATGCGGTTGGCCGACATGTTCGAACATACCCACGGACACGATCCTGTCGAACCGCCCTTCGAGCTCGCGATAGTCCATCAGCTCGAACTTCACCCGGTCCGAAAGGCCAAGCTCTTGGGCGCGCTGCCGGGCGAGCGCCAGCTGCTCCTCGGCGAGGGTGATCCCGAGCACCTCCACCTCGGCGACCTGGGCGAGGTAGAGGGCGAGCCCGCCCCAGCCGCAGCCGATGTCGAGCACCTTCAGGCCCGGCGCGAGGCGCAGCTTGGAAGCGAGATGGGTCTTCTTGTCGAGCTGCGCGCGCTCGATCGAATGCGAAAAATCGGTGAAATAGCCGCAGCTGTACTGGAGGTCGGCGTCGAGGAAGAGCCGGTAGAAGGCGTTGCCGAGATCGTAATGGTGGGCGACGTTGCGCTTGGAGCGCTCGCTCCAGTTGAACTGGCTGAACAGATTCCTGAGCTTGCCGCCCTTCTTCAGGAACTTGTTGGTTCCGACGCTGTCCTCCCATTTGTGGCTGCCGCGGATGATGTTGATGAGGTCGAGAAGGTCGCCGCTCTCGACGATCAGGCGCCCGTCGCGATAGGCTTCGGCGGCGCCGACGGCCGGATCGCGGGCGATGTCGCGCACCACCCGCGAGTCGGCGAGGCGAACCGTCGCCGGACCGAATTCCGGATCGGGCGCGCCGTAACGGTAGCTCTGCCCCTTATGGTCGACGACGGTGAGCTCGCCGCGCTTCACGTAGCCGCGAAGCATCTTGTCGAGTAGCCACATTGCCCTTGTTTCTCCCTCTGGCGTGGGGCGAGTGGACGGGAAGCGGGCGCCGATCAAGCCCGCTTGTGCGGAGCGGGGGATCGGCCTTTAACGAGGCGGTGAAGATCGTCGGCTCCTATGTCAGCCCCTATGTCCGCAAGGTCCTCGCCTGCCTGTGGCTCAAGGGCTTGGCCGGCGCCTACGAGATCGACCCGATCACCCCCTTTTTCGGCAATTCGGAATTCGAGCGGCTGAGCCCGCTGAGGCGGATCCCGGTGCTGATCGACGGCGACACGGCGCTGTGCGATTCGTCGGTGATCTGCGCCTATCTCGACGAGGCCTGGCCGGAGCCGCCGCTTCTGCCGCAGAGCCCGAGCGACCGCGCCCGCGCGCGCTGGCTCGAGGAATATGCCGACACGCGCCTCGGCGACGTGTTCATCTGGGGCCTGTTTTACCAGAAGTTCGTCCGGCCGGCCGTGTTCGGCGAGAAGGGGGATGAGGCCCGCGTCGAAGCGATCCTGGGCGAGGACCTGCCGCGCGAGCTCGACTATCTCGAGGGCCAGGTCCCGGCGAGCGGCTTCCTGTTCGGAAACGGGATCGGCCTCGCCGACATCTCGATCGCCACCTTCTTCCGCAACGGCGCCTATGTCGGCGTGAAGCCCGATCCTGAGCGATGGCCGCGCACCGCCGCCTTCGTGGCGCGGGCGCTCGCTCATCCGTGTTTCGCCTTCACCTTCCCGTTCGAGCAGGCGCAGATCGCGACCGACCCGAAGGGCCGCCGCCAGGCGCTGCTCGCCGCGGGCGCGCCGCTCAGCGCCGAGACGATGGGGACTCGCGAGCCCCGGCCGGGCGTGATGCGGCTCTAGCCAGCGCGATGGCGCCGAGCGGGCCGGCGAGATCGCCGAGCTCCGGAGCGACCAGATAGGGCCCGCCGGCGGGAAGGGCGACGTAGCCGGCGAGGCTCTCGATCAGCTTCGCCTCGATCCGAGGCAGCAGGAATTGTCGCGCGGAGGCAACGCCCCCACCGATCGCGATTCGGCGCGGGGCGGCAGCGCAGACCAAGGCGTGACAGAGCATCGCGAGGGCATGGACGACGCCGTCCCAGATCGGGTGATCGTCGGCCATGGCAAGAGGGGAGACGCCGGCGCGGCGGGCGATCGCATCGCCGGAGGCGAGGCCCTCGACGCAATCGCCGTGAAACGGACAGGCACCGGGCCAGTCGTCGCCGGCGAGGCGCGGCACGCGCAGGTGGCCGAGCTCGCAATGGCCGAAGCCGCGGGTCGGCCGGCCGCCGACGATCAGGCCGACCCCGACCCCGGTGCCGAGGGTGACGTAGCCGAAGTCGGCGAGGCCGCGGCCGGAGCCCCATTCCATCTCGGCCAAGGCGGCGCCGTTGACGTCGGTGTCGAAGGCGACGGGCATGCCGAGCCCGGCGCCGAGCGTTCCGGCGATGTCCGCGCCCTGCCAGCCGGGCTTGGGCGTCGCGCCGACGCGGCCCCAGCCGGGCGAGTCCGGAGAGAGGTCGAGCGGCCCGAAGCTGGCGATGCCGAGCGCTCCGAAGCCTGGCGCCCATGCCTCGAGCCGCTCTCGAAGGGCAGCGAGCGTCTCTTGCGGGGTCGTCGTCGGGACGGTGGTTCGCGCGCGGACGTCGTCCGGACCGGAGGCGAGCAGGCAGACGCACTTGGTCCCGCCCAGCTCGACGCCGGCGAACAGCCGCTCGCTTTGGTCTTCCGCCATGGCGCCGGGTTCGCCCGTGCGCGGTCGCCCGTCAAGGCTTCGGCCGGAAGGCTAGCTGCGTTGCTTTTCGCGACGGCGGTCGCGTTCGCGCTCGCTCAATTGCTCGAGAATGACGCTGAGGACCATGGTCACGCAAACGAAGGTGACGGCGACGGCAAGCACGTGGGCACTCCCCCGGGAACAGTCATGACACAGGATCCCGGGCGCAGTGACGCCGGGACCGAGGAGTGAAACGCGGCGCCGAAGGAAAGGCTCCCGGCTTTTCCCCGCCCTCGATCCGGGCTAGCGGGAGGCTCATGAGCGGGGCTGCGGCAAAGACGGAGGCGAGGGCGCTCGCGGGCGCGCATCTGCGCTATTTCGACTTCGTGATGGCGGCCTTCGTCACCATCCTCCTGCTGTCCAACGTGATCGGCGCCGGCAAGCTCGCAACCGTCACCCTGCCCTGGATCGGCCCCTGGCCGTTCGGCGCGGGAATCCTCTTCTTCCCGATCTCCTACGTGATCGGCGACGTGCTGACCGAAGTCTACGGCTACGCCCGCGCCCGCCGCTGCATCTGGGCCGGCTTCGCGGCGATGCTGTTCATGGCGTTGATGTCGAAGGTCGTCGTGGCCCTGCCCCCCGACTCGAGCTGGCACGACCAGGCGGCGTACGAAGCGGTGTTCGGCCGGGTGCCGCGCATCGTCTTCGCCTCGATCGCCGCCTTCTGGGCGGGCGAGTTCGCCAATTCCTACGTGCTCGCCCGGATGAAGGTGCTGAGCGAGGGGAAACATCTCTGGACCCGGACGATCGGCTCGACCGTCGTCGGCCAGGCGGTCGACAGCCTCATCTTCTATCCGCTCGCTTTCCTGGGGGATTGGGACACGGACAAGGTACTCGTCGTGCTGCTGACCCAATGGGCGCTTAAGGTCGGCTGGGAGGCACTGCTCACCCCCGTGACCTACGCCGTCGTCGGCTTCCTGAAGCGCCGCGAAGGAGTCGACGTCTACGACCGCGACACCGACTTCACGCCGTTCCGGGCGAAGGTCTGACGGCCCCTTCGTCATGCCAGCGCCGGGCTGGCATACATGCCGAATCCGCATGGGCCCCAGCCTTCGGGTTCCCATCAAACTACTACTTTGATGGGTCCCTCCTGGGGCGACGGCAAGTCAGCCCTCCGAACCCTTCAGCCGCTCGATCTTCTGGGCCGCCTCGTCGAGGATGCCGGCGATCTCGTGGAGACGTTCCTCGCCCATGTCCTCGGCGGTGACCCGGTGCCAGAGGGCGGAGAGCAAATTGCCGACCGCGCGCTGGATCGGCCGTCCGCCGGCGCGGCGCTTGCCTTCGCCGACGCCGGTGAGGCGCTCGATCAGGGCCTCCACTTCCTCGGCCCGCTCGGCGAGGTGCGCCTGGCCCTCGGCGGTGATCGCGAACGGCTTGCGCGCGCCTTCGACCGCCGCCTCCTCGATCAGCCCCATGTCCTGAAGCATGGTGAGGGTCGGGTAGATCACGCCAGGGCTCGGCGCGTAGCTGCCGTGGGTCAGCTCTTCGATCGCACGGATGAGGTCGTAGCCATGGCGCGGCTGGTCGGCGATCAGCTTCAAGAGGACGAGGCGAAGCTCGCCCGCCTCGAACATCCGCCCGCGCCGCCCGCGGCGGCCGCCGCCCCCGCCGCCGAAGCCGAACTCGTCCGCCCAGTCGGGCCCGTGCGGGCCGCCGAAGCCGAAGCCGCGCGGCCCGAACCGCATCCCGAACACGCCCGGTCCGAACCGGCCGAACTCCATCCCCGCGGGGCCGCAACGCATCCTCATGATAGACCTCCGTCCTGTCTCATTATGTCTTAGATATATCTTAAGTGCATCGCCGTCAAGTGGAGACGCACGAAGGGGGATCGTCACCAAAATCGGTCAAAATCGGTGCCAGCTACCGATTTCGAACGGTGCCGCAGCCGGTGACGCTCAAAAATCGGTGACAGGTGCCGATTTTTGCGGCTCCGGCGCGAGATCGTCCTTGGGAATCGGTAGCTGGCACCGGTTTTACCGGTTTTGCCGCGAAATCCGTAGCTGTCACCGATTTGGTCGGCCGCGACATCCCCGTGCCATTCGGGGCGGCTTGCGCTATTCACCGCGCCGTGGCCGACCTCTTCGCCAGCGATCCCCCGCCTCCCCCGCCGGCCGCGCCCGCGGAGAATGCGCCGCTCGCCGACCGGCTTCGGCCCGCCGCGCTCGACGAGGTGGTCGGGCAGGACCATCTGACCGGGCCGGAAGGCGCGATCGGGCGGATGGTCGCGGCGGGCAAGCTCGCCTCGATGATCCTGTGGGGACCGCCCGGCACCGGCAAGACGACCATCGCCCGGCTGCTCGCCGACGCGGTCGGAATGCGCTTCGTCGCCATCTCGGCGGTCTTCTCGGGCGTCGCCGACTTGAAGAAGGTGTTCGCCGAGGCCCGCGAGTTCGCCCGCGCCGGCAGGCAGACCCTGCTGTTCGTGGACGAGATCCACCGCTTCAACCGCGCCCAGCAGGACGGCTTCCTGCCCTATGTCGAGGACGGCACGGTTGTGCTGGTCGGGGCGACGACCGAGAACCCGTCGTTCGAACTGAACGCGGCTCTGCTTTCGCGGGCGCAGGTCCTGATCCTCAACCGGCTCGACCGCGACGCACTGGCGCAGCTACTCGACCGGGCCGAGGCTGTGACCGGCCGCCCTCTCCCGCTCACCGCCGAGGCGCGCGAGGCGCTGATCGCCACCGCCGACGGCGACGGCCGTTTCCTGCTCAACCAGGCCGAGACCCTGTTCTCGGTGGAGCTCGAGGCGCCGCTCGACGCCGCCGGCCTCTCCGCCCTCCTCCACCGCCGGGTCGCGGTCTACGACAAGGACCGGGAGGGGCATTACAACCTCATCTCGGCGCTCCACAAATCGATCCGCGGCTCGGACCCGCAGGCGGCGCTCTACTATCTCGCGCGGATGCTGACCGCCGGCGAGGAGCCGCTCTATTTGCTTCGCCGGCTGACCCGGGCGGCGGTCGAGGATATCGGACTCGCCGATCCCAATGCGCTGGTCCAGTGCATCGCCGCCAAGGACACCTACGATTTCCTCGGCTCGCCGGAGGGCGAACTCGCCATCGTCCAGGCCTGCCTCTACCTCGCCACCGCGCCCAAATCGAACGCCGCCTACAAGGCGCAGAAGGCGGCGTGGCGCTCGGCGAAGGAGACGGGCTCGCTGATGCCGCCGAAGAACATCCTCAACGCGCCCACGAAGCTCATGAAGACCATCGGCTACGGCAAGGGCTACCAATACGATCACGATGCCGAGGAAGGCTTCTCGGGCGACGATTACTGGCCGGAGGAGATGGCGCCGCAGACCTTCTACGAACCGACCGACCGCGGCTTCGAGAAACGGGTCAGGGAGCGGCTCGAATATTGGGACAGCCTGCGCAAGGAACCGCGCGACGGCTAGGCGATTGTCACCGCAGCGACCCGATCGCATCAGCAAGGGGAGAGGCGCATGTACCGGAACGACTCCATCTACTGGCGCGACCAGTTCATGGTCTGGCTGCCGCGAGTCGCCTTCGCCTTGCTCATCCTGGTCGTCGCCTGGATCCTGGCGCGCGCCGCGAAATGGGCGATCGCCAAGGTCGTCGACCGCGTCCCCGCGCTGAGGAAGCATTACGAGGCGGAGCCCGGCAAGACTCTGGGCAGCCTGATCGGCGACATCGTCTTCTGGCTGATCCTTCTGCTCGGCATCCTGATGGCGGTGCAGCCTTTGGGCCTCGCCGGCGTGCTGAGCCCTGTCCGCGACCTCACCACCACCGCCTTCGCCTTCATTCCCAACATCGTCGGGGCCGGCCTGCTCTTCTTCGTCGGGCTGATCGTGGCGCGGATCGTCAAGCGGATCGTCGAGGGCGCCCTGCTCGCCGCCAATGCCGACGGATGGCTGCGCCGCACCGGCCTCGTCGAGAGCGGCACGGCGAGCCCGGCGACTCCGGCGGGCGCCCCGCCGAGCGTCGGCGCCGGCCGGCCCTCGATCAGCCGATCGGTCGGCTCGATCGCCTTCTTCCTGATCATGATCCCGGTGACGATCATGGCCTTCGACGTGCTCCACATCGAGGTCATCTCCGGCCCGGCGCGCGAGATGCTGTCGACGATCCTCGTCACCCTGCCGCGGATCGTCGGAGCCGCGATCCTGCTCGCCATCGGCTACATGGCCGGCAAGATCGCCAAGACCTTCCTCGAGCAGCTTCTCCCCTCGCTCGGCTTCGACCGGACGGTGGGCGCGCTGGGTCTTCCGGCCGAAGGCAATGCGGCATCGCGGACGGTCGGCACGGCGGTGATGCTCGCCATATTGGTGTTCGTCGCGATCAAGGCGGCGGAGCTGCTCCAGTCGCCGATCATCGCCGCGATGCTGGCGCAGATCCTGGAGCTCGGCAGCCACGTCCTGTTCGGCGCGGTGATCATCCTCGGCGGAGTCGCCATTGCCCGGATCGTCGCCGGCCTGGTCAGCGGCGCCGGCAGCGAAGGCTGGCTTCCGGCGATCCTTCGCTGGTCGATCATCGCTTTGGCCGTCGCGATGGGCCTCAGGTTCATGGGCCTCGCCAACGAGATCGTCGTCATCGCGTTCAGCGCGATCATCGGCTCGGCCGCAATCGCCTGCGCCCTCGCCTTCGGACTCGGCGGTCGCCCGAACGCGCACAAACTGCTCGAGCGCTGGACCGAGGCCAACGCTCCGCCCGCCCCGCCGTCGCGGCCGAAGGCGCCCAAGCCCCCGCCCCCGCCCCGCGACGACCAGCCGCCTCTGGTGTGACGCGCTTCACCCGCTTCGCCGCGATCGACTGGTCGGGCGCCAAGGGCAAACGCCATAAGGGCATCGCCGTCGCCATGGCGGAGACGGGCGACTCCGCCCCGAAGCTGATCCGCCCCGGCCATGTCTGGTCGCGGACCGAGGTTCTGGAATGGCTGCTGGAGACGGCACCCCAGGCCCCGACGCTCTACGGATTCGATTTCAGCTTCGTGCCGCCGATCGTCGAACGGGGCGAATATCTGCCCGGCGAGCCGGGAGTTCCCTCGTCGGCGCGCGATTTCTGGGCCTATGTCGAGCGCCATTGCCGGGACGAGGATCTGGGCGCCGCCAGCTTCCTCGAAGAATCGCACCGCCGCCATTTCTACTTCGGCATCGCCGACGGCGTGAAGGCGCGCTTCATGCACTTCCGGCAATGCGACGCGCGCTTGAACGCCCAGGGCGGCCGCAAGACGGCGAGCGCCTACGACGCGATCGGCGCGGCACAGGTGGCCAAGGCGAGCTTCTCGGGCATGCGGCTGCTCCACCGGCTGGACGGGAAGGTGGCGATCTGGCCGATGGATCCGCTTCCGGAGCAGGGCAGCGCCGTGGTCGAGATCTACACCCGTATCTATCTTCGCCGCGCCGGCCTCAGCGGGACCAAGCTGAGGTCACTCGCGCAGCTCAACCAGGCTTTGAGGGGGCTCGGCAGCCGTCCGGCCCGGCTTCGGTTCGAGCCGGACGACCACCAGACCGACGCCCTTGTCACCGCGGCCGGGATGCGCGCGCTCCTGGCCGCCGAGCCGGCCGCCCTCGCCCCCGAAGGCCTGACCCCCGAGCTCGCGCGCAGCGAAGGCTGGACGTTCGGCGTGCTCTAGGGGCCGGCCGCCGGCCGTCCGACCGGCGCCGTCGCCGTTTTCGGCATCCGCGCCTCGAGCGGCGCGAGCCAGGCGGCGACTCGCGTGCCGATGCTGACCTGCGGGAAGGAGGCGTCGTAATGGCGGGCGCTCTCCCACTGGTCGATCAGCCGCAGCGCCTCGGCGGAAGCGTCGGCGAGCGGCCGGGGCTTCCTCAGCGCGTGGTTGATCATCGCGTCGCCGAAATAGGTCCAGTCGTTGTCGGCCGCGCAGCCGAACGAGCTTCGCCCCGCCGAGGCGGCGGTGAAGAGGGCAGTGGTGTCGCTCCACAAGGCCGGCACGAACACGCCCGAATAGCAGGCCGAGAGGATCAGCAGGCGGTTCCTGAGGCCGAGCCCGCCCAGGATCGAAGCGAACCGCGCCGGGGTCAGAACGCCGAAGCCTTCGTCGCCGTCATGATAGGCGATCCCGATCGGGGCCCCGTGGCTGGTCAGATAGAGGACCAGCACGTCCTCGCGCGCATCGGCCAGCTCGGCGATGCGCGCCAGAGCGAGAGCGAGCGAATGGAGATTGCCCATCGCCAGGTCGCTCGGCCCGCGGCCGATGCTCCCGGCCAGGACGATCGTCCGTCCTTCGGCGTCGTAGCGGCGGGCGAGCACACGCCCAGCCTCCCGGGCCTCGCGGCCGAACACGGGGTCGCTGTCGAGCGCGATCGAGACGACATAGGCGTCGACGATTCCGGGCCGCTGCGGCGCCAGGGCGGCGAGCGCCGCATCGAGCCGGCGCTGCTCGGCAAGCTCGGCGGCCGGCGAACGGCCGCGCTCGAGGTCGGGCCCGAGGTCGAGGCTCGCCTGGGCATCCGCGGAGTCGCTGCCCGACACCATCGCGGGCCAGCCGGGCTTGTGCTGCGGGGGCTGCCAGGCCTGGGCCGCGAGCGCCGTCGCCGCCAGCGCCGCGCCCGCCGCCGCAATTCCCCGCCAGAGCTTCGACCGACCCATCCGCATCCCCCGGATTCGCCTCGCGCGACCTATCTCGCCCGCCCCGGCGCGCTCCGTCAACGGGGCGCGGGGCTGGACCTCGGCGCGAAGATGGAGGATGTCGGCGCGAGCAGCCGGGTTAGCTCAGCTGGTAGAGCAACCGCCTTGTAAGCGGTAGGTCGTCGGTTCGAGTCCGACACCCGGCACCAGGGCCCCGCTCACCAGATGCGGGCGCGGTCGGCAGGGGCCAGATAGAGCGCCTCGCCCGGCTTCACCGCGAAGGCCGAATACCAGGCGTCGATGTTCCTCACGACCCCGTTGACCCGGTATTTGCGGAAGCTGTGCGGGTCGCCGATCGTCTGCTGGCGGATCGAATCCGGCTGGGCCTTGCCCGCCCAGGCCTGCGCCCAGCCGAGGAACACCCTTTGGTCGCCGGTCAGCCCGCCGATCACCGGCGCCGGCTTGCCGCCCAGCGAGCGGTGATAGGCGTCGAGGGCGATCGACAGGCCGCCCAGATCGGCGATATTCTCGCCCATGGTGAGGCCGGGATTGATGTGGAGGCCCGGCACCGGCTCGTAGGTCGCATATTGGGCGCCGAGCCTGGCGGCGCGCGCGTTGAACGCGGCGGCGTCGGCCGGAGTCCACCAGTCGCGAAGCGCCCCCGCGGCGTCGATCGTCCGTCCCTGGTCGTCGAAGCCGTGGGTCATCTCGTGGCCGATCACCCCGCCGATTCCGCCGTAATTGATCGCCGGATCGGCGGCCGCGTCGAAGATCGGCGCCTGGAGGATCCCGGCCGGGAAGACGATGTCGCGAAGCGAGCCGTTATAGGCGTCGTTGGTCTGCGGGGTCATCAGCCACTCGCCGCGGTCGACCGCGCCGTCCGAGCGGCGGACGAGGAACGTCCATTCGGCGGCGGCGGCGCGGCGGACGTTGCCGAGAAGGTCGTCACGGCGGATGGCGAGGCCGGAATAATCGCGCTGCGGCACATCGGGATAGCCGACCTTGATCGTGTAGGTGTCGAGCTTCTTCAGCGCCTCGCGCTTCGTCTCGGGCCCCATCCAGTCGAGCCGCTCGAGCCGGGCGCGGAAGGCGGCCTTGAGATTGTCGACCAGGGCGGTGACCTTGGCCTTGGTCTCGGGCGGGAAATAACGGGCGGCGTAGAGGTCGCCGACCGCCCAGTTGATCGTCCCGAAGCAGCTCGCCGGATCTGCGCCGCAATCGCCGCCGCCGACCGCGATGATCGCCCGCTTCCAGCGCGGCCGGATCTGGGACTGGCCGGTGAGGGTCCGCCCGTGCATCTCGAAATGGGCATCGACGAAGGCCTTGGAGAGGTACGGCGCGGCGGCGTCGGCGACCCGGAACGCCATCCACGCCTTGAGGTCGTCGAGCGGAGTCGCGGCGTAGAGGGCGGCGAGCTTGGGGAAGGCGCTCTTCTCGCCGACGATCAGGCTCGGCTTCGCGGCGACCCCGGCGGCGGCGAGATAGGCCGGCCAGTCGAAGCCGGGCGCGAAGGCGGCCAGCTCGGCCGGACTCATCGGATTGTAGAGCGCGGGAACGTCGCGCTGCTGCACCTTGGTCCAGCTCGCCTCGGCGACCCGGGTCTCGAAGGCGATGGCGGCCTCGGCGCCCTTCTCCGGATCGGGCCAGCCGGCGAGCGCCAGCAGCTTCGCCGCATAGGCCCGATAGGCGTCCTTCTTCGCCGCCAGCTCGGGCTTCAGATAATAATCGCGGTCGGGCAGGCCGAGGCCCGATTGGTGGACGTAGAGAGCGTAGCGGTCCGGCCGCTTCAGATCGGCGTCGATGGCGATCCCGAACAATTCGGGATAGAGGCCGCCCTGCCCCTCCCCCATCAGCCTCGCCAGCGCCGCGCGGTCGCCGGCCGCCCGGATCGCCGCGAGCTCGGGCTGGAGCGGCGCCGCGCCGAGCCGCTCGGCCTGGGCCTCGTCCATGAAGGCGGCGTAGAAGGCGCCTACCTTGGCGCGCTTGTCGTCGCCGTCCCCGGTTTTGGCCGAATCCTCCATCAGCGCGTGGAGCTGGGCCTCCATCCGGTCGGTCATCTCGATCCGGCGCGACGCGTTGGGACGATCGGCGGGAATCACCGTGCGCGCGAGATAGGCGCCGTTGGCATATTCGAAGAAGTCGTCGCCCGGCTTCACGCTCTTGTCCGGAGCGGTGAGATCGAGCCCGAAGGGAGGATAGACGGGCGCGGTGCCCGCCGCGAGCGTGGCCCCGATTCCAAGCGGAAGGATCGTCACGCCCGCGGCGACTGTTAAAAATCGCATCCTCGCCACTCTCGCTCTCCCGGTAAATAGGCGTTCCACGTCGGCGACGGAGACCACTTTTCGGGGGCCGCTCACTCGGGTAGGTAGGTCGCCGTTCGCCGATCGAACTTCTTGCCTGGGGGGGACAAGAATGCAACGGTCCTGGAGATTTCTGCTTGCAGCCGCGCTTCTGATAGTCGCGGCTGGCGGAGCCGTTGCCTTCGTTCCAGCGCTCGCGACGCTGTCGGCGCCCGGGCTGGTCCCTGACGCGCAGGGCGGGCTGGTCGCCTCGCTCGGGCGGAATTCCGCGTCCTGGACCAGGCAAGACTTGCTCGCCAGTCCGGAAGGCCGGCTCAAGGCCAATCGCGCGGTCGTGGTGCCGCACAGCTGCAGCGCCGATTCAAAGACTTCGACATGGCTATTAATGCTCGCGAAGCGCGCCGATGGCTTGCGTCGCGCATTTCCCAGCCGCGCCTCGCCTTCCGCTCCTTTGCTCGACCGCTATCTGCAGGGCCTGGTCGGCAGACCGGTCGGAACCGTCTCATGGGACCCTCTTGCCCCGGACGACGTGTTCCGACTGACCGGGATTTCCGGCTTCCTGTTCGTTTGCGTCAGCTCGTCGGCGTTGGTGGCCGACCGCCAGATCGACGACATCGCGGCCGAGATCCTGCGCATCAGCCGTGAGCAGGCCCGCAGGGGCACGATCGTTCAGGTCGGGATTCCAAGAATGCCGGTCACCGTGGCCGGCCAGACCGCCGCCGACAACGGAGGAGCACAGGAATTCTGGGGTGTCGCGTTGCGCGATTCGCTCGACGGGCTGGAGCCCGACCTTCGTCTCGATGTGCTGTTCGGCCTTTATTCGCTCACTCCCCGCGGGAACGTGGAGACCTTCCTGCCGATGGCTGCCACCGCAGTGACGGGCATGCACCGGAGCGGCGGCGGCCTGCGCACCGCGATCCTGATGGCCGCGGCCTGCTTCGCCGGGGCTTCGCTCAGCGCCTGGTATCGGCGCCGAGCGTTTCGCCCCGCTTATGTCGCCGGCATGCTCTGCTTCTCCTTTGCGGGCATGGGTGCCGTCGCCGCACTCGTTCCGCTCGACGGCTTTGGCGGGGTGTTGGTGGCGGGCTGGCAAGACTCGTTTCTGCGGCTCGCCGCCGGCTTCGCGATAGGCCTCTTCGCGGAGAGCCTGACTCGATTCGACTGGAGACGCTCATTCACGGAGTAGTGGCCGATGCCGTATCCCGAACTCCTCACCGACCACGAAATCGAGTCGGCCCTGCGCGCCGTCGTGGCCGCCGATCAGTTCGACGACTGGGTCCCGGATGCCGTCCATTATCAGGATGCCGCGAGCCGCCTCGCCCGGCCGGCTCCGCTGATCGACCGGATCCGCCGCACCGGCGGCAATCCGAGCGGCGTTGACGGAGTTCCGCTCAGTCGCGACTCATCCTCCCCGCTGGTCGCCGCGACGCTGCCGCTTGAGCTTCGAATCATTGTCTACGCCGCCGCGATACGCATCGCCCGAAAGATCGTGAGGCACCTGCCACGGGATCGGGTGCTGGGTTTCAGCTACCGGCCGGTCCGCGCCAACGCCGGAATCTTCTCGCTTCCCGAAGACGGCATCGGTCAACTGTTCGAGGCGAGGACGATGCCGGTCTCCTTCCTTTTCAGGGGCCACGAAATGATCGTTCTCGACGTCCAGGGCGCCTGGGCTCGATCATCTTGGAGCAAGCTCCGTGAAGTGCTGCTCGACGCTTCTGCGGACATGCAGGACGTCGACATGGTCGGCCGGGCTTATGGGCGCTTCGCCGGCCTGCCGACCGCCGATGATGCCTGGGCGTTCCTCGCCAATTACATTTTCGCGCCGGTCGACATCCGGCTTCGTCAGGCGGGAATCGATTTCTACCGCGTCCGGGACGAATATGTGGTCTTCGAGGATCGCGGGCGGATCGCCGTCCGCAATGCGCTGGCGCAGGCGGGCTATTCCTCCCTCCAAATCTCGGGAATGAATCGTTTCGGCGACGTCGAAGCCGAGCTGCGGAATCTCTGTCCCCCCCCGGGAGACGGAGACGTATCGCCCGTCGGGTTTTCGATCGAGGAGACGCCCGGCTTCGACGTCATGGCCGAATTCGATTGCATGAGTGATTTCAGCGAGCTCCAGGTCAAGCGCCACGCTCCATTCAGCGCCGACAAGGCGGTGAAGCTGTTTCTAGACCGGGCGTCGACGTCATCGGACGCCATTG
>JAXDPL010000189.1:0-7714 GCA_034668385.1 Sphingomonadales bacterium | reverse complement strand
CCCTGATCAAGGGCGGCTTCATCCTGCTGATGGGCGTCGGCGTGCTCGGCGAGATCGCCGCCAAGATGATCTGGGGCGGAACCCCGGTGACCAGCGCGATGCTGCTGTTCGGCGGCATGGCCCTGGTCGCCAACCTTTCCTGCCTCGGCCTGCTCTGGCCGTTCCGAGCCCACGACGTGAACCTCGCCAGCACCTTCGCCTGCGCCCGCAACGACGTGATCGCCAACCTCGGCGTGCTGGCCGCGGCGGGGCTGGTCATGGCGACCGGTTCGTCCTGGCCCGACGCGCTCGTCGCGCTCGCCATCGCCTACATGTTCTTCCGCTCGTCGCTGCGGGTGATCGCCGACGCCTGGCCGCAATATCGCTCGACCCTCGCCGCGGCGCGGCCTTAGGCCTATTTTCACCGTCGCCGGATATGTCCGGCGCATGCTCAAGCCTCTCCTCTTCGTCGTAGCGCTCGGCGCCGGTCTCGGTTTCCTCTGGCCGACTGGCCGTCACGCGCCGGTCGCCCAGGCAGCGGGCGCTTCCCAACCGACCCTGATCGAGCGCAGCCCCCAGGGGCATTTCTACGTCGACGCGGAGATCAACGGCGAACTGGTCCACTGCATCGTCGATACCGGCGCCAGCATGGTGGCGCTTCCGGTCGACGACGCGCGCCGCATCGGCCTCACTTTCTCCGGCGCCGAGTTCCAGCCCATCGCCAAGGGCGCCGGCGGGATCGTCAACGGCAAGGAAGTCGTCCTCGACAGCATCTCGGTCGACGGCAAGAGGGTCGAGCACGTGCCCGGCGCCATCCTCCAGGGCAACGAGATCTGCCTGCTCGGCCAGGCCTATCTCAACCGCCTCTCCTCGGTCGAGATGAGCGGCGGGGTGATGCGCCTCCAATAGGCCTTACGAACCATGCCGGCCGCCGCTACGGGAGCGGCATGGCGGGTCGGCGGCAACAGGGGGTGGCAATTCCGTTCGCGGTGGCGGCGCTCGGAATCGCCCTCTTCTCCGCCATGGACGCGCTGATGAAGGGCCTGTCGCTCGCCATCGGCCCCTACAATTCCTTGCTGTGGCGCACGATGGCGGGAGCGATTCTTGGCGGCGCCGTCTTCTTCGGCCGGCGAAGCGCCTGGCCGCCGGCCGCCACGTTTCGAGTGCACCTGCTGCGCGGCACCCTTTCCAGCGTGATGGCCGTGCTCTTCTTCTGGGGGCTGGCGCGGGTGCCGATGGCGCAGGCGATCGCGCTTGCCTTTATCGCACCGTTGATCGCGCTGTACCTTGCGGCCTTGTTTCTCGAGGAGAAGATCCAGCTCCGGGCGATCCTCGCCTCGCTGCTCGGCTTCGCGGGCGTGATCGCCATCCTGGCGGGGCAGGTCGACGCCCATCTCGGGCCCGAGGCGTTCCGGGGCTCGATCGCCATCCTGCTCTCGGCCTGCCTCTATGCCGGCAACATCGTGCTGATGCGCCGCCAGGCCCAGCTCGCCGGGCCGATCGAGGTCGCTTTCTTCATGAGCGCGATCATGAGCGGCTGCTTCCTTCTCGCCGCGCCGTGGCTCGCCGAGTGGCCGGGGACGGCGTACTTCCCGGCGGTGATCAGCGCCGCGCTGCTCGCCTTCGGCTCGCTGATGCTGCTCGCCTGGGCCTATGCGCGGCCGAGGCGCAGCATCTCGCGCCGGTCGAATATACCGGCTTCGTCTGGGCCGCCTTGTTCGGCTGGAGCGTGTTCGCCGAGCCGGTGCGGCCGTTCACCCTCGCCGGAGCCGCGATGATCGTCGCCGCCTGCTGGATCGCCGCCCGTGCCGTGCCGGCGGCGGAGGTGCACGCCGAGGGTCTCTAGCCGCTGCCGAGCACGTTGATGGTGAAGGCGAGCACGCCGAGGTTGAAGACGAAGGCGGCGAAGCAGTGGACGGTCACCGCGGCCCGGATTCGGCGGCTGGTGATCGACACGTCGGAGGTCTGGAAGGTCATTCCCAGCGTGAAGGCGAAGTAAGCGAAATCGGAATAATCGGGCGTCGTCGTCCCGGGGAATTCGAGGCCGGGCTCGCCGCCCCGCCGCGCCTTCTCCTCGGGCAGGTAGCAGAGATGCGCGTAATGGAGGGCGTAGACGCTATTGGCGAACAGCCAGGCGAGGATCAGGGTCGCGATGACCAGGATCTTCTGGAACGGCTCCGGGCTGCCGCCGACCACCTCGCTCGCCACCGCGACCAGGATCGCCGCCATCACCGCGCCGGTGATGGCGAGCAGCAGGGTCCGGTTGGCGTCGTTCGCCTCGGAATGGGCCCGCATCGAGTCGGGGTCGGTCGGGACCAGCAGGGTCAGGCACGAGATGAGGAAGACCAGCGCGCCGGCGTCGAAGCCGAGCATCAGCGCCTGCCGCGGATCGACCTTGCCCGAAAGCGCCAGCGCCGCCGTCGCCACCGCGCCGGCGACGATGAACAGGATGAAGCGCGTCGGCGCCACCTTGTTGCCGATCGCCTTTCTTTCCCGCTCCGCCATGGCCGCCACGCTAGCGCGGCGCGGGCGGCGGCGCTAACCCCTTTTGCATGGCGTGGCTCCTGCTCATCGTCGGCGGCCTGTTCGAGGTCGGCTTCACCACCTGCCTGCGCTTCGTCGACGGGTTCAGGAACGGGCCGTGGACTCTGGGCTTCCTCGCCTCGGTGACGGTGTCGATGGGCCTGCTCGAGATCGCCAGCCGGACCATCCCGATGGGCACCGCCTACGCCATCTGGGGCGGCATCGGCGCGGCGGGCACGGTGATCGTCGGCCTGTGGTTCTTCGGCGAGCCGGCGACCTCGGTGCGGCTGCTGCTCCTCGTCGCTCTGATCGGCTGCATAATCGGGCTGAGGCTGAGCGCGGCATGAGCTTCGACGAGGGCCTCTACGAATGGGTGCAGGAGGCTTTGGAGCCGATAGGCCGAGTAACGATGCGCAAGATGATGGGCGGCGCGACGCTCTACCTCGACGGTATCGTGTTCGCGATCCTCGACGGAGCCGAAATCTGGTTCAAATCCGATTCGCACTCCGATTCGGTGTGGGATGCTGAGGGCTGCGAGCGCTTCTCCGTCACCTTCAAGGACGGCCGGGTCGACACGATGAACTACCGCCGCGCGCCGCTCGACGTCTACGACGACCCCGAGGCCATGCAGCGCTGGGCCAGGCTGGCGCAGGGAGCCGGGCTGAGAGGGGCGGCGAAGAAGGAGCCTCGGAAAGGCAAGACATTACCCGCTCATCCTGAGTAGGGGCTGACCCCGGACTTGATCCGGGGGAAGACCCGTATCGAAGGACGGTCCTTCGATACGCCGGTTCGACAAGCTCACCGGCTACTCAGGATGAGCGTTCTCCTTACGACCCCTAGCGGCCCTGCCGCCGGAGGAGCGGCGCGATCTCCGGGCTTTCCTCGATCGTATTGTAGAATTTGGGCGCGGCGCGGCGGTGGGAGGCCTGCTCGTAGGCGTAGCCCAAAGAGAGGATGCGCGCGTCGTCCCACTTGGTGCCGATGAAGCTCAAGCCCACCGGCAACCCCTTGACCAGGCCCATCGGCACGGTGAGGTGGGGGTAGCCCGCCACGGCGGCGAGGCCGCCGGCGCCGCCGCCGGCGATCTGGTCGCCGTTGACCGCGTCGATCTTCCACGAGGGCGGCATGGTCGGCCCGACCAGAGCGACGACATTGTTCTCGCGCATCAGCCGGTCGATCCCCTCCGGGCCGGCGAGCCGGTAGGAGCTCTCGCGCGCCTTGACGTAGGCGGGGTCCTCGAGGCCCTTGGTCTTCTCGGCATCCTCGAACGTGCCCTGGTCGAACAAAGCGAGCTCGGTCGAGGCGTGGGCGCGGTTGAAGGCGATGAGGTCGGCGAGGGTGCGGCTCCTCACCGCCGGCGGGGTGGTGGCGAGATAGGCCGCCATGTCGGCTTTCAATTCGGTGTAGAGCACGATCTGTTCGTTCTGGCCGATCTCCTGCCGGCCCTTGAACTCCTTGATGTCGACCAGGATCGCTCCCTGGGCGCGAAGCACCTGAAGGGCCTGCTCGAGCAGCTCGTTGGTGCCGAAGCCGCTGGCGAAGCGCATCACGCCGATACGGGTGCCGCGCAGCGAATTGGCCGAGAGGCTGTTGGCGAAATCGACCTTGTGCCGGTCGGCGTCGGCGGTCGCCGGGTCGGCGGGGTCGGAGCCGGCGATCGCGCTCAGCACCAGGGCCGCGTCGCGCACGGTGAGCGTCATCGGCCCGGCCGTGTCCTGGCTGTGGCTGATCGGAACGATCCGGCTTCGGCTGACCATCCCGACGGTCGGCTTGAAGCCGACGATTCCGTTGATCGAGGCCGGGCAGGTGATCGAGCCGTCGGTCTCGGTGCCGATCGCCGCCGGAACCATCCCCGCCGCCACCGCCGCGCCGCTGCCGCTCGACGAGCCGCAAGGGTCGCGGTCGAGCGCGTAGGGGTTGCGGGTCTGGCCGCCGACGGCGCTCCAGCCCGAGATCGAATTGCTCGAACGGATGTTCGCCCATTCGGAGAGGTTGGTCTTGCCGACGATCACCGCGCCGGCGCCGCGCAGCCGGGCGACCAGAGGCGCGTCGCGGTTGGTGACGTTGTCGACGAGCGCGAGGCTGCCGGCCGTGGTCGGCAGCGGCCCGACGCTCTCGATATTGTCCTTGATCAGGATCGGCATCCCGAACAGGGCCCCGCGCGCCCGCGACCGGTCGAGCGCCCGCGCCTGGTCCATCGCCGTCGGATCGGTGGCGATGACCGCGTTGATCCGCGGGTTGAGCGCGCGGATCCGGGCGAGGGCGGCGGCGGTGTTCGACTGGGCGGTCGGCGCGGCGGTCGCGATGCCCGGCAAGGCCAGAGCGGCGGCGAGGAGAAGGGTCTTCAGGCGCATGCTCTCATCTCCCGGTCAGCGCGGGGCGAGCAGGGCGTCCAGCGTGCCCTTGCCCCCCTGGGTCGGCTCCAAGCGCGGGTAGCGCAAGCCTCCGTGCCAGTCGAGATCGAGCGTGCGGTAGGTGTCGCCGCTCTGGACGAGGAGGTGGAGCGGGTCGCGACCCTTCGCCCCGGCGGCGCGGATCGCGGACTTGAGCAGGTCGCCGGTGAAGGTTCGGCCGTTGACCGCGAGGATCTGCGACCCGACCGTGAGGCCGGCGTCGAAGGCCGGGCTATCCCAGATCACGCTGGTCACCTTGCCGTCCTTGGTGCTGACGGTGAAGCCGCCCGAGTAAGAGAGGTCGACCGCCTTCGATTTCTTCTCGCCAGACATGAACCAGGAGGTCGGAGTGTCGGTGTAGATCAGCCGGTAGCCGCCCTGCGTGATGCCCTCGAGCGGCGCCCGCTCGGTGTAAGCGTCGAGACGGCGGCGGAGGTAGCCGGCCCAGTCGTAGGGCTGGACCTGGTTCAGGGTCCGAGCCACGTCGTCGATCGTGTAGGTGAGCTCGCCATAATCGCGGTCGTTGACCCCGAAGAAGGCGCGGGCGAAATCGTCGATCGACTTGCGGCCGCCCGATTGCTCGCGAAGGATCCGGTCGACGTCGATCCAGACCAGCATGCCTTCCGAATAATAATCCTCGGAGCGCTGCCAGCCGCGCCACGGCTGGGGCGAGCGCTGGGCGATGATCGGGTCATTGGTGGTGTCGATCAGCGGCCGCCAGCTCCGGCCCGGAGTCGCCTGGTCGTAGGTCGCGGCGGTGGCGGCGATCGCATCCAGGGTCTCCTGCTTGGTCATCATCCCCGAGCGGGCGTCGAGCACATACCCCCAGAACTGGGTCTGGCCTTCGTAGACCCAGAGCAGGCTGTCCTGCATCGGCGTTCGGTAGTCGGGGGTCCAGAGGTCCTTGCCGCGGCGATACTTGCCGTTCCAGCTGTGGGTATATTCGTGCGGCAGCAGGTTGCGGTCGCGCTGTGACGCCTGCCATTCGGTGAAATAGCCGGTCATCACCCCGTCCTCGGAGCTCCGGTGATGCTCGAGGCCGATTCCGCCGAGATTGTTCGAGATCGACAGCAAGAAGTCGTAATGATCGTAATGCTGGGCGCCGAACGCCTTCAGCGCCTGGTCGACCAGGTTCCTGTGCAGCGCGATCTGCTGGTCGGTCGCGGCGAGCTCGGCCGGCGTGTCGGCGGCGACGTTCAAGGTGACGTCCGGGCTCAGCTCCCACTTGCGGAAGTAAGCGCCGGCGAGCGCGGGCGAATCGACCAGAACGTCGTAGGGCACCGTCTTGTAGGTGATCGTCGAGGTTCCGCCGCCGCTGGCCGGCCTCAGCGCCGTGGCGATCTGCCAACCTTGCGGGATTTTCACCGTCGCCTGGATCGGGATGCCGCGGACGTAATAGCCGGCCGGGTAGAGCGAGTTGGCGATCCACTGGATGCTGGCGAGCTCCGGGGTCATCACCGTCCGGCCCTGATTCCCCTCCGTTGGCGAGACGTATTGGAAGTCGACGTCGATCGCCCTGACGCCCGCCGGGACGTCGATGTGGAAGGCGTAGACGTCCAGGGTGTCGCGCACCCAGGTCAGCCGCTTGCCGGCCGCGGTGACGAGGAGGCCGGCGACCTTGCCGATCTGGCCCGAGGGGCCATGGTTGCCGGGCAGCCATTTGGGGTAGAGGAGGACGAAATCGCCGGACCGCGGCACCGGCACCGTCTCGTGGACCCGGAAGATCCGGCGCTGGAGGTCGGTCGCGTCGACCCGCAGCTGGATCGTGCCGGGAAAGGCGACGTCGCGGGCCGGCGGTATCGTATCGATCTTCGGCGCGGGCGTGGCGCGGGTGAAATTGTCGGGGACGAGCGGCTGGGCCGCGGCCGGCGCGGCGGTCAGGAACAGCAGGGCGATGAGGGAGGAACGCATGGGAGACTCCGAAGCGGGACGGCGAGCGCCATGGCGCAATCGGCCGGGGAGAGTCCAGACGCCCTTGATTCGGCTCGGCTTTGAGGCTGGAAGGGCGGCATGAGGATCGCGATCTGCATTCCCCGCCACGGCGACACCAAGGGGGAATTCACCATCAGCCTGGCGCGGATGCTGGTCAGGACGCTCAGCATCCCGGTCGGCTCGCCGGCGGGGCCGATCAAGTTCGAGATCGAAATCTTCTCGGCCACCTCGTCGAACCTGCCCGCCAATCGCACCGGCCTGCTCAAGCGGGCGATGGCCTGGGAGGCGCGCTACCTGCTGTGGCTCGACGCCGACCACATCTTCCCGCCCGACGGCCTGCTCCGGCTGCTCAAGCACGGCCTTCCCGTCGTCGGCTGCAACTATCCCCGCCGCGCCGAGCCGACCGGCCCGACCGCGACCCGCTACAACGAGAAAGGCGAGCTCGAGCAGCTCTGGACCACCGCCGAGAAAGCGAAGCAGCGCGTCGTCGAGGAAGTGGCGGTGCTCGGCCTCGGCTTCTGCCTGATCGACATGACCATCTTCCACGCGGTCAAGGCGCATGTCGAAAAGGGCGTCGGCTGGGCGAACTGGGCGCCGTTCGACCGCAAGCTCTACCCCGGCACCAACGCGCGGATGGGCGAGGACGCGTCCTTCTTCTCCGAGCTGCGCGACGCCGGCATCAAGATCTGGGTCGATCACGAGCTCAGCTGGGCGATCGGCCATATCGGCGAGCGCATCCTCATGAACTCGGACGCCGAGGCCGAGCGCGAAGCCTGGGTCGCGGCGCAGGGCGAAGGCGGCGGTTTGCAGCGCGGGTAAAAAATGCCAAGGCGCGGCGATGAGCAAGGGGCCGCAGAAGATCAGGGGCACCCAGGACATCTGGGGCG
>JAXDPL010000188.1:0-2549 GCA_034668385.1 Sphingomonadales bacterium | reverse complement strand
CGGGCGGCGTGGGCCCGGGCGAGCCGGGCCTGCTGCCGGATCGAGGCGGCGAGGTGCGAGGTGACGAGCGCCGCCAGGAACAGGATGGCGACGGTCACGATATCGGCCGGGCTGTGGATCCGGAGCGTGTGATAGGGGGCGGTGAAGAAGTAATTGTAGGCGAGCGCGGAGGCGATTGCGGCAACGAGCGCGGGCCCGCGCCCGGCGAGCAAGGCGGCGGCGAGCACGGCCGGAAGGTAGATGAGGTCCACCGGCGAATTGCCCCAGCGCGGGGCGACGACGCTGCCAAGCAGGGTCGACGCCGCCACCAGAAGCAGAGCTTCGGCATAGCCGAGCGGGCCGGCTCGTGAAGGTGCCGCGGCGGGGAGGGGAAGGGCTTGCGTCACGCGCCCAAAGTGCGCCTCGCGAGCGCCCGCGTCGAGGGCGGATGGGCCGATTACCCTCGGTTTCCTTACGGCAGCCATACGAAAACCCCATGGAATCTTTACGGGGCGGCGCCGCACAGGCGGGCCATGTCGATCGCCGCTGCCGCCGATCCCGCCGCGCTTGAAGCCCCCGCCCACCACGGGCCGCGCGAGAGCGTGCCCAAGCTGATGCTCGGGGCGATCGGCGTCGTCTACGGCGACATCGGCACCTCGCCCGTCTACACGATGAAGGAAAGCTTCCTCGGGCCGCATCCGCTCGCCGTCGACCGGCTCCATATCCTCGGCGTGCTCAGCCTGATCTTCTGGTCGCTGATGCTCATCGTGACGGTCAAATATGTCGCCGTCGCGATGCGCGCCGACAACAAGGGCGAAGGCGGCTCCTTCGCTTTGCTCTCCCTGATCTCGCGCAGCCTCGGCCAACGCAAATGGGCGCCGGCCCTGGTCCTGCTCGGAGTGCTCGCGACCTGCCTCTTCTACGGCGATGCGATGATCACCCCGGCCATCTCGGTCCTCTCGGCCGTCGAGGGCCTGACCGTGGTGCAGGCCGGGCTGCAACCGCTCGTCCTGCCGATTGCTGTCGGCATCCTGATCGCCTTGTTCATGGTGCAGGCGCGGGGGACGGCCCGTGTCGGCAGCATCTTCGGTCCCGTGATCCTCGTCTACCTGGCGACGCTCGCCGCGCTCGGCCTCGCCAATATCGCCGAGCGGCCGGGAGTGGCCGCCGCTTTGGGTCCGCAATGGGCCCTCCGTTTCTTCCTCGCCGATCCGAAGCTCGCCTTCCTGGCGCTGGGCTCGGTGTTCCTCGCCGTCACCGGCGCCGAGACGCTCTACGCCGACATGGGCCATTTCGGCCGCAAGGCGATCGGCCTGTCGTGGCTCGCGCTCGTCTATCCCTGCCTGATGCTCAACTATCTCGGCCAGGGCGCGCTGATGCTCGGCGATCCCAAGGCCGCGGCCAATCCCTTCTTCCTGATGGCGCCCTTATGGGCGCGCCTGCCGCTCGTCGCGATCGCCACCGCCGCGACGATCATCGCCAGCCAGGCGGTCATCTCCGGCGCCTTCTCGGTGACCCACCAGGCGGTCCAGCTCGGCTTCCTGCCGCGGCTTCGCACCGAGCATACCAGCGAGAAGGCGGCCGGCCAGATCTACATTCCGGCCGTGAACTGGGGATTGCTGCTGATGGTGGTCCTGCTCGTCCTCGGCTTCCGGGAATCGGGCAAGCTCGCTTCCGCCTACGGAATCGCGGTGACGGGAACGATGCTGATCACCACCCTGATGCTCGCGGTCCTGCTCTTCCAGGTCTGGCGCTGGAACCGCTACCTGGCGGCGGCGGCCATCGGACTGTTCCTGCTGGTGGACGGCGCCTTCTTCGCTTCGAACATCACCAAGATTCCCGACGGCGGCTGGTTTCCATTGCTCGTCGCGGCGGCGAGCTTCACCATCCTCACCACCTGGGCGAAAGGCCGGCTGCTGATGCGGCGCCGGCTCGAGGAATCGGTGCTTCCGCTGGCGGTGTTCATCAAATCGGCGGCGAACTCCGCGCACCGGGTCCGCGGCACCTCGGTGTTCCTGTCCACCTCCCCCGACCGGGTGCCCGCGGCCTTGCTCCACAACCTCAAGCACAACCAGGTGCTCCACGAGCGGGTGATCATCCTCAACGTGAAGGTCGAGGAAGTGCCGCACGTCCCGGACGCGAAGCGGGTCGAGATCGACCCGGCCGGCCACGGCTTCTACCGAGCCATCCTCCACTACGGCTTCATGGAGGAGCCGGACATCCCGCGCGACCTCGCCGGAATCCGGACCTGCGGCGCTCCGTTCGACATGATGAGCACCAGCTTCTTCCTCGGCCGCCAGAAGCTGATCGCCTGCCGCAAGGCGCCGGGCATGGCGCTGTGGCGCGAGCGGCTGTTCGCGTGGATGCTGAAGAGCTCGGAAAGCGCGATGGAATTCTTCAAGCTGCCTACGAACCGGGTGGTCGAGCTCGGCAGCCAATTGCAGATCTAGGCGGTATCGACATCGAGGCGGGCCCCGACCTCGGATCGCCCGGTTGTTGTCCGTTGGAATGTCTTGAACGGCGAGTCATTCGGAGTCGTGAAGGAATCTTTCCTGTTCTTCGCTGATATG
>JAXDPL010000187.1:0-20835 GCA_034668385.1 Sphingomonadales bacterium | reverse complement strand
ATCTCGCCCGCAAGTCGCAGAAGACGCAGGAGATCAAGGAGATCAAGATGCGTCCGAACATCGACGATCACGATTACGACGTGAAGATGAAGAAGGTGCACGACTTCATCGGCGAGGGCGACAAGGTAAAGGTCACGCTGCGCTTCCGCGGCCGCGAGCTCGCCCACGGCCAGCTGGGCATGCAGCTGCTCCAGCGCGTGCAGGAGAATGTCGCCGAAATCGCCAAGATCGAGCAGCATCCGCGCATGGAAGGCCGCCAGATGCTGATGGTGCTGGCGCCCAAATAGGCGCGGGCCCGGCCCGGAATCCAGCTTTCCGTAGGGGCGGCGATACGGCAGGTTTCGTTTCGCAACCGAATTGTTGCGCATTTGCCATAAGGGGCCGGAACCGGCGGGAAACTGCGATTTTTCCGCTGGTACCCTTCCGCCCTTTTCACTAGCCTTCGCCTCAAAATAAGATTTGAGGAGGGGGTTATCATGAAGACCATCTGGTTGACGTCCGCCGGCGCGCTCGCGCTCATGGCAACGCCCGCTTTCGCGCAGAACAACACGACCCCGACGGGGCAGACCGGTCCGCTCGAGCAATCGGCCGAGGTCAATACGAAGAAGGACGTCACTCCCACCGACGACGCCAATTCCAACGACATCGTCATCACGGCCCAGGGTCGCGCCCAGATACTGGAGGACGTGCCGATCGCCGTCTCGGCCGTCTCGGCGGAGTCCATGCAGAATTCGGGCGCGACCGACATCCGCCAGCTGAACCAGCTCGCTCCGTCGCTGCTGGTCTCCTCGACGGGCACCGAGGCGAACGGATCCGCGCGCATCCGGGGCATCGGCACGGTCGGCGACAATCCCGGTCTCGAAAGCTCGGTCGCGGTGTTCATCGACGGGGTCTATCGCAGCCGCACCGGCGTCGGTCTGAACGAGCTCGGCGAGATCGAGCGCGTCGAGGTGCTGCGCGGCCCGCAGGGCACCCTGTTCGGCCGCAACGCGTCGGCCGGCCTGCTCAACATCATCTCGAAGAAGCCGAACCTCAACGAGTTCGAAGGCTTCGCCGAGGCGACTTACGGCAATTACAACATGTGGCGCCTGTCGGGCGGCCTCTCCGGACCGATCGGCAAGAGCGGCCTCGGCTTCCGCATCGACAGCGTCTACCAGAAGCGCGACGGCTTCTACCACGTCGTCAACCCGGTCGGCGTCGAGAGCCGCGTCAACGATCGCGACCGCTTCTTCGTGCGCGGCCAGTTGCTCTACGAGCCGAGCGACCAGATCAAGGTCCGCCTGATCGGCGACTATACCAAGCGCAACGAGAGCTGCTGCGGCGCCGTCTATCTCGATCGCAGCGTCAACTCGCGAATCGACGGCCTCAACGATCCGGTCAATCCGATCCTCGTCGGCGGCGTCGTCAACCCGGACGGCAACAACATCATCAACGTGCTGCGCGACCTAGGCGAGCCGCTGGCGGCTTTGCACGATCCGTACAGCCGCAACATCTACATCAGCCCGGGCCGCACCTATCACGGTCACACGACCGACGGCGGCGTCTCGCTCCAAGTCGACTGGAAGCTCGGCGCGAACACCACTCTCACCTCGATCTCCGCATGGCGCGATTATCGTTCCGGCCAGCCGGGCGACATCGATTACAGCGCCGTCGACATCCTCTATCGCAGCCCGGTCAACAACGGCTTCTTCCGCCATTTCCGGACCCTGAGCCAGGAGCTGAGGCTGCAGGGCACCACCTTCAACAACCACCTCGACTGGCTGATCGGCGGTTACTATGCGGACGAGAATCTGAACCTCACCGACAACCTCCGCTTCGGCACCCAATATGGCCGGTTCGCGACCTGCCGGATCGTCTCGGGCGGCGGCCTGGCGGCGCTCTATTCGCCGACCTCGCCGGGCTGCCTCGCGGCCCGTCCGGCGCTGTTCGGCGCGGCGTCACCGATCATCTTCGCCGGCTTCGACCGGCTCGACGCGGTCAACGACAAGGGCAGCACGATCGACCGTTATTACCAGAACAGCCGCAACTACGCCTTCTTCACGCACAACATCTTCCACATCACGGACACCGTCGCCTTCACCGCGGGCCTGCGCTACACCAACGAGCGCAAGCGCTTCCACGCGACCTTCGGCCAGGACAACACCGCCTGCCCGGCCCAGCAGGCGGCGCTCGATCCGTTCCTGACCAACCCGGCGCTCGCCGCCGTGGCCGGCGGCCTCCTGGCCCTCACCTGCCAGGGCAACGCCACCTCGGAGCTGAACGGAGTCACCATCGTCGACCGGCGCAGCGAGCATAAGCTGACCGGCACCGGCGTGCTGAGCTGGAAGCCGGTCGAGGATTTGATGGTCTATGCGAGCTACTCGCGCGGCTACAAAGCGGGCGGCTTCAACCTCGATCGTTCGGCGCTCAAGTCGCCGCTGCTGCCGTTCGCGGCGACCCCGGGCGGCGCCCAGGCGCTGGTCGGCAACCTCCAGTTCGATCCGGAGATCAACAACGCCTACGAGGTCGGCGCCAAATATTCGCACGGCGTCGTCACCGCCAACCTCGCCATCTTCCGGCAGGATTTCCGCAACTTCCAGCTGAACACGTTCAACGGCACGGTCTTCCTCGTGCAGACGATCAACGGCTGCAAGTCGAGCCTCGCCGGCGCCGACCGCGACCTCAGCGCCACCACCGGCGCCTGCCCGGCCGGCGACGTGACCTGGGGCGTGCGCTCGCAGGGCGTCGAACTGGAGACGGCGTTCCGCCCGACCCGCAACCTCGATATCACCGCGGGCTTCACCTACGCCAACACCAAGTATCGCTCGAACCTGGTCGGCAACAGCAAGGGCGTGCCGCTCGATCCGGCGCTGCGCGTGCTTCCGGGCAAGCACCTGTCCAACGCCCCGGGGCTGGTCGGCACCACTTCGGTGACCTGGACCCCGCGGATCGGCGACAGCGGGCTTCACGGGCTGTTCTACGTCGATGCCCGCCTGACCAGCGACTACAATACAGGCTCCGACCTGTTCCCGCAGAAGCGGCAGGACGCCTATGCGGTGGTCAACGCCCGCCTCGGCCTGCGCGGGCCGCAGGAGCGCTGGGCGGTCGAGCTGTGGGCGCAGAACCTGTTCAACCAGGATTATACTCAGGTCGCGTTCAACTCGCCCTTCCAGGCGGGCGCGACGTCGGCGCCGTTCGTCGATCCGCAATTCCCGGGCGGCCGCCAGATCTTCTCGGCCTTCCTCGCGGAGCCGAGGACCTACGGAATCACCGGCCGAATCCGGTTCTAAGAAGCGCGAGGGGGACAGCCGTTGGCTGTGCCCCCTATGCCGCCTGGCGGGCGGCGGAGGCCTCGTCGCCCGCGGCCCGCAGCAGGCGGGCGTGGAGCGCCTTCAATCGCGCCGGGCTCTCGATCCTCCGATCGGTGACGACATCGGTGAGGTAGAAGACGTCCACCGCCCGTTCGCCGTAGGTCGCGACATGGGCCGAATGAACCGCGGTACGCGCCTCATAGAGGGCGCGGGCGAGCCCGGACAGCAAAGCCGCGCGGTCGCGGGCGTTGACCTCGACCACCGTGTAGCGGCTCGAGGCGTGGTTATCGATGAACACCGCCGGATGGATGGTGAAGGCCTCGGCGCGCGGCAGCGGCAGCGCCTTCGCCTCGAGCCGTTCCATCGCCGGTTCCTCGCCCGCCAGCGCGGCGAGCACCGTCTGCTCGAGCCGCTTCAAGCGGTGCCGTTCGGCGAAGGGCTGGCCGGCGGCGTCCTGGACGAGGAAATTGTCGATCGCCATGCCGTCGTTGGTGGTGTGGATTCGCGCGTCGATGATGTTGCCGCCCGCAAGGCTCATCGCCGCCGTCAGCCGGAAGAACAGACCTGCCTGGTCCTTGGCATACACGCTGACCAGCGTGGCGCCGCGCTCCGACTGCACGGCTGTCGACAGGGGCCGTGCGGTCGCGGGGGCTCGGTCGCCGGCGTCCATCAGCAGGGCATTGGCCTCGATCACCTCGGCCGGCTCCGCCAGCCAATAGCTGTCGGGCAGGCGCCAGGCGAGGCGCACGAAGCGACTCTCCTCCCACCCCAGACGCTCCGCGAGATCCCGCTGGACGGCGGCGATGCGATCGCTGCGGCCTTTCTCCTTGTGGCCGAGGCGCAGGCTCTCCTCGGCCGCTTCGAACAACGCTCTGAGCAGTTGCCGCTTCCACCCGTTCCAGATGCCCGGACCGACCGCCTGGATGTCGACGATGGTCAGAAGGAAGAGCAGCCGGAGCCGCTCGAGGCTCTTCACCCGCTCGACGAAATCCTGGATGGTCTTGGGGTCGGAGAGGTCGCGCTTGAACGCGGTCGCCGACATCAGAAGGTGCCAGCGCACCAGCCAGGCCACCGTCTCGGTCTCGGCGTCGGTGAGCCCGAGGCGCGGGCAGAGGCTGCGGGCGACCTCGGCGCCGAGCACGCTGTGATCGCCGCCCCGGCCCTTGGCGATGTCGTGGAGCAGGGTCGCGACGTAGAGCACCCGCCGCGACGAGATGTGGCGGAAGATGGCGGTGGCGAGCGGATGGTCGTCGTGCAGCTCGCCGCGCTCGATCCGCGCGACCAGCCCGATCGCCCGGATCGAATGCTCGTCGACCGTATAATGGTGATACATGTCGAACTGCATCTGCGCGACGACGCGGCCGAAATCGGGCACGAAGCGGCCGAACACGCCGGCCTCGTTCAGCCACCTCAGCACCGTCTCCGGATCGCGCGGCGAGGTGAGAACGGAGAGGAACAGCGCGTTCGCCGCCGGGTCGGCGCGCACTTCGGCGTCGACCAGCTTGGCGTCCCGCGCCGCCGCCCGCATCGCCAGCGGATGGATTTCCAGGCCGTAGAGGTCGGCGAGAGCGAACAGGCGGATCAGGCGGACCGGGTCCTGCCGGAAGAAATCGTCCGAGGGCAGAGCGAGGCGGCCCCGGTCGAGGACGAAGCCTTCGAGCTTGCGCGGGCGGCGGCGGATCGTCGGCAGGCCGAAGCGCCGGCCCTTCGCCGCGAACTTGTCGTCGAGATGGGCGAGGAACACGCCGGTCAGGTCGCCGACGGTTTTGGCGTGGAGGAAATAGTGGCGCATGAAGCGCTCGACCGGCGACTTCCCCGGCCGGTCGGCATAGTTCATCCGGGTCGCGATCTCGCGCTGATAGTCGAAGGTCAGGCGCTCCTCGGCGCGCCCGGCGACGATGTGGAGGTGGCACCTCACCGCCCAGAGGAAGCGCTCGGCGCGCTCGAACTGCCTGAGCTCGGCCCGAGTGAAAAGCCCGGCCTCGACCAGGTCCGCGACGCTTTCGAGCTGGTAGATGTATTTGCCGATCCAGAACAGGGTGTGGAGGTCGCGAAGGCCGCCTTTGCCCTCCTTCACATTGGGCTCGACCACGTAGCGGCTATCGCCCATCCGACGATGACGCTCGCTCCTTTCCTCCAGCTTCTGGGCGATATAGGCGCGGGCGCTTCCGGCAAGCACGTCGCGGCGGAAGCGGGCCTGGACCTCGTCGAACAACGCGGTTTCGCCCCATACGTAGCGCGCCTCGAGGATCGCGGTGCGCACCGTCTGGTCGGCGATGGCGACCGCGATCAGCTCGTCCACCGACCGCACCGAATGGCCCACCTTCAGCCCGAGGTCCCAGAGCAGGTAGAGCGCCGCCTCGACCACCTGCTCGCCCCAGGCGGTCGGCTTCCAGGGCGTCACGAACGCGAGGTCGACGTCCGAATGGAGTGCCATCTCGCCCCGGCCGTAGCCGCCGACCGCCATCAGCAGCAGCCGCTCGCCGGCCGTCGGGTTCGGATTGGGGAACAGCCGCTCGACGACATAGTCGTAGGCGAGGCGGACGATCTGGTCGGTCAGATAGGCGTAGCTCTCGGCGGCTTCGCTTCCCTGCCAGGGCTTGGCCTCGAAGCGGCGGGCGATCTCGGCGCGGCCGGCGGCGAGGGCGGTCTTGAGCCGCTTCGCCGCCGCCTTGCGGTCGCCGCTGCGCAGCGTGTCGGCGAGGGCGCGGCGGTCGACGATCGCGCGCTTGTTCGGAACGGCGGCGAAGCGCGAGGACATCAGCCCTCTCCGGCGGCGAGCTGCTTCAGGCGGTAGACGAGCTCGAGCGCCTCGCGCGGCGACAAAGCGTCGGCCTCCGCTTCGGCGAGAGCGGCGCGGATCGGGTCCTCGGCGGTCGCCGCTTCCTCGGCCGCGGCGGCGGCGAAGAGGGGCAGATCGTCGAGGCCCGCGGCGATTCCGCCCGTCGCGGCGCGCCCTTCCTCGAGCTTGGCGAGAACCGACTTCGCCCGGTTCAACACCGGCGCGGGGAGGCCGGCGAGCTTGGCGACGGCGAGGCCGTAGCTGCGGTCGGCCGGACCCTTCGCCACTTCGTGGAGGAGGACGAGGTCGCCCTTCCATTCGCGCGCGCGAACGTGGTGGAGCGAGAGGGCGTCGAGCCGTTCGGCGAGCCGCGTGAGCTCGTGATAATGGGTGGCGAACAGGCAGCGGCAGCGGTTGGTGTCGTGGATCGCCTCGACCACCGCCCAGGCGATGGCCAGGCCGTCATAGGTCGAGGTGCCGCGGCCGACCTCATCGAGGATGACGAAGCTGCGCTCCGTCGCCTGGGAGAGGATGGCGGCGGTCTCGACCATCTCGACCATGAAGGTCGAGCGGCCGCGGGCGAGGTTGTCGGAAGCGCCGACCCGGCTGAACAGCCGATCGACCAGGCCGAGCTTCGCGCGCGTCGCGGGGACGAAGGCGCCGGCCTGTGCCAAGACCGCGATCAGGGCGTTCTGACGGAGGAAGGTCGACTTGCCGCCCATGTTGGGGCCGGTCACCAGCCACAGCCGCTCCTGCTCGGAGAGGGCGCAATCGTTGGCGACGAAGCGGGCGCCCGAGGCGCGCAGGGCGTCCTCGACCACGGGATGGCGGCCGCCCTCGACCTCGAAGCAAGTGTGGCCGGCGAAGGAGGGGCGGGTCCAGCCGCCCTCCGCCGCCCGTTCGGCCAAAGCGGCGGCGACGTCGAGGCGGGCGAGGGCGTCGGCGGCCTCGGCGATCGGCTCGGCGCGGGCGAGCGCGGCGCCGGTCAGCTCTTCGAGATGGGCGGCCTCGGCGGCGAGGGCGTGATTGCCCGCCTGGGTCACCTGGAGGGCCTGTTCGTGCAGGTCGGGCGCGTTGAAGCGGACGACTCCGGCCAGGGTCTGGCGGTGGGCGAAGCCGCTCTCCGCCGCCATCAGCTTGTCGGCATTCTTCGCCGGCACCTCGATATGGTAGCCGAGCACGTTGTTGTGGCGGATCTTCAGAGTCGCGATTCCGGTCTGCTGGCGGTAGCGCGCCTCGAGCGCGGCGATGGCTCGGCGGCCTTCGCCGCCGGCGGTGCGCAGGGCATCGAGCGCGGCGTCGTAACCCTCGGCGATATAGCCGCCCTGGCTGGAGTCGAGCGGCGGCGAGGGGACGAGGGCGCGGGACAGGAGGTCGGTGAGTTCGCCGTGGCCGGTCAGCGCGGGCAGCAGGGCGGCGAGCAGCGAGGGCGGGTCCGGCAGCCCGGCGAGGCGAGCGTGGAGCCGCCGCGCTTCGTTGAGTCCGTCGCGCAACTGGGCGAGGTCGCGCGGCCCGCCGCGGCCCGAGACGAGGCGGCCGAGCGCCCGGCCGATGTCGGGCAGCGCCTTCAGCTGACGGCGCAGGCCCTCGCGCAGCCCGGCGTCGCGCTCGAACAGGGCAACGAGGTCGAGCCGCGCCTCGATCGCGGCGCGGTCGAGCAAAGGCGCGCCGAGGTCGGCGGCGAGCAGGCGCGCGCCGGCGCCGGTCACCGTTCGGTCGACGGCGGCGAGCAGGGTCCCCGAGCGTCCGCCGGTGGCGCTCTGGGTCAGCTCCAGGCTTTCCCGGGTCGCGGCGTCGATCATCATATGATCGCCCGAGGCGCGAAGCACCGGCGGCCGGAGGAAGGGCACCGATTCGCGCGCGACTTCGTCGAGATAGGCGAGCAGGCCGCCGGCGGCGCAGAGGGCGGCGCGATCGAAGGCGCCGAAGCCGTCGAGCGTCGCGACCCCGAACCTTTCCTTCAGGCGGCGCTCGGCGGCTACGCTGTCGAACCCGGCCTTGCGCTCGGTCACCGCCGCGCCGGCGATCGGCTCGGAGGTCACGACCTCCGCGGCGGCGAGTCGGGCGAGCTCGGCGTCGAGCGCGTGCGGCGGGATCGAGCCGAGCTCGAAGCGGCCGGTGGAGACGTCGGCCGCGGCGAGGCCGTAGCGCTCGCCGACCCGCGCCACCGCCGCCAGCCAGTTCGCGCTGCGCGAATCGAGCAGGGCCTCCTCGGTCAGGGTGCCGGCCGTGACGACCCGGACGATGGCGCGGTTGACCACCGCCTTGTGGCCGCGCTTGCGCGCCTCGGCGGGGCTCTCGACCTGCTCGGCGATGGCGACCCGGAAACCGCCCCTGATCAGGCGGGCGAGATAGCTCTCGGCGGCGTGGATGGGCACGCCGCACATCGGGATCGGCTCGCCCTCATGCTCGCCGCGGGCGGTGAGAGCGATGTCGAGGCAGGCCGCGGCGGCCTTGGCGTCGTCGAAGAAGAGCTCGAAGAAATCCCCCATCCGGTAAAAGAGCAGGCAGCCCTCGGCCTCCGCCTTGAGCGCCAGATACTGCGCCATCATCGGGGTCGGCGCCCCGCCGCTCTTCGCCTGTGTGGCCATCGCCGGAAGGTTAGAGCCTAAGCGCGCCGGGGGGAACGCCAAAGGTGCAGACCTGTTGCCCCTCCGGCCCGATGCGGCCTAAGGCGCCGTCAAAAGAAAAAAGAGGGCAGGATGAGCGAAGGCAGCAACGTCACATTCTCGGAGCAGGAGGCGCTCGACTTCCACTCGGAAGGGCGGCCGGGCAAGATCGAGATCATCGCCTCGAAGCCGATGGCGACGCAGCGCGACCTCAGCCTCGCTTACTCGCCCGGCGTCGCCGTGCCGGTGCGGGCCATCGCCGCCAATCCGGCCGCCGCCTACGATTACACCGCCAAGGGCAACCTCGTCGCCGTCATCTCCAACGGCACCGCCATCCTCGGTCTCGGCAATCTCGGCGCGCTCGCCGCGAAGCCGGTGATGGAAGGCAAAGCGGTGCTGTTCAAGCGCTTCGCCGACGTCGACGCGATCGATCTCGAGGTCGACACCGAGGACAGCGACGCGTTCATCAACGCGGTGGCCCTGCTCGGACCGAGCTTCGGCGGGATCAACCTCGAGGACATCGCGGCCCCCGCCTGCTTCATCATCGAGCAGACCCTCAAGGAGCGGATGAACATCCCGGTCTTCCACGACGATCAGCACGGCACCGCGATCATCACCGCCGCCGGCCTGATCAACGCCTGCTACCTGACCGGCCGCGAGTTAAAGGACGTCAAGGTCGTGGTGAACGGCGCCGGCGCGGCGGCGATCGCCTGCACCGAGCTGATCAAGGCGATGGGCGTGCGCCACGACCACGTCATCATGTGCGACAGGAAGGGCGTGATCTGGGAAGGCCGGCCGGAGGGGATGGACCAGTGGAAGTCGGCGCACGCGGCGGACACCGACGCCCGGACGCTGGCCGAGGCCCTGGTCGGCGCCGACGTCTTCCTCGGCCTCTCCGCGGCCGGCGCCCTGAAGCCCGGGATGGTGATGGACATGGCCAAAAGGCCGATCATCTTCGCCATGGCCAATCCCGACCCGGAGATCACGCCGCCCGACGCCAAGGCCGCCCGGCCGGACGCGATCGTCGCCACCGGCCGCTCGGACTATCCCAACCAGGTCAACAACGTGCTCGGCTTTCCCTTCATCTTCCGGGGCGCGCTCGACGTGCGGGCGACGACGATCAACGACGACATGAAGATCGCCGCCGCCGAGGCGCTCGCCGACCTCGCCCGCCAGCAGGTGCCCGAAGAAGTGGCGGCGGCCTATGGCGGGCGCGCCCACAATTTCGGGCCGGACTACATCATCCCCGCGCCGTTCGATCCGCGGCTGATGGAGGTGGTGCCGGCCGCCGTCGCCCAGGCGGCGATGAAGAGCGGGGTCGCTCAGCGGCCGATCGCGGATTTCGCCGCCTACCGGACCCAGCTCCGCTCGCGGCTCAATCCGACCACCTCGGTGCTCAGCCTCGCCTACGAATCGGCACGCGCCGATCCCAAGAGGGTGCTGTTCGCGGAAGGCGACGAAGATGTCGTGCTTCGCGCCGCCATCGCCTTCCGCGACGGCGGCTACGGCATTCCGGTGCTGGTCGGGCGCGACGACGTCTACGACCGCCTCCGCGAGCTCGGAGTCGAGCGGCCCGAGGATTACGAGTTGGTCAACAGCCGGGTCTACGGCCGGATCGACGAGATGGTCGATCACCTCTACGCGCGGCTCCAGCGCAAGGGCTATCTGCACCGGCAGATCGAGCGGATGGTGAAGCAGGACCGCAACACCTTCGCCGCCCTCTTGCTCGCGCTCGGCGAGGGCGACGCTCTGATCACCGGAGTCACCCGTCCCTATGCGCAGAGCCTGAGGCAGGTGCTTCGGGTGCTCGACTCGAAGGCGGGCACGACTCCGTTCGGAGTCCACGTCCTCGTCGGCCAGTCCCACACCACCTTCATCGCCGACACGACGGTGAGCGAGCGGCCGAGCGGGGAGCAACTGGCCGAGATCGCCATCCAGACGGCGAGCGTCGCCCGGCGCATGGGCCACGAGCCGCGCGTCGCCTTCCTGTCCTATTCGAACTTCGGGGACCCGGAGGGCACCTATCTCGACCGGATCCGCGAGGGCGTGCGCGTGCTCGACCGGCGCGGCGACGTCGGCTTCGAATATGAAGGCGAGATGTCTCCCGACGTGGCTCTCAATCCCGTGATGGCGCGGGTCTATCCGTTCAGCCGGCTGACCGGGCCCGCCAACGTCCTCGTCATGCCGGGGCTCCAGACCGCCAACATCTCGGCCAAATTGCTCAAGGAGCTGGGCGGCGACTCGGTGATCGGCCCCGTCCTGGTCGGCATGGAGCGGCAGGTGCAGATCGCGCCGATGTCCGCGAGCGCGTCGGACCTCGTCACCCTCGCCGTCCTCGCGGCGGGAGAGATCGTGCGTTAGCTGCTCGGGCCGTTCGGATTGTCGGTCGAGCGGCGGCCCTGGCCGGCCGAGCCGACCGTGCCGATATTGCCGAACAATTCGTCCCAAAGGCTCTTGTGGCGGCCGAGCGTCGGGGTCTTGTCGTCGACCGGGTGGATCGAGGCGACCTGCTCCATCCCCTTGCGCTCCACCGAGGCGACGTTGCCGGCCGAATCGAAGCGGATGTGGAGGATGGTCTGGCTCGAGGGATGCGGGTTGCTGAACGCCATGTTCTTGGTCATCCGCGAGAAATAATACCAGTCGGTGTCGCCGAAGCCGCCGGTGAAGCTCGGCCGGCCGAGCGTGCTGGCGACCGATTCCTTGTTGTCGGTGCCGGGCTGGATGGCGCCGACCAGGGTCTCGTCGAGGTTGAAGCCCTGCCGGGCGACGACGCGGGTGCACCCGCCGAGCAAGAGGCCGGCGGCGGCGGCGGTCACCAGGACGCGGCGTCCGTTGCGCAGGATCATATTGAAAACACTCCCGATTGGGTCGGTTCGAAGGCGCGCCCCCGTGCGCCTGCCTTGCGGCGCGCGACACCGGACCCCAATATCCGAATAACCCTCACGGGCGCAAGTCGCCCCCTCGCCGGAGATCCCGCCCTGACCTTCCTTCAGCGCCTTTTCGGAGCTCCGAGCGACCGGCTTGCGCTCCGCCCGCTCTACGCCGCGATCGTGGCGGAGGCTCGCGACCCCGCCTGGTACCGTGAGGGCGGGGTGCCGGATACGGTCGAGGGCCGCTTCGACATGGTCTCGGCCTTGCTCGCCCTCGTGCTTCTCCGGCTCGAGGCGGAAGGGGACAAGGCGCGGCGGGAGTCGGTGCTGCTCACCGAGCTGTTCGTCGACGACATGGACGCCAGCCTGCGCGAGCTCGGCACCGGCGATCTGATGGTCGGCAAGGGCATCGGCAAACTGATGGGAGCGCTCGCCGGGCGAATGGCGAGCTTCCGGGACTCGCTGGCCGACGCGGCGGCTTTCGAAGCGTCGGTGCGGCGCAACGTCTTCCGGGACGCCCCGTCCTCCGACGATGCGGTCCGGTTCGTCGCCGACGCGCTGCGGCGCCGGCACGCCGCCCTCTCGGCCGTGCCGCTCGAGCGCCTGCTGGCGGGGGACATCGGATGACTCCCGAGTTCAGCCGGCCGATCCGCCTCGACACGCTCGGGGCAGAGCCGCGCCGCCTCGAAATCGAGGCGGGGGAGGCGGAGCGCGCCGCGCTTGCCGAGCGCTTCGGGCTGGTTTCGATCGGCCGCCTCACCGCCGAGGCGGCTCTCACCCGCACCGGCGCCACCGTCATCGCCGCCGGCTCGCTCGCGGCCGAAGTGGAGCAGAGCTGCATCGCCACGGCCGAGCCGGTGCCGGAGACGGTGGCCGAGCGGTTCCGGATCGAATTCCGCCCCCAGCCGGACCCCGCAGCTCCGGACGAGGAGATCGAGCTGGGCGAGCGCGAGCTCGATGTCGTCTTCTACGACGGCGGCGCGATCGACCTCGGCGAGGCGGTCGCCGAGACCCTATCGCTCAGTCTCGACCCCTATCCGCGCTCTCCCGCCGCCGAGGCGGCGTTGCGGGAGGCCGGGGTCAAAAGCGAGGACCAGGCGCGCGCCGAATCGAGCCCCTTCGCCTCACTCGCGGCGCTGAAGGACAAAATGGGCGGGTAAGCCGAGCCCTAGAACGGCACCTCGTCGTCGAGGTCGCTGTCGAACGCCGGCGCAGGGCGCGATTGCGGGCGGGAGCCGCCGCCGCCGAAGCCGCCGCTCTCCTGCCCGCCGCCGAAATCGTCGCCCCCGCCGCCGCCGCCGCGGCTGTCGAGCAGGACGAGCTCGCCGCGGAAGCGCTGGAGGACGATCTCGGTCGAATAGCGGTCCGCGCCGGACTGGTCCTGCCACTTGCGGGTCTGGATCTGCCCCTCGAGATAGACCTTCGAGCCCTTGCGCAGATAGGATTTGGCGACCCGGCCGAGATTCTCGTTGAAGATGACGACCCGGTGCCACTCGGTCCGCTCCTGGCGGTTGCCGTCCTTGTCCTTCCAGCTCTCCGAGGTGGCGACGCGCATGTTCACCACCTCGCCGCCATTGTTGAGCGAGCGGCTCTCCGGATCGTCGCCCAGATTGCCGACCAGGATCACCTTGTTGACGCCCGCCATCGCGCTTCCTTCCACTGCTTTTCGGATTCGCCCGGACGATAAGCGAGCGGGCCCTTCGGCGCTACCGGATTCAGGCCGCTGCGAGCCGCTTCGCGGGCCTGCGGTTGCGGCCGAAGCCGACGATCAGGGCGGCGAGGGTGAGCGCCTGGGCGGTGAGCCCCTCGACCGTCGGATAGAGGCCGAGCAGGCTGATCCGCGGCACCCAGGATGCCGGCGTGACCCCGACCATCCCCGCCTCCTGGAGGGCGGCGACGCCCTTGCCGGCCAGCACCACCGCCAGCACCGCGATCAGCAGCGAGCTGTAGGAGAAGAATTTGGCGATCGGCAGGCGCCGGCTGAAGCGCAGCATCAGCACCGCGATGAGAGCGAGCGTGCCGAGGCCCGCCGCGGCACCCGCGATCACCGCCCCCACCCGACCCTCGGCCGACAGAGCGGCGAAGAACAGGATGGTCTCGAACACCTCGCGATAGACCGCGACGAAGGCGAGCAGGAACAGGAACCAGGCCGACTTCTTGGACAGTGCCTGGCCGACCTTGTCGTGGATGTAGCGCTGCCATTCGTCGGCCTGCGCCTTGCCGTGCATCCAGATGCCGACGAACAGCAGGACGATTGCCGCCAGCGTCGAGCCGAAGCCTTCGGTTAGCTCCCGGCTGGCGCCGCTGATCGCGATCAGATTGGTGGCCGCCCACCAGGTGGCGAGGCCGGCGAGCAGAGCGAGGATCCAGCCCCAATGGACCGGGCGGACCATCTCGGCCCGGTCGGCCTTGCGCAGGAAGGCGAGCATCGCGACGACGATGAGCAGGGCCTCGAGGCCCTCTCTGACGAGGATGGTGAAGGCGCCGAGGAAGGTCGAGGCGACGCTGCCCTGGTCGGGCGCCAGCGCCCGCTCGCTCTCGTCGACTAGCGTCTCGAGGCCGGCCACTCGCTCGCGGACCTCGGCCACGTCCTTGCCCTGGGCGATGGCGCCGCGAAGCTCGCCCATCTTGGTCTCGACCCGCGCCAGCAAACCCGCGTCGCGGGCCGCGAGCATCGGTTCGACCGGCTCGAAGCCGTCGAGATAGGCGGCGAGCGCCAGCTCCCTGGCGGCGTTGCGGTCGCCCGCCTCATAGGCGGCAAGGCTCTGCTTGAGCTTGTCGCGGACGATGGTCAGCGACGAGCCGCCTTGCCGGCCGACCGCGCCCGGATCGTTGCGCAGGTAAGCGACGACCGCCGCGGCCTTGGCCGGCCCGATCCGCTGCGCCAGCCCGGCCTCGGTGACGCCGGTCAGCGCCGCGGCGTCCGGCACGAGGCCGCGCACCGCCGGGTCGCTCTGCCACAGCTTGCGCCCCTGCTCGGCGAGCGCCGGCGGGTAGGCGAAGCGGCCGACGCGGAAGGCGAGCGCCCATTTGTCGGCGTCCGGCAGGCTGGAGAAGCTCTGCATCGCCGTGCCCTCGAGGCCCTGGTCGATCACCTGGTAGAGGGCGAACACGCTGCGCTGCCGCGCCCGGTCGCGGTCGGCGAAGGCGATCGGCGGCGGGTTGAGCTTCGCCGCCATCGGCCCCTTGCCGTCGCCCGCCGCGCCGTGACAGGCCGCGCAATTCTGGGCGAACAAGGCCTCGCCCCGCGCCGGGTCGGGGATGGACTTGGGCGCGAGCGGCACCGGATAGACGGCGATCAGCCGGGCGGCGAGACCGTGGGCGAGCCGCGCCACCTCCTCGGGCGCGGCCTTGCGGGCAATCGCCGCCTTGAGCGCGTCGGCGCCGGAGACCAGCCGCGCCTTCTCCGGCTTTTGCGGCAACGCGCCGATCCGCTCGCCGACCGAGCCCGCGAACTCGCTCATCTCCTTATATTCCGACGCGCTGACGACGCGCCCGTCCCGGACCGCGCCGGGATAGTCGACGGCGAGATAGTCGAGCAGCCGCCAGCTGGTCTGGACGTCGCCCTGCTGCGCCGCGGCGGGCGTGGCGAAGGCGAGCAGGCACAGCCAGAGCAGGGCGAGATGGCGAAACATGCCCGCTCGGCTATCTCAATTGCAAATGATTATCAATAACGATTGGAAGGGCGTGGCCGTGCAGAGGTTGGCTGAGTGAATCCGTCACCCGGGAATGACGGGAGGTTCCTGTCTCCCCGTTTCGCCTAATCCATCAGCTTGCGGGTCAGGTAGATCATTTCGAGCGCGCTGGTGTGGGCGGTCTGCCTGAGGTTGGCGCCGGCCGCGTGGCCGCCTTCGGTATTCTCGTAATAGAGGAAGGGGAGGCCCATCTCCTCCATCCGGGCGGCGAACTTCCTCGCATGTTGCGGGCCGACCCGGTCGTCCTTGGTGGTGGTGAAGATGAACGGCTCGGGATAGGTCCCGCCTTTCCTGAGATTCTGGTAGGGCGACGTCTTCTCCCAGAAGGCGCGGACCGCCGGGTCCTTGTCGATGCTGCCATATTCGCCTTCCCACGAGGCGCCGGCGGCGATCTTCGAGATGCGGATCATGTCGAGCAGGGGCACCTCGATCAGGGCCGCGTTCCACAACTCGGGATGCTGGGTGAAGGCGACCCCCGTAAGCAGGCCGCCGTTCGAGCCGCCGCGGATGCCGAGGCGCCGCGGCGTGGTGATGTGGCGGGCGATGAGATCGCGGCCGACGGCGACGAAATCGTCGTAGATGATCTGCCGTTTGACGCCGATTCCGGCCTCGTGCCATTTCGGCCCGAACTCGCCGCCGCCGCGGATGTTGGCCAGCGCATAGACCCCGCCATGCTCGAGCCAGAGCTTGCCGGTGGTCGCCGAATAAGCTGGGGTCGAGGAGGATTCGAAGCCGCCATAAGCGTAGAGCAGGGTCGGGTTGTTGCCGTCGAGCCTGATGTCCTTCCGGTGGACCAGGAAGTAGGGGATCCTGGTCCCGTCGGACGAGGTCGCCTCGTACTGCTCGGCGACGAGGTTGGAGGCGTCGAACTTGGCCGGCTGCGCCTTGATCTGCCTTGCCTGGCCGGTGCCGGCGTCGGCCAGCCACAAAGACGGCGGGGTTAGGAAGCTGGTCACCGAGACGAACGCCTTGTTGTCGGTCGTGCTGGCGTCGACCACGCCGACCGTCGAATTGTCGGGGAGCTGAAGCGCCGAGCGCTTCCACGTGCCGCGCGGGCCCGGCGTGAACAGCAGGGTGCGGCCGCGGACATTATCGAGGATCGAGACGAGCAGCACGCCCTTCGACGCCGTCGCGCCCTGATAGGCTTCGCGCGGGCCGGCGGCGTAGATCAGGGTCGGCTTCGGATGGGCCGGATCGGCCTTGAGCTGGGCAAGGTCGACCGAGAGCAGGGCGCCGGCCGGATAGGTCGTGGCGCTTCCGGCCGGAGTCCAGTCCTCGCGGGTCTCGATGATCACCCGCCCGGCGACCATGTCGTTGAGGCCGGCCTTGGCCGGGATGGCGACCCGCTGGGCGCCCTTCGGCGTCAATATGTAGGTCTCGGAGCGGAAGGTATCGAGCGGCCGGTCGATCACCGCGAGCGTGCGGTTCTCGCCGTCGCGAAGCACGTAGGGCGTCACGCCGTAGCCCCCGTCCTCGGCGCTGCCTCGGAACACCTCGACCGCGGCGGAGAGGGGCTGGCCGCGCTTCAGCCGCTTGACGATGAACGGATAGCCGGTGCGGCCGAGGTCGCCCGGCGCCCATTCGCGGCTGATCAGGAGGCTGTTCTCGTCCTCCCAGGCCGCTCGCGACTTGCCTTTGGGGATGACGAAGCCGCCCTCGACGAACTTGCCCGTCGGAAGGTCGAACTCGCGGGTCGTCACCGCGTCCTCGCCGCCGTCGGAGAGGAGGATGAGACAGCGCCGCTCGGCGGGGCGCGCGCAGAGCGTGCCCTTGTAGACCCAGTTCGCCTTCTCGGCGGCGGCGAGCGCGTCGAGGTCGAGCACCGTCTCCCAGGCCGGCGAGTCCGCCTGGTAGCCGGCGAGGCTGGTGCGGCGGAACACGCCGCGGACATGGTCGGCGTCCTGCCAGAAATTGTAGACCTGGCCGTTCAAGAACCGGCCGAACGGGATCCGGTCCTTGGCCTGGGCGATGGCCAGCGCCTCGGTGTAATATTGCTGGTAGCGCGAGTCCGCCTCGAGCACCGCCTGGGCCTTGGCATTGTGGGCGTTGACCCAGTCCATCGACCGCGGCGAGGACACCTCCTCGAGCCACAGATAGGGATCGTCGGCCGCCGCCTGGGCGTGGAGCGCGGTGGCGGCGGCGCCGGCCAGAGCGGCGGCGAGGATGGCGGTCTTGACGAGCCTCATTCGGACGATCCCTCTCTCCGGAAAGGCGCGCATCCTCAACACATTAGTCCGAAGGTCAAGAGCGGGCGCGCTCCGCCCTTGGCAAGGCCGCGCAAGCCTCTAGTCTGGGGGCGAAAAGGGGATGATCCGATGAAGCCTTTCCTGCCTTTCCTCGCCGTCGCCGCGCTCGCCGCCACCCCGGCCGTCGCCGCCCTGAAGAAGGCCGAGACGCCCGAGCAAAGGGTCGAGCGGGTGCTCAGCCAGACGCCGGTGATCGACGGCCATAACGACCTCCCCTGGGAGATTCGCGACGGCTTCGATTTCTGGAGGAAGCCGCTCGACCTCGGCGCCGACACGTCGCGGCTCTCCCACCCGCTTCAGACCGACCTGCCGCGGCTCGCCGAAGGCCATGTCGGCGCGCAATTCTGGTCGGTCTGGATCCCGGCGACTCTGAAGGGCGACGAGGCGATAAGGGTGACTCTCGAGGAGATCGACATCGTCCACCGGATGGTCGCCCGCTACCCGGGCCGGCTCGAGCTCGCCTCGACCGCCGCCGACATCCGCCGCATCGAGAAAGCGGGCAAGGTCGCCTCGCTGATCGGAATCGAGGGCGGCCACCAGATCGGCAACTCGCCCGCGGCGCTTCGCATGTTCTACGCGCTCGGCGCCCGCTACATGACGCTGAGCCATTCGCTCAACAACGACTTCGTCGATTCGGCGACCGACGATCCGGTCCACCACGGCCTGACGCCGTTCGGCAAGGCGATCGTCCATGAGATGAACCGGCTCGGAATGATGGTCGATCTGAGCCACGTCTCCGCAGACGTCATGCGCCAGGCGATCGCCGAGACGAAGGCGCCGGTGATCTTCTCGCACAGCTCGACGCGGGCGCTGATGGACCATCCGCGCAACGTTCCCGACGACGTGCTCCGCCTTCTGCCGGCCAATGGCGGCGTGGTGATGGTCAACTTCTTCCCCGGCTTCCTGTCGGCCGAATACCGGGCGTGGAGCGGCGCCAAGGACGCCGAGGCGGCGCGGCTCAAGAACGTCTATCCCGGCCAGCCCGAACGTCGGAAGGCCGCCCAGGACGCCTGGGACGCCGCCCATCCCGAGCCGGCGGTGCCGGTGTCGGTGGTCGCCGACCATGTCGAGCATGTCCGCGACATCGCCGGCATCGACCATGTCGGCATCGGCTCGGACTATGACGGCATCGACGGCACCCATCCCGCCGGAATGCCGGGAGTCGATTCCTATCCCGTGCTGTTCGCCGAGCTCGCCCGCCGCGGCTGGAGCGACGCCGACCTCGCCAAGCTCGCCGGCGGCAACCTCCTCCGAGCCATGGAGCAGGTCGAGCGAGTCGCGGCCGCGATGCGAAACGAACCGCCCCTCAACGCCACGATTGAGGCGATGGATCGATAGACTCCCCGCTCCCCTCTCCCGCTTGCGGGAGAGGGGAGGGTGAGGGTCTTGCTGAGTCAGTGCTACAGACCCTCACCCTTCCGCTCGCGGGCCCCTCCCTCTCCCGCAAGCGGGAGAGGGGAATTTACGGTTCAGCCGTCGGTTCGGTATTCACCTCCCCCGCCAGCTCCGCCTCGCCGTCCTCGTCCGGCAGCACCTCGCCCTTCAGCGACAGCTTTTCGCCCAGCCAGAGGGCGTCGTCGAGATGGTCGCGGCGCTGGTTGGCGGTGTTGGGATGGACCAGCACCGAGAGGCCGGTACGGTTGAGCATCAGCCAGGGGACGAAGGCGCCGAACAGCTCAGGCGCGAAGGCGACCTGATACATCGCCCGGCTGTGCGGCCCGACCGGCTTGTCCCAGACCGTTCCGAGCCGCACGGCGAAGCGCGCGGCGATCGCCTCGCGCACGGCCAGCGCGGTCTCGCGCTCGCGCTCCGGGTCGAAATAGAGATGGGCGTGGTAGCTGGCGATCTCGGCGAGCGGCCGGATCATCCCCACCACACCTCGCCGAACGTGTAGGCGACCGTCGCGAGGCTTCCGAGGAAGACGAAGATCCCCACGTAGATCGGCCACCGGGGCTTCGGGTGAACGGGCTCTCTCATGGTCACACCGCCGGATATCTGAGCCGCCCGAGGAAGCGGCTGAGGGAGGGGAGGCGATCGCGGTTGCCGCGCCACTGCGCTTTGGCCTTCTCGAAGCGCATGACGTCGTCGATCCGGCGGTTGAGGAAGGCGCGGGTCGCGGCGAGTCCGTCGCTGTCGTCGTCCATGTAGACGAGCTGGGTCGAGCCGTAGACGCCCATCAGGATGACGCGTTTGGAATAATGGTTGAAGTCGGTCGCCCGGTCGCCGGCGATCCGCCACATCCGGTCGGCCGCGCGCCAGCCGAGCCGCGCCGCGAGGGCGAGGTTCTGCGGTTGGGCGAGAACGGCCAGCGCACGCCTCAGCGCCTCCTTGTTGGCATCGATCCGCTCGATCCGGAACATCACCAGCTCGCGGATCCGGTCGCGGACCTTCATCGCCTCGATCCGCTCGAGCGGGAAGGCCTCGGCCATCGCCCGGTCGATCGAATCGAACCAGGCGTCGATCATCTCCGCCGCGCCGCCGGGAAAGCACAGGCGGGCGCGGGGCGCCGGCACGCCGAGCTCGGCCGCCGCCATCGCCAGCGCCTTGTCGCCCCACCCGTCGAACGCCGCGTTGGGCGCGATCTTCGGCGCCAGCGCGAGCCTCAGCTCGTCGAGCGTCATGTCGGTCGGGGCGAGGTCGGTCTCGGCCATCGCGTCAAGAATGATCCTCGCCGCCATTGGATGCAAGCGGCCGCTCGGGCAGCCGGATCAGCACCAAAGCCGCCGCGATCAGGGCCGCTCCGGCGGCGTCGGCGAGGCTCATCGTCTCTCCGTAGGCGAGGCGGCCGATCAGGGCGCTCGCCGCCGGCTGGGCGAGCAGCCCCAAGCCGACGACGACCGGCGACAAATAGCCGACCGCGTAGACGAGCAGGCCCTGGCCGATCACCTGGCTGCCGAGCGAGAGGATGACGAGCGGGGTCCAGTCGGTGGCGATCACGCTCTGGCCGAGCAGGTTCGCGAGCAGCAGCAGGGGCAAGGCCCCGGCGGCGGTGGCGATGGCGAGCACCGGCATCGGCGCCATCGTCCGCCGCGCCCGGTCCACCGCGAGCAAATAGCCGGTGTAGAGCAGCCCGGCGGCCAGGGTGAACAGGTCGCCGCGGAAATTCTTCGGGCTGAGCTCGTAGCTCGAGCCCATCAGCAAAGCGGCTCCCGCGGCGGCGCAAGCCAAGGCGACCGCCTGGAGTCGTCGCGGCAGCCGGCGAAGCACGACGAAACCGTAGACGACCAGGATGAAGCTCGACGCATTGCCGAACAAACTCGCGTTGGCGAGCTTGGTCATGCCGATGCCGACGTGCCAGGCGGCGAGGTCCGAGGCGAAGAACAGGCCGCCGATCGCGACCAGG
>JAXDPL010000186.1:0-24179 GCA_034668385.1 Sphingomonadales bacterium | reverse complement strand
TCGATCGCCATCAGGATGACGATGATGTTCTTGCGGTTCAAAAAGATGCCGAACACCCCGAGCACGAACAGCACCGCGCCGACAGCGAGATAATGGCCGAGCCCGATCATGCGACGCTCCTCCCCGGAACGGGGAGGGGGACCGCCGGAACGGCGGTGGAGGGGGCCCAACCACGGCGCGGCGGAGAGGTGGGCCCCCTCCACCATGCTTCGCATGGTTCCCCTCCCCGTTCCGGGAAGGAGCTAGGAACCCTGCAGCCGCTTCAGGATCAGCATCGCCTGCTCGGCGCCGGACTGGGGCACGATCTCACCCTCGCGGCTGACGATCTCGTCCCAATGGGCCGCGACCTCCTCCACGGTCCGCCGGCCCTCCGGCAGGGCGTAGCCTGGAGTCAGCGTCACATAGGCGGCCTGGACCACGCCGCCGCCGGCGCCGACGGTCATGTTCGAGGGCGCCTCCTCGGAGACGAGATAGAGCGCGGCCGGAACGACGTTCTCGGGCTCGAACTGCTTCAGCAGGTCCGGCGGGAAGATGTCCTCCGTCATCCGGGTCGCGGCGGTGGGCGCGATCGTGTTGACCCGGATGCCGTGCCTGGCGCCTTCGAGGTGCAGCGTCTTTGCGAAGCCGGCGAGGCCGAGCTTGGCGGCGCCGTAATTGGCCTGGCCGAAATTGCCGTAGAGTCCGGTCGAGCTCGAGGTCATCAGGATCCGGCCATAGCCCTGTCCGCGCATCGTCTCCCACACCGCCTTGGTGCAATTGGCCGAGCCGATCAGATGGACTCCGACCACCGCCTCGAAGTCCGCCATCTCCATCTTGGCGAAGCTCTTGTCGCGCAGGATTCCGGCATTGTTGATGAGGATGTGGACCCCGCCCCACGCCGCCTTCGCCTTTGCGACCATCGCTTCGACCTGGGCGAGATCGGTGACCGAGGCGCCGTTCGCCATGGCGGTGCCGCCTTCCGCTTCGATCTCGGCGACCACCTTCGCCGCGGCGTCGGAATGGCCGGTGCCGTCGCGCGCGCCGCCGAGGTCGTTGACCACCACCCTGGCGCCGCGCCGCGCCAGCTCCAGCGCATAGGCGCGGCCGAGTCCGCCGCCGGCGCCCGTGACGATGGCGACGCGTCCTTCGAAGCTGATGGTCATGATCTATCGTGTCCCCGCTGATCGTGGATGTCGGCGGGGTGATGGCAGACTCGAAGCGATTAGCAAACGGGAGCGAGGGGACACGTAAGTTCACGTGTCCCCTTCAGCCGTTCACATCTTGGGTGCGCGGTGCCGCTCGTAGGTCTGGGTGCAATGGTCGGTGACCTTGCGCGTGCAGGGCGGCAGATCGCCCGCCGGCGGCATGGCGGCCGGCGCCGGGGGCGGCGCGAGGGTGCCCGCCGGGCCGACCTGCGCGGGCTGGTTGTAGCCGGTGGGGGCCACAGCGTCGGCCGAGACGACCGGAATGCCGCGGGCATCGCGCTCGGGGGCCGCATTGCCGGGCGCGACCGGGGTGCCGCCGGCCGGGGCGGGGGTGTCTTGCGCCATCGCGGCGCCGCCGAGCATCAGCGCGGCCGCAAAGATAAAGGTCTTCATTCGCGATCCTCCTTGGGATGAAAGCCGCTATATACACCGGCGGCCCGGCACCTAAACGAGGCCGAAACGATTTTTCTCCCGTTTCGCCGCGGCGCTGAACTTTTTGTCATGTGCGGCGCACGGCCCGGCCGCGCCGTCCCCCGGCGGGACGGCCATCGCACTCGGCGCGCTCGCCACGAGCGGGCTTTACGCTTATGAAACAGCATGGGAATAGTGAGCCCGCAATGAGCGCAAACGAAGACAGCAGCCCCGAAGGGGAAGGTTTCGCGCCCAGCCGGCGGACCATGCTCGCGCTCGGAGCGGCGGCGGCCTCGACGGTGGTGACGATCCGGCCGGCCTTCGCGAACACCGCGGTCTCGGTGCTCAACTGCCAGATTCCGGTACCGTCGCCCGATCAGGCCGGCAATTACATCGCCGCCGACGGAAGCGTCGTTCCGCCCGGCACGCCCGGCGCCTTCCCGCCGGCGCCGCGCCCGCTGACCGGCGAGGAGGTCAAGGCCCTGCTCCACAACGGGCCGACCCCGGCCGGGCTCGATGCCGATGCCGCCCAGGCCTATGTCAAATATATCGGCCGCCTGCACGCGGGGACGAGCGGCTTCACCTGCTTCGCCTCGCTGCAGATGCCGCGCTGATCCCGCGGCCGGCATGGCCCGGTTCGTCGCCGATCCGCCCGAGGCGGCCCGCACCGTCGCGCTCGAGACTCTGACGGCTCTCTATCACCGGCCTTCGGGCACCACCCACATCCTCGCGCCGCCGGCGCCGCAGATCCTGGAGGCGCTCGCCGCTCGCTTGGGCGATGCCGACGAGTTGCTGCGGCGAATGGGCGAACTCTTCGACCTTGCGGCCGACGACGCTCCGGCCGCGATCGCCGCGCGGCTGGCCGAGCTGGAGGCGGCGGGGCTGGTCCGCCGCGCCTGATGCGCCGGCTCGAGCTTCGAGTCGGACCGGTGTCGTTCCGCATCGGCTCGGCGTGGCGACGGCCGCTCGACCAGCTCGAACGGCTCTACGCCGGCTATCCCGAGCCGGAAGCGCCCTGCGATTTCACCGTCCGTCTCGAGCCCGCCAGGCTCTGGCGCCGGTTCCTGCGCCCCTCGGTGGCGATCACCGGCGATTATTGGCTGCCGGACACCGCCCCCCTTCCGCTCTCGCTCGGCCTGCTGGCCGCCGAAATGGGCATGAACCTGCAGATGGCGCTCGGCCAGCGGGGCTACCTCCTGCTCCACGCGGCAGCCGTCGAGCGGGAGGGGAGGGCCGTGCTGATGACGGGGCCGTCGGGGGCGGGCAAGTCGACGCTGGCGGCGTGGCTCGGCGAGCGCGGCTGGCGCTTCCTGGGCGACGAATTCGCTTTGGTCGGCCTCGACGATGGCCTTCTCCATGCCTTTCCCCGGGCGGTGAGTCTCAAGAACGAGGCGTTGTCGCTGTTCGCGGATATCGACCCGGTGCGATTCGGCCCGCGGCTCGAAGGGACTCCCAAGGGTACCATCCGCCACCTCCGCCCCAGCGACGAGGCTGTTTCCCGGATGGACGAGCCGGCCGCGCCCGCCTTGATCCTCTTTCCCCGCTTCGGCGCCGGGCTGGAGCCTGCCGTGCGGCCGGTCGGCGCCGCCGAGGTCTTCGTGCGCCTCACCCAGGCCTCGACCAATTATGTCGCTTTGGCCGAGCGCGGCTTCGCGGCGCTGAGCCGGCTCGTCGCCGCCGCTCCCAGCCGCGCCATCGATTATGCCGATGGCGAGCAGGCCGCCGCGCTCGTCGAACGGCTCTGGGAGCAGGCTCGGTGAGCGCCGCCGCCGTCGCCCGCCTGCTGGCCGATCCTGGGTCTGCCGCGGACGTGGAGGACTGGACCGCGATCCTGGCTGCGGCCCGCGCCGAATCGCTGGCGGGCAGCCTCGCCTTTCGCCTGAAGGGGATGGCGCTTCCCGACAAGGTCGAGCGCCTGCTGGCGGACGCGCGCGACGCCGCCGAGGCCGGGCGGACCCAGGCCCTGTGGGAAGCCGAGATGGCGCGCCGCGCCCTGGCGCCGCTCGGCGGCCCGGTGGTCCTGCTCAAGGGCACGGCCTATGCCGCCGCCGGCCTCGATGCGGGGACCGGCCGCTCGATCGGCGACCTCGACATCCTCGTGCCCAGGGCCGCGCTGCCGGAGGTCGAGCGGGCGCTGCTCGCCGCCGGCTGGGAATGGGTCAAGGACGATCCCTACGACGACCTCTACTACCGCCGCTGGATGCACGAACTCCCCCCGCTCATCCATTCGACCCGCGACCGGATGATCGACGTCCATCACACTATCCTGCCGCTCACCGCGCGGCCCAAGCCGGACTCGGAGGCTCTGGTCGCCGACAGCATGGCCCTGGAGAACGGCCTTCGATTCCTCTGCCGGGAAGACATGGTCGTCCACGCCGCGGCCCACCTCTTCGCCGACGGCGACCTTGCGGGAGGCCTGCGCAACCTTTGGGATATCGACCGGCTGCTTCGCGAGTTCGGCAACGCGGACGGCTTCTGGCAGCGCCTCCACGACAGGGCCGCGCACCATGGCCTTCTCGCCGCCGTCCACCGCGCGGGGCGGCTCGCCAACGATCTTTACGGCACGCCGGTGCCCGACCGCTGGCGCGTCTGGGACAGCGCCGATCCTTTGTTCAAGGCGCGCCTCCTCGCGCGCGACGGCTGGGGGCGGCCGACCCGCCGAGGCCTGCGCTTCGCTTTCTACGTCCGCTCCCACTGGCTGCGCATGCCGCCGCTGATGCTGGCGCGGCATTTGTGGCGCAAGGCGCGCGGCTAGCGAAGAGCAGCTTGTCCGGCGGCGAGACGGTCCAGCGCGAAGCGCAGGTCGTCGTAGCGGTCGATCGCGGCGTCGGCGCCGAGCGCCTCGACCGGACGGTCGGAGAAGCCGAAGCTGACCGCGACAAAGGGGAGGCGCGCGGCGCGGGCGGTGTCGGCGTCGGTGATCGAATCGCCGACGAAGGCGGCGCGGCCGCCGCCGGCGCGCGCCACCGCCTCGATGAGCGGCGCCGTATCGGGCTTGCGCACCGCCAGCGTGTCGCCGCCGACGACGGCATCGAAGCGGTCGTGCCAGCCGAGCGCGTCGAGCAGCAGATGGGTCAGCCGTTCCGCCTTGTTGGTGCAGACGGCGAGCTTCGCGCCGCTCTCGCGGAGCGCGTCGAGGGCGGACTCCACGCCCGGATAGGGACGCGTGCCGTGACAGATGTTGGCGGCATAATGTTCGATGAACAGCGGAAAGCCCGCTTCGACCAGTTCCTCCGGCGCGTCGCCGCTCGCCGCCAGCCCGCGGCGCAACAGGGCGCGGGCGCCATGTCCGACGAGGTGGCGCAGGTCCTCGGCCGGGACTTCGGGCCGCCCGAGCCGGACCAGGACGTGGTTGAGCGCCACGGCGAGATCGGCGGCGGTGTCGGCCAGCGTACCGTCGAGATCGAAGACGATGACGTCGAAGGGAAGGCCGGGCATCGCCGGCCCCTGCGCCACGATGAGTGGAAGTTTCAACCTTATCGTGCGATTGGCGGCACCATGAGCAGGGAACGGCCCGTCGCCGCCATCATCCTCGCCGCGGGCAGGGGGACGCGGATGAAGTCGGACCTCCACAAGGTCCTCCATCCGCTCGCCGGTCGGCCGATGCTGGAGCATTTGCTGGCCAGCGTGGACTCGCTTCGCCCGGCGCGCACGGTGGTCGTGATCGGCAACGGCCGCGAGCAGGTCGAGCCCCTCGTCCAGCGCTACGGAGGCGTCGTCGCGATCCAGGATCCGCAGCACGGCACCGCCCATGCCGTGCTCCAGGCCGAGGAGGCGCTCCGCGATTTCGACGGGGACATCCTCATCCTCTACGGCGACACGCCTCTGGTCGAGGCGGCGACGATGTCGCGCATGCTGGAGCGCCTCCGGGATCCCGCCGCACCGGCGACGGTCGTCGTCGGCTTCCGGCCGGCCGATGCAGCCGCCTACGGCCGAATCCTCGCCGGCGATGACGGAACGATCGAGAAGATGGTCGAGTACAAGGACGCCAGCGAGGCGGAGCGCGCCGTCAAGCTGTGCAATTCGGGGCTGATGGCGGTTCGCTCCGAAGACCTCTGGCCGCTCCTCCACCGCGTCGGCAACGCCAATGCGGCGGGAGAATATTACCTCCCGGACATCGTCATGCTGGCCGCGGCCGAGGGCCGCCGCTCAGCGGTGATCGAGACCGACGCCGAGGAAGTCGCGGGCGTCAACGGCCGCGGCGAACTGGCCGAGGTCGAGGCGATCTGGCAGCGCCGCCGCCGCGCCCGCGCGATGGCCGACGGGGTGAGCCTGGTCGCGCCGGAGACGGTGTGGTTCAGCCACGACACCGAGATCGGCCGCGACACGATCGTCGAGCCCAACGTCGTCTTCGGGCCGGGTGTCCGGATCGGCGGGGGCGTCCGAATTCGTGCCTTCTCCCATATCGAGGGCGCGGCGATCGCTTCGGGAGCGGAGATCGGACCCTTCGCCCGGCTGCGTCCCGGCACCGAGATCGGCGAGGGCGCCCGAATCGGCAATTTCGTCGAGACCAAGAAGGCGAAGCTCGGCAGAGGGGCCAAGGCGAACCACCTCGCCTATCTCGGCGACGCCGAGATTGGGGCGGCCGCCAATATCGGGGCCGGCACGATCACGTGCAATTACGACGGCTTCTTCAAATACGGCACGTCGATCGGGGAAGGGGCGTTCATCGGCTCCAACTCGGCGCTGGTCGCGCCGGTGGCGATCGGCGCGGGCGCGATCGTCGGCGCGGGATCGGTGATCACGAGCGACGTCGCGCCCGACGCCCTGGCGGTCGGACGCGGCAGGCAGGAGGAAAGGCCGGGCTGGGCCGCCCGCTTCCGCGCCGCGATGTCGGCGCGGAAGGGGAAAGGCTAGATCCTCTTGCCCTTTTGCTGGGCGATATAATCCAGCTCGGCCCTGGCCTTCTCGTCGCTCGGATCGATGGCGAGACAGTCGCGGTACATCTTTTCGGCGTCGTCGAGCTTGCCCTCCTCGACCAGGATGAAGCCGAGCCCGCGCAGGGCGCGGCGCTTGTCGAAGCTCTTGCGGTCGTCGGGCGAGAAGGCCGAAGCGCCAGCGGCCTGCTGGAAGAGCTCGCGCGCTTTGTCCCAGTCGCGGCGGTTCTTGTACCATTCGCCAAGCTCCCCGAGGAATTGGGAGTTGTCCGGCGCGAGCGCGATCGCGCGCTCCAGATAGGACCTGGCCTCCTCGGAGCGATTGAGGTCGATCAGCGCAAAGCCCTTCAGGTAGATGCCGTAGCAATAGGCTTTCGGAGTGACCACGGCGGCTTTCTTCTGCTCGGCCGCCATGCCCGCATAGAGGATCGCTTCCGCCGGCGAGCGCGCGCAGTAGATTTGCTTCGATTCACGCGCATAGATTCGTTGATTGGCGGCGTTGAGAGCGTCGAGCACCGCGATGGCGTCCGCCGGCTTGCCGTCGTGGAGCAGAGTCACGGCGCGATCGAGCTCGCCGTCCTCGTCCGGGACGGCGACGATCGGAGACCCTGGCGGCGGCGCGGGAGGCGGAGGCGCCAGGGCAAGCATCAAGGCAATGAGCGTCGACATGGATATTTCCTCGCGAAGCGAGCCTAGCAGCAAACCGGCCTTGCGTCTCGCCTTCAGGGCAGCGGAACGGCCGGCGCCGGCTTAATTCGGCGACAGACGAGCGCGGCCCCCTAGGAGCGGGCGCGGCGAGCCGCTACATCGGCGGCGTCGCGGGCAGGAGCATCTTCGAAAAATGTGCGGAATCATCGGCATCGTCGGACGCGAGGAAGTGACTCCGCGGCTCATGGACGGGCTTCGGCGCCTCGAATATCGCGGATACGACTCCGCCGGCCTGTGCACGATCGTCGACGGCCGGCTCGAGCGGCGGCGCGCCGAGGGCAAGCTCGACAATCTCGCCCGGGTGCTCGCCGCCGATCCGCTCCCGGGCACGACCGGCATCGCCCACACCCGCTGGGCCACCCACGGCGCCCCGACCACGGGCAACGCCCACCCCCACGCGACCGAGGAAGTGGCCCTGGTCCACAACGGGATCATCGAGAATTTCCGGCCCTTGCGTGAGGAATTGCTGGCGGAGGGCCGCACGTTCGAGTCCGAAACCGACACCGAGGTCGTCGCCCATCTCGTCACCCGCGAGCTGGAGCATGGCGCGACTCCGGAGGAGGCGGTGTCGCGGACCCTGAAGCGCATCCACGGCGCGTTCAGCCTCGCCATCCTGTTCCGCCGCTTTCCCGACAAGCTGATCGGCGCCCGTTTGGGCTCGCCCCTTGTGGTCGGCTACGGCGACGGCGAGATGTATCTCGGCTCCGACGCCCTGGCCCTCGCCCCGCTGACCCAGCGAATCTCCTATCTCGACGAGGGCGACTGGGTGGTGATCGGCCGCGACAGCGTCCAGGTCTACGACCGCAATGACGCGCCGGCGATCCGCGAAAAGGTCAATTCCGGCGCGTCGGCGGCGCGGATCGAGAAGGGCAATCACCGCCACTTCATGCAAAAGGAGATATTCGAGCAGCCGATCGTCGTCGCCCAGACGCTCGGCTCCTACCTGAGGCCGTTCGAGCAGAAGGTCGCGCTGCCCGACATCGACTGGTCGTTCGCGGACGTGCCGCGCATCACGATCGTCGCGTGCGGGACCAGCTTCTACGCCGGAATGGTGGCCAAATACTGGTTCGAGCAATTCGCCCGGGTGCCGGTCGAGCTCGATATCGCCTCCGAGTTCCGCTACCGGGCGCCGGTGCTGGAGCCGGGCGGGCTTGCCCTGTTCATCTCGCAATCGGGGGAGACGGCCGACACTCTGGCGGCGCTCCGCCACGCCCGCGCCGAGGGCCAGCGGATCGCCGTCGTCGTCAATGTTCCGACCAGCTCGATGGCGCGCGAGGCGGACCTGCTTCTGCCCACCCATGCCGGCCCGGAAGTGGGAGTCGCCTCGACCAAGGCCTTCACCTGCCAACTCGCCGTGCTCGCCGCGCTGGCCGCCAAGGTCGCGCGCGACAAGGGCCGGATGAGCGAGGAAGAGGAGCGCGAGATCGTCGAGCACCTCGCCGAGGCCCCCGCCGCCATGAACGCCGCGCTCGCCCACGACGCGGACATCGAGCGGCTCGCCCCGTTCATCGCCGGCGCCCGCGACGTCCTCTATCTCGGCCGCGGCCCGGAATATCCGATGGCGATGGAAGGCGCGCTAAAGCTCAAGGAAATCAGCTATATCCACGCAGAAGGCTATGCCGCCGGCGAGATGAAGCACGGTCCGATCGCCCTGATCGACGACAGCGTGCCCGTCATCGTCCTCGCCCCGTCCGGCCCGTTGTTCGAGAAAACGGTGTCGAACATGCAGGAGGTCCAGGCGCGCGGCGGCAAGGTGATCCTGATCTCCGACGCCGAAGGTCTCGCCGCCGCCGGCGACGACCGCCTCGTCGCCACCCTCGAAATGCCCAAGGTCCATCCCCTGATCGCGCCTTTGGTCTACGCCATCCCGGTTCAGCTCCTCGCCTACCATGTCGCGGTGGCCAAGGGCACGGACGTCGACCAGCCGCGCAATCTGGCGAAGAGCGTCACGGTCGAGTAGGCGCGTCAGTCCGCGGCGGCGAAGTGTCGGCAACAAGCTGGTCGGACATCGCCTTTCTGGAGCCTGCCGCCGGATCGCCCTATGCGACGATCGGCGCTATCGAGGCGGCGGGAGCTCGAGACCGCAACCGCTCAAAAGCACCCGACGGCGCGTGGATCGTTCCGAACCACCGCCCAATATCTGCGGAGATGGTCGTGGGTCAGGCAGGCAGGGCGACAGACGAAGGGAAGGACCGCCAATGACCGCGAGTGGCTCACACGGCGGCCACGACCACAGCCACGGACCCGGCCATTCTCACGCCCCGGCGGATTTCGGACGCGCTTTCCTCGTTGGAACGACGCTCAACGTCGGGTTTGTCGCCGTGGAGGCGGTTTACGGCATCACCGCCAACTCGATGGCGCTCCTTGCCGACGCGGGCCACAACCTCTCGGACGTGCTCGGCCTCCTCGTCGCATGGGGTGCGGCGAGGCTCACCAAGCGCGCGCCGACCGAGCGCTTCACCTACGGCATGCGCAAGTCGACCGTGCTTGCGGCCCTCTTCAACGCGGTATTCCTGCTCGTCGCGGTCGGCGCGATCATCCTCGAAGCGATCCAGCGGCTGTCGAATCCGGAACCCATTTCCGGGATCACAATCATGACGGTCGCCGCGATCGGCGTGATCATCAACGGCATTACGGCCTGGCTTTTCGCCCGCGGCGCCAAGGGCGACATCAACATCCGCGCCGCCTTCCTCCACATGACGGCCGACGCCGGAGTCTCGTTCGGGGTGATCCTCGCCGGATTCATCATTTTGAAGACGGGCTTGATGATCGTCGATCCGATCGTCACGCTCGTCATCGCCGCCATCATTCTCCTCAGCACATGGGGGCTGTTGCGCGATTCCGTCAGTATGTCGCTCGATGCCGTGCCTGCGGGCATCGACCCGGTCCGCGTGGAGATGACCCTGAGAGGCCTTCCCGGCGTCACCAAGGTCCACGATCTGCACATCTGGCCGATGAGCACGACCGAGGTCGCGCTCACCTGTCACCTCGTCATGGTGCGCTGGCCTGCGGATCCGAGCTTCCTCGGAGAAGCCGTGCATCTCCTGAAAGACCGGCACCAGATCGACCATTCGACCATCCAGATCGAAACCTCACCCGAAATGGATTGCAGCCAGGCCCCCGACGACAAGGTTTGATCGAACGGGGGGTCAATCCGCCTTGGCGAAATGCGCCATCTGGTCCGCATGCGCCTTCTTGAAAGCGGGGCGGGCGGTGGCTCGGGCGACATAGGCTCGGCAGGCCTCGTACTCCGCGAGGCCGTCGAAGCGGGCGATGAGGCGGAGGGCGTCGGCCAGGGCGATGTCGGCGATCGAGAAGCGGCCGGCGAGCCATTCGCGGCTCGCCAGGATCGGCTCGAGGTGGGCGAGGCGGGCCTTGACCCAATCGCCGAAGAATTTCGAGGCGGCCGAGTCGCCCTTGTCGCCGGTGAAGGCGAGGAGCGCCCAGGGGAGGCTCGCCATTTCGACCGAGTTCAAGGCCGCGAACAGCCACTGGATCGCCTCGCTTCGGCCGTTCGGGTCGGCGGGCAGAAGCGCGGCGCTGCGCTCGCCGAGGTGGAGGAGGATCGCGCCGCTCTCGAAGATCGAGCGGTCGCCGTCGGCGAGCCACGGCACCTGGCCGAACGGCTGGCGGGCGAAATGTTCGGGGCCTCGGCCCTCGAACGGCACGCTCTCGACCCGGTAGGGCAGGCCCGCTTCCTCGAGCGCCCAGCGCACGCGCAGGTCGCGGACGAAGCCGCGCGGAAGATCCGGGACCCATTCGAAGGTGGTGAGGACCAGCTCCGGCACCGGCGGTCAGCCGATCCACATGCCGACGAGGGCGGCGGCGCAGACCAGGAGCAGGAAGCCGTTGAAGAAGAGCAGCAGGCCGTGCGGCACAGGTTTCAGATCGGGGTGCGGCGGCGGCACCGCGCGCTGCAGCTGCCGCCAGACCGCCGCGATGAGGCAGAAAGCGGCGAACAGGATGAGCAGGCTGCCGGTCGCCCGCCCGAGCCAGTCCGGCACCGCTTTCTCGAGCAGCGCCCGCCCGCCGACTCCGCTGGCCAGAGCGGCCAGCGCGGTGCGGACCCAGGCGGCGTAGGTCCGCTCGGCCGCCAGCAGGGTGCGGTCGGCGGCGAGCAGGGTGCGGCGGTCGGCGCTGTCGCTGAGCTCGCTGGTCGCGCTCTCGACCGCGTCCGCGCTGCGCTTGAGATGGTGGGCGGCGGCCTTGTCCTCGGCCATGGCGTTCAGCTGCACAGCCCCCGATAGGCCACTTCCATCACCGTCCCGGCTTCGACCGGAAGCGGCCCCTGTGGAGTCGGATAGTCCTTCTGCTCGACGATCTCGCCGGCGGGGCCGTATTTGCGGCCGCCGGTCGCCGTGATGGCGTGGGCGGCGCAGTCGATCTTCAGATGATAGGAGAGCGCGCCGGGACCGGCCTCGCCCGGGTTGGCGAGTCGGAACCAGCCCTGTCGCCAGCCCGGCGCATTCTCGAGGCTGGCGGCGTCGACCGAGATGGCCTGGCCGCTCGCCGCGGTGCCGAGATTGACCCACAGCGGCGCGGCCGCCGCCGCGGGCGCCTGAGCCGCCGGCGCGGGGGTGGGCGTCGTGTCGGCGGCGGTGCGGACCGGCGGCCCGCCGGCGGCTCCGCAGGCGTCGAGCGCACGGCCCGCCTCGACTCCGACCTTCGGATCCTTGACCAGGCCGGCGACGTAGAGGAAGTCGCGAGGCCCGAGCGCGGTCGGATTCTGGCCGCCCGACTGGAGGCGGCCGGCGAGGTCGCCGAGCTGGCGAAGCTGCCAGACGCTGAGATTGTCCTTGAGGCGGCCGGTGACGCATTGCGCCTGGCTGCCGGTCAGACCGTAGCGGGCGAGCCGGGGGCCGACGAGCTTGTCCTTCGACTTCCAGTAATCGGCCGCATAACCGGCGCAGCCGCCGAGCATCGCCAGGAGCGGCAGCATTGCGAAAGGCTTGAGCACTTGGGCGATTCTCCCCCGAAGGACGAGGGCGGCATAGCGCAGGGCCCGCGCCGGGTGAAGGGAGCGCTTCCAAAACGCGCGCGCCCCTGCCACGGTCGCGCCGTGCCCGAAAGTCCCGCAGCCCAGATCGCCGACCCCGCCGCCGCCGCGCCGTCCGCCCTCGAGGTGCGCGGCCTCTCCAAGGCCTTCGACAAGCCCGTGATCGTCGACATGGACCTCAGCGTTCAGGCCGGCGAGCTCTACGCCCTGCTCGGCCCGAACGGCGCGGGCAAGACCACCACCTTGCGCATGGTCGCGGGGCTGACGGCGCCGGACGCCGGCTCGATCCGGATCTTCGGCATCGACGCTCTGCGCCGGCCGCTCAAGGCGAAGGCGATCACCGCCTGGCTGCCCGACGAGCCGATGCTCTACGACAAGCTGACGCCGCTCGAATATCTCGCCTTCGTCGCCGGCCTGTGGTCGATCCCGCGCTCCGAGGCGGCCGAGGAGGCGGAGCGGCTGCTGACCTGGCTCGGCCTGTGGGACGAGCGGAGCACGCGCTGCGAGGGCTTCTCGCGGGGCATGAAGCAGAAGGTCGCGCTGGCCGGAGCGCTGATCCATAAGCCCCGCTTGCTCATCCTCGACGAGCCGCTGACCGGCCTCGACGCGGCCATGGCGCGCTCGGTGAAGGACATGCTCCAGGCGCAGGTGAAGGCGGGGGCGACCGTGATCGTCACCACCCACATCCTCGAGGTCGCCGAGCGGCTCGCCGACCGGATCGGGATCATCCAGAGCGGGCGCTTGCTCGCCGAGGGCACGCTCGCCGAGCTTCGCCAGCGCGCCGGCTCGTCGGAGCTCACCCTGGAGGAATTGTTCCTCGATCTCACCGGCGGGCGACATGCGGTGGCTTGAGCCGGGGTCGCTTCCCTGGCTGGCGCTTCACGAAATCCGCCTCGCCTTCCGCCACGCCGGGGCGAGCCGCCGCCGAACCATCCTGCGCCTCGTCCTGCTGGTCGGCTATGCCGGCTTCGGGATCTTCCTCGCTTACGGGCTCGCCGATCTGGACCTCGTCCCGTCGCCGCGCTTCCTGGTCGCGGCGAGCGCCGCGCTGGTCCTGCTCTTCACCTTCATGCTGACCCAGGGCCTGCTCGGCGGCCAGCGCACCCTCTACACCGCCGGCGACCTCGATCTGCTCCTCTCCTCGCCGCTGCCCGAGCGAAGGGTGCTCTCCGCCAAGCTGCTCGGCCTCGCCGGGGCGGCCACGACGACCTTCTCGGTCCTGCTGCTTCCGATCGCCCTGCCGACGGCCTTGTGGGGGCATCCGCGCCTGCTCGCGGTAATTCCGGTGATCGCCGCTCTGGCGGTGGTCGCGGCGGCGATCGGCATCGGCCTCGCCATCGCACTGGTGAGGAGCCTGGGGGCGAGGGGCGCGAAGTCGGTCGGGCAGATCGTCGCGGCGATGATCGGCGGCCTCATCTTCCTGCTTTCGCAGCTGAGTTCGAACGGAGCGATCCGCGGCAGCCGGTTCAGCGCGGTGTCGGCCTGGATGCGGCGCACCGGCTGGGGAGTCGAGGGCTGGTCGGCCTGGCCGGCGCGGGCCCTGTTCGGAGAACTCGTGCCTCTGCTCGCCTGCCTCGCCTTCGCCGCTTTCGTCTTCTGGGTCGCCTCGACCCTGCTGCGCACCCATTTCCTCAGGAGCTGGCAGAGCGCCGGCGAGCACAGCGCGCCGCGGAGCCGCAAGACGGACCGGCCCGGCGGCACGGTCTTCGCCTCGAGCCTCACCGCGGCGGTGGTGGCGAAGGAGCTGAGGCTGCTCAAGCGCGAGCCTGAGATCCTGTTCAGCATGCTGCTGCGGCTCATCTATCTCCTTCCGCTCGTCTTCTTCGGCCTCAAGGCAACCGGCGGCGCCGAGCAGTTCCGGGTGCCGGTGCTCGCCGCCATCGGCGCGATCGCGGCGGGGCAATTGTGCGGCAGCCTCGCCTGGCTCACCCTCTCGGCGGAGGAAGCGCCGGACCTGCTCGCCGTCTCGCCCGTGCCCCGCGGCCTTCTCCGCCGCGACAAGCTGCTCGCCGCGATGGCGATGATGGCGCCCTTCGCCCTGATCCTGCCGCTCGTGCTGGCGCCTCGCCACCCGGGCGCCGCGATCGTCACCTTCCTCGGGTCGCTGGCGGCGGGCTGGGCCGCCGGGCTGATCGAATTGCTGTTCGGCAAGCCGGGCAAGCGCAGCGCCTTCCAGCGCCGCCAGCAAGGCTCGTTCCTCACTTCCCTGCTCGGCCTGTTCGCCGCCCTGCTGATCGGCGGAGCGACGGCCGCGGCGGCCTATTTCGTCTAGCGGGGAGGCGGCTCAGGGGAGGGTGAACAGGCCCCGCTCGGCCTCGACCGCCTCGCGCAGGAAGCGGGTGACGGCGCGGATTCGGGCGAGCTCGGCCTGGTCCTGGTGGACGATCGTCCACAAGCTCCGGGTGAGCTTTACCTCGTCCGGCAACACCCGGACCAGCCCCGGCTCGGCGGCGGCGAGGAAGCCGGGAAGGACGCAGAGGCCGGCGCCGGCGCGGGTCGCGAAGAACTGGCCGAAGATGTTGCTGGTCTCCAGCGCCGCCGCGCCCTCGGGCGCGACGTGGCGGAGGAAGTCGAGCTCCGGGAAGTGGAGCAGATCCTCGATGTAGGAGACGAATCGGTGGCCGGCGAGGTCGGCGGTGCGCGCGATCGGCGGGTGGGCGTCGAGATAGGCCGGGGCCGCGTAGAGGGCGAGGTCGTAGTCGACCAGCCGGCTGACCGTCAGCCGCCCCGCCGGCGGCCGGCTCACCGTGATGACGATGTCGGCGTCGCGCTTCGCCAGGCTGAACTGCGACGAGGCGGCGACCAGCTGGATTCGAAGCTGCGGATAGAGGTCGCGCAACCGCGCCGCGCGGGGCGCGAGGAACCAGCTTCCGAAGCCGCCCGGAGCGCCGATCCGGACCACCCCCTCGACGCTCGCCGCGGTCCCGCCGACGCTCTCCCCGGCGCCGAGCGCAAGCCGCTCCATCTGCTCGGCGATCGGCAGCAGTCGCGTGCCCGCCGCGGTGAGGCCGTAGCCGGACGGGCTGCGGTCGAACAATTTGGCCTTCAGCGAATGCTCGAGCGCGGCGATCCGGCGCGACAGGGTGGAATGATCGACTCCGAGTCGGGCCGCCGCCGCGGTCAGCCGGCCGGTGCGGGCGACGGCGAGGAAGCTCCCGAGATCGTTCCAGTCGAACTCCGCCATATGTGAATTTCCGCACAGCGGTTTCGGGACATTCCCGATGGTTTCCGCGCGGTCCTTATGAGAGAGGGACTTACGCCCTTCAAGAGGAAGAATCCCATGTTCGAGGCTCATTCGGCCGCGACGGCCGCGGAAGTGGACCTGGTCTCCCGCGACGCGAATGCGGATTTCCGCACGCCCGCCGACCCCGAGGCCGGCTGGGCCGCGCGGAACCCGGCCCAGGCCCTCGTCTTTCTCTACGTGAACCCCCGCGACTGCGGCGCGCTCGAGGAGCTGATGGCGCTCTGACGTCCATCGGCCTAAAGGAGGGCCGGATGGCGGACAGCAAGGTCTTCAAGCTCCCCGAGAGCCTGCCCAGCCCCGCCGAGTTGGCCGACGCCTGGGGCGCGGTGGTCGCCAACGCGATCCGGCTCGGCGGCGCGACGGCGGAGCGGGCGATGGACCCGCACGTCCCCCAGCCCTTCGATCCGGCCGCCCCGGCGCGGGCGTTCGGCGCTTTTGCCGCCCACCTCCTCACCCATCCCAGCGAACTGATCCGCGCCCAGCAGAAGGCGGCGGGCGACTGGATGAAGCTCTGGGGGTCGGCCGCGGCGCGGGCGATGGGCCGCGAACCGGAGCCGCTCGCCGAGCCACAGCGCGGCGACCGCCGGTTCATGGACCCGGCCTGGTCGAACGAGCCGCTGTTCGACTATCTCAAGCAGGCCTACCTGCTCACCGCCCGCCGGGCGATTGAGCTGGTCGAGGGCTCGCAACTGGACGAGGCGACCCGGACGCGGGTCGAATTCTTCACCCGCCAATATCTCGATGCCTTGTCGCCGGCCAACTTCCCGCTGACCAATCCGGAAGCCCTGCGCCGCGCGATCGACACCGGCTCGCTCAGCCTGCTCTCGGGCCTTGCCAACCTGCTCGCCGACGCGGCCGAAGACGGCGGCCTGGTCCGCCGCCGCTCGACCGAGGATTTCGAGCTCGGCGTGACCCTCGCCGCCACCCCCGGCAGCGTCGTCTACCAGAATGAGCTCATGCAGCTGATCCAGTATGCGCCGGTGACCCGCGAGGTGTACAAGCGGCCGCTTCTCTACGTGCCGCCGCTCGTGAACAAATATTACCTCCTCGATCTCCAGCCGAAGTCGAGCCTGATCCGCTGGCTGGTCGGCGAGGGCCACACTGTCTTCGTCATCTCCTGGGTCAATCCGGGTCCGGAGCTCGCCGACAAGGGGATCGCCGATTACATCCGCCTGGGCCCCATCGCCGCGCTCGACGCGATCGAGCAGGCGACCGGCGAGCGCCGGGCCGACCTGTTCGGTTTCTGCATGGGCGGCACCTTGGTCGGGATCGCGCTCGCCTATCTCGCCGCGAAGGGGGAGGGGGACCGAGTCGCCTCGGCGACCGCGATCGGCAGCCTGTTCGATTTCGCCGAGCTCGGCACCTGGGCGACCTTCACCGAGCCCGAGCAGCTCCGGGCGATGGAGCGCCACCTCCTCCACAAGGGCTTCATGGCCGCTCAGGACCTCCAGGCCCTGTTCTCGGCGGTGCGCGCCAACGACCTGATCTGGTCCTCGGTGGTCAGCCACTATCTGCTCGACCGCGAGGCGCCGCCCAGCGACATCCTCTACTGGTTCGCCGACGGCGCCCACATCCCGCGCGATTTCCTGCTCGAATGGGCGCACGGCGTGCTCCGCGACAACGCGCTCACCAGGCCCGGCGCGCTGGTGCTGGACGGCGTGCCCATCGACCTCGGAGCCGTGAAGACGCCGCTGACCGCGATCAGCCTCAAGGACGACCATGTCTCCGCCTGGGCGGCGACCTATCGCGGCGCCCGCCTGTTCGGCGGCCCGGTCCGCTTCCTGCTCGGCGGAAGCGGCCACAATGCCGGAGTCATCAACCCGCCGAGCGCCAACAGGCACGGCTATTGGGTCAACGACGCCCTGCCCGAGGCACCCGAGGCGTGGCTCGAAGGCGCCGAGAAACGCGACGGCAGCTGGTGGCCCGAATGGCAAGGCTGGCTCAGCGACGGCGGCAAGGCGGACAAGGTCCCCGCGCGCCAGCCCGGCGACGCCCAGCTCGAGGTCATCGAGCCCGCCCCCGGCAGCTACGTCCGCAACCGCGGCTAGCGGGTAGGTACGAACGAGTCGCTCAAGTTTCGCGCGGCCGTCCTTTCGACCGAGCCTCCGATCTTAGGCGCTCGTCAGCGCTTTTTGAGAGTAGCTCTGCGAGCGATGAGCGCAGACTCTTGAGCGTGGACGCGAGGTGGGTCGATTCGGCTACAACCGCTGCGACTACCAGGAAAGCACTCCACGTCGGTATCAGCACTGCGATTGCCTTCAGGAGGGCTTCGACTGACATCACAGTGACTCCCGTAGCTGCTTGACCTTCCGCGCTGAAGCCCGGCTTCGTTGGGCGATCGTTCTCATGTAGGTCCTTCCTACCCCACTTACCACGACTGCAACGAGTCCGCCCGCCAAGAGGAATGGCGCAGCCGGAGCCGCTGCGGCGAGCGCGGCAATTCCGGCTACAAGCGTGCCCGCGGAAGGGACCATCGCGGCACGATCGATAAGGTCCACTCCGATTTCCGTGCGTTCGCACCCGTTTTCGAGGTCCGAAACGAAGTCTGAGAGATAATCCTTGATGAGATCCTGGATGGTCCCATCGTTGAGACGTTTGAACTCGTCTCTGAAAGCCGCACGCCCCGCCGCGTCCCTTGCTATCAGGACAACATCGGATGCGCCGACGCCAATCTCGGTCGAAGTTCCGCTGGAAACGTTTCGAGCTTCAGCAAAAAATCGCTCAACGAGTGCGATCGCATTGCTCGTCATGCCGCGAGCTTATGCCCTGCTCCGTCGTTGCACAAGGCGCTGGTCCTAGCGGTCCGCCGCTAGTCAGCGGGGCTTGCGGAAGCGGAGGACGAATTGGTCGGTCTTGCCGCGGATGCCGGTTTCCTGGACTTTCTGGCTGTGATCGTCGGCCGGGTGGCGGAGAAGGGGGCTTTCCGCTTCGAGGCGGAAGCCGGCGGCTTCGACCTCGCGCTTCACCAGCGCGCTCTCGATCCGGTGGAGGGTCGAAGTGACCGAGGCGCCGACGCCCTTGCCGGCCTCGTGATCGACGATGAAATAGATCCCGCCGGGCTTCAGCGCCTTGAAGGCGGCGGCGTCGACGGCCAGCGCGGCATCGCTGCCGCCGTCCAGCTTGACGTTCTTGAAGTCGTGATAGTTGAGCGTCGTCCAGACGACGTCGACCGGCTCGGGGACGGGAATCGTACCGGTGGGCCCGACGGCGAGCTTCACGTTGGGGCGGGCGGCCGCGATCGCCTGCAGGGCCGGCGTCGCCTGCCGGCTGACGGCGTAGACGATGCCCCCGGGGCCGACCGCGCCCGAAAGGATTCGGGTGAAATAGCCGCCGCCGGGCGCCAGCTCGGCCACCTTGTCGCTCGGCCTGACGCCGGAGAAGGCGACGACTTCGGCCGGCTTGCGGTCGGCGTCGCGCACCCGGTCCGAGTCCGGCCGGATCGGATCGGCGAGGATCGGTGCAAAGTCGATGCGCGGTTTCGCCGTCGCGGCGCCCGCCGCCAGCGCCGCCAGCGCCGCCAAAATCCATCCCGTCCGCATCCTCGCCTCCTAATCCGTGCGCGCCCCGCTTAGGCCGGACGGAAGACGAGCGCGAGGCCGTTCATGCAGTAGCGCAGCCCGGTCGGCCGCGGCCCGTCGTCGAAGACGTGGCCGAGATGGCCGCCGCAGCGCCGGCAGAGGACCTCGGTGCGGCTCATCCCGAAGCTGGTATCGGTGCGGGTGACGACCGCGTGGGGAAGCGGCCGGAAGAAGCTCGGCCAGCCGGTGCCGCTCTCGAACTTGGTGTCGGACGCGAACAGGGGCAGAGCGCAGCCGGCGCAGGCGAAGATGCCCTTGCGGTGCTCATTGAGCAGCGGGCTCGACCCCGGTCGCTCGGTCGCCCCTTCGCGCAGGATGGCGTAGCGCTGGGGCCCGAGCGTCCGGCGCCACTGGTCGGGCGAGCGGGTGATCTCGAAATGCCCCGGCGCGGCGCTCCCGCCGGCGGGGCGAAACAGGACGAGCCCGGCCGCGCCAAGCATGCCGGCGCCGAGCAAAGCGCGGCGGGTGAGCGTTCGATCATTCATGTCGAAACCCTCCTTACACCGCGTTAGGCAGGATTCGAAAGCCCGACGGAGCCGCCCGATGAACGCCCCCGCCCCCACCATCGCCTTCGACGACTTCCTCAAGGTCGACATACGCTGCGGCACGATCGTCGACGTCCAGCCCTTCCCGGAGGCGCGCAAGCCGGCGTGGAAGCTCCGGATCGATTTCGGGCCGGAGCTCGGCGTCCGGAAATCCAGCGCGCAGATCACCGAACATTATTCCACACAGGATCTGCTCGGCAGCCGCGTCGCCGCCGTGGTCAACTTCCCGCCGCGCCAGATCGGGCCGTTCATGTCGGAGGTGCTCACCGTCGGCTTTCCCGACGAGGCCGGGCGCGTCGTGCTGGTGCGGCCCGACCGCGACGTGCCGGACGGCGCCCGTCTTTTCTGAGCGGCTTGCCCGCCGCCCCCGCGCCCGCTTAAGCTCGGCGGAAAGGGGAGGGCTCGCATGGCCGGAGCGGCAGCGGACGACTATGTGATCGACGCGAAGCGGGACCGGCTGGTCATCTTCGCCTCGACGCTCGGCACCGTGTTCGAATGGTACGATTTCTTCGTCTACGGGACGCTCGCCACCGTCATCGCCAAGCTGTTCTTCCCGTCCGCCAACGCGACCGCCGGCCTGCTGCTCACCCTCGCCACGTTCGGGGCCGGCTTCGGCGTGCGGCCGGTCGGTGCGGTGCTGTTCGGCTGGCTCGGCGACCGGCTGGGGCGGAAGTACACCTTCCTCGTCACCATCACCCTGATGGGCCTCGCCACCGCCGCGGTCGGGCTGCTGCCGACCTTCGCCTCGATCGGGGTCGCCGCGCCGGCTCTGCTCGTCGCCTGCCGGCTGCTCCAGGGGCTGGCCTTGGGCGGCGAATATGGCGGAGCGGCGATCTACGTCGCCGAGCACGCGCCGCGGGGCCGTCGCGGCTTCTACACCAGCTTCATCCAGGCCGGGGTGATCGGCGGGTTCCTGCTCTCGGTCGGGGTCGTCCTCGCCGCCAACTGGTTCGTCGACCCGGCAGCGTGGGAATCCTGGGGCTGGCGGGTGCCGTTCGTCTTCTCGCTGCTGCTCCTCGCCGTCTCGCTCTGGGTCCGCCTCAAGCTCAAGGAAAGCCCGGTCTTCCGGGCGATGAAGGAAGCGGGCGAGACGGCGCGCAATCCGCTGAAGGAGAGCTTCGATTCCTGGCCGAAGGTCAGGCTCATCCTCGTCGCCCTGTTCGGGATCGCCGCCGGCCTCACCGTCATCTGGTACACCGCCCAGTTCCAGGGCCTCTATTTCCTCCAGAACGCGCTCCGGATCGAGGACAATGCGGCGCGGCTGATGATCGGCGTCGCCGCCATGTTCAGCTTGTTCTGGTTCATCCTGTTCGGCTGGCTCAGCGACAAGGTCGGCCGCAAGAAACCGATCGTGATCGGCTACGCCCTCACCGTCGTCCTGATGTTCCCCTTGTTCCACTGGATGGCCTCCGCGGCCAATCCGGACATGCTGGCGGCGATGGCGCGCAGCCCGGTGGTGGTGACGGGGAGCGACTGCGAATACCACCCGTTCGCCAAGGTCCAGCCCACCGCCTGCGGCAAGGTGCTCGATGCCTTGTCGAAGAAGGGCGTCGGCTACCGCAAGGCCGAGGGGCCGCCGGGCACCGCGCCGGTGGTGACGATCGGCGCGGCGCGGGTCGACGCAGTCGACGCCAAGGCGCTCGACGCGGCGCTAGCGATCGCCGGCTATCCGATGCAGAAGATCGTGCCGCCTCTGTCTCGCGCCTGGCAGATCGTGCTCGCCATCGTCGTCATCGGCATGCTCTCGGGGATGACCTTCGGGCCGGTCGCCGCCCTGCTCGTCGAGCTGTTCCCGGCGCGCGTCCGGTACACATCGATGTCCGTGCCTTACCATATCGGCACAGGCTATTTCGGCGGATTCCTGCCCTTCATCAGCCAGTATATCGTCGCCAAGACCGGCGATCCGTTCGCCGGCCTCTGGTACACGGTCGCGGTGGTGGCGATGGCGCTGGTGGTCACCGGCCTGTGGCTGCCGGAGACGGCCGGGAAAGAGCTGGAATAGGGGGTGAAACCGAGGAGCACGTCATTCCCGCGAAAGCGGGAATCCCGCTCGGGTACTCGCGCTGGAAGAAGAAGCGGGATTCCCGCTTTCGCGGGAATGACGGTTTTCCTTCCGCATCCCAACGGCTATCCGCCGTTCGTGCCCCATTACCCCCTCCGGCTGACCCTCGACGGCGAGGCGCTCGTCGCCAACTGGCGCTGGCTCGACGCCCGGAGCGGAGACGCGGCGTGCGGGGCGGCGGTCAAGGCCGACGGCTACGGCCTCGGCGCGATCGAGGTCACGACGCGCCTCGCCGCCGCCGGCTGCCGGGACTTCTTCGTCGCCACCTGGGCCGAAGCGGAGGCGCTGCTCGGCCATGTGCCGGACTCGGCCTCGCTCTCGATCCTCCACGGCGTCGCCGAGGAGGAGCTTGGCGCGGCCGCGGCCTCGCGAGCGCGGCCGGTGCTCAACACGCCGTTCCAGGTCGAGCGCTGGAAGCGAGGCGCCCGCGGCCGCCCGTGCGACGTCATGATCGACACCGGCATCGGCCGCCTCGGCCTGTCGCCCGCGGAGGCGCGCTCGGGCCTGCTCGACGGGCTCGAGATCGACACCTTGATGAGCCACCTCGCCTGCGCCGACCAGGACCGGGACATGAACCGCCGCCAGCGCGACGCCTTCGCCGCCCTCGCGGCCGAGATTCCGGCGCGCCGCTACAGCCTCGCCAACAGCGCGGGAATCTGCCTCGGCCCGGGTTACGCCTTCGGCCTCACCCGCCCCGGCCTCGCCGTCTGCGGCGGCGTGCCGCGTCGCGAGGCGCAGGGCCATATCCGCCAGGTCGCCCGGGTCGAGGCGCAGATAGTGCAGAGGAAGCGGATCCCGGCCGGGGCGACAATCGGCTACGACGCCACCTACACCGCCGCGGCGCCCACCGAGCTTGCGGTCCTCAACATCGGCTATGCCGACGGCTATCTGCGCGGCTTCTCCGGGACCGGCCGGGCGCTTCACGAGGGCGCGGCGCTTCCCGTCCTCGGCCGGGTCTCGATGGACCTCACCGCGGTCGACGCCGGCGCGGCGCCGCACCTTCGCGAGGGCGACTGGATCGAGCTCGATTACGACCTGCCCGGCGCCGCCGCCCAATCCGGCCTCTCCCAATATGAGCTGCTGACCACGCTCGGCGGCCGGCACCAGCGGGTGTGGCGCTGAAACCCCCGCCGCCCTAACCTCGTTCACCGGTCATGCCCGCCCGAATCGCCCAGCTCTCCGACATGCATTTCGGCGCCCACGATCCGGCCATCGTCGCCGCGTCGGAGGCTTGGCTGGCCGAGCAGCGCCCCGATCTCGTCATCCTCAGCGGCGATTTCACCCAGCGAGCCCGCCGCGAACAGTTCCGCGAGGCCGCCGCCTGGCTCGAGCGGCTGCGCGCCGCCGGCCACCGGATCCTCGCCGTGCCCGGCAATCACGACGTGCCGCTCTACGACCTCACCCGGCGCTTCGGGGCGCCGCTCAGGCGCTACAAGCGCTACATCTCGCGCGACCTCTGCCCCTGGTTCGAGGACGACCATGTCGCCGTGCTCGGCATCAACACGGCGCGCTCGCTGACCTTCAAGAGCGGGCGGATCAACCGGGAACAGATGGCGCTGATCGAGGCGCGGTTCGGCGCAGTCGCCGAGAGCAAGACGCGGATCCTCGTCACCCACCACCCGCTCTACGCGATGCCGGTCGGCGAGGGCGGCGAGCTGAGCGAGGCGGTCGGGCGCCACGAGGATGCGGCGCGGGCGGTGTGCCGCGCGGGAGTTCATATCGCGCTCGCCGGCCATTTCCACCGCACCTACGCCGCCGCCGCGCGCAAGATGGTCGAGCGGGCTGGGGGCGCCCTGGTCATCCAGGCCGGAACGGCGACGTCGGTCCGCCTCAGGGGCAGCGAGCTTCAGAGCTTCAACTGGATCCACGCCCACCGCAACAACGACATCGAGCTGCAGGTCGTCGCTTGGGACGGCGAGGCCTTCCGGCGCGGCAGCCACGTCCGCTTCACCTACGAGGACGAGGCCTGGTCGTCGCGGACGATCGTCGACCCCTAGAGCATTGGGAGATGAGTTTGAATCACTCCCGCTCATCCTGAGTAGCCGTTGAGCTTGTCGAAACGGCGTATCGAAGGACCGTCCTTCGATACGGGCCTTCGCCAGCCTCAGTCCCTACTCAGGATGAGCGGGTAAAACTGAACCCAGCGCGCTCTAGCCGCGCCTCAGAGCCGAAGCCCGAGGCGCGGCCCGATCATCGTCATCGCGACGTAGAGGATGACCGTCAGCGCGCAGCCGGCGGCCAGCGACGCCCAGAACGGCCAGCCGTGGCGCAGCGCGTACGGGATGAGGAGGAACATCGGGAGGGTGGGGAGGACGAACCAGAACGTGCCTTCGGCATGAGCCGCCATTCGGACCGGATCGTGCGTGTCGCGCCAAAGCCACATCATGCCGAGCACGGAGATCAACGGCAGCGACGCGACTAGGCCGCCCAGGCCCGGATGGCGCTTCGCGATCACCGAGACGGCGGCGACGATGAGGCCGGATATCAGCGCCTTGGCCGCGAAATAGAGCATGGTGCCTCCTCTACGTCTCGAACCTGCGCTTGCGGAGGCCTGAACGCAAAAAAAAGGGCCGC
>JAXDPL010000185.1:0-8341 GCA_034668385.1 Sphingomonadales bacterium | reverse complement strand
TAGGACGCCCGCCGACATGCCGACATCCAAGCCCGCCCTCACGTTGCACATCGCGGCGCCCCGCGGCTTCTGCGCCGGAGTCGACCGGGCGATCCGGATCGTCGAGCTGGCGATCGAGCGCTACGGGCCGCCGGTCTACGTGCGCCACGAGATCGTCCACAACCGCTTCGTCGTGGACGCTCTGAAGGCGAAAGGCGCAATCTTCGTCGCCGAGCTGGACGAAGTGCCGGACAATGTCCCGGTCGTCTTCTCCGCCCACGGCGTCCCCAAGTCTGTGCCGGCCGCGGCGGCCGGCCGCGGCCTCGACTATCTCGACGCCACCTGCCCTTTGGTCTCCAAGGTCCACCGCCAGGCGGAACGGCTGGTCGAGGCGGGCCGCCACATATTGTTCGTCGGCCATGCCGGCCACCCGGAGGTGATCGGCACGTTCGGCCAGGTGCCGGACGAGACGATGACCCTGATCGAGACCGCCGCCGACGCCGAGCGGCTCGAGCCCGCCGACCCCGCCAGCCTCGCCTACCTCACCCAGACCACGCTGTCGGTCGACGACACGGCCGAGATCGTCGCCATTCTCGAGCGGCGGTTTCCCGGCATCAAGGGGCCCAAGGGCGAAGACATCTGCTACGCGACCTCCAACCGGCAGCGGGCGGTCAAGGAGATCGCGGCGGTGTCGGACGCCATCCTCGTCATCGGAGCTGCCAACAGCTCGAACTCGGTGCGCCTGGTCGAAGTGGCCGAGCGCGAGGGTGCGCGGGCGCGGCTGATCGGGCGCGCCGCCGACATCGACCTCGGCTGGCTCGCCGGCGTGCGCACCCTCGGAATCACCGCCGGCGCCTCCGCGCCCGAGACCCTGGTGCGCGAGGTGGTCGATTTCCTCGGCGAGCATTTCGAGGTGACCGAGATCGAGGGCGAAGGCGTGGTCGAGCGGATGGTGTTCAAGCTCCCCCGCGGCCTCGAAGCCGCCGCCTGACCCTTGCAAGTCGAGATCTTCACCGACGGCGCCTGCAAGGGCAATCCGGGGCCGGGCGGCTGGGGCGCGGTGATCCGCTCGGGCGCCAACGAGAAGGAGCTGTCGGGCGGCGAGCCCTTGACCACCAACAACCGGATGGAGCTGCTCGCCGCGATCCGGGCGATCGAGGCGCTGAAGCGCCCCTGCGACGTCGTCCTCCACACCGACAGCATCTACGTCCGCGACGGCATCACCAAGTGGATCCACGGCTGGAAGCGGAACGGTTGGCGCACCGCCGACCGAAAGCCCGTCAAGAATGCCGAGCTGTGGCAGGAGCTGCTCGACGCCGCCGCCCCGCACAAGATCGAGTGGCGCTGGGTCAAGGGCCATTCCGGCCACGCCGAGAACGACCGCGCCGACAAGCTCGCCTGCGACGCGGCGCTTGAGGTCGCGCGCCGCGGTCCGACCGGGACGGTCGTCTGATGGACGGGGCGACCGACCAGGCGCTTGCGCTGGTGATCGTCGGCAACGCCTTCCTCCAGGGTCTCGACATCGGAATGCTCGGGCCCGACTCCGCGAGCATGATCTTTTGTCGTGAGGTTCGGTTTGCGGGGGATCGCGGTTCGCCCGGCATCCCGGCCTCTCACGATCCGATGCAATGGTTTCAGCAACTCGCCGAAAGGCGAGCCGGTCTGAAGCTCCACGTGGTGCCGCGAAACGACCCGGCGATGAGCGATATCATGTCTTCCGGTTTCGCCAATGGCGGGCCGCGCCTGCTCATCGAAGCCCTTTCTCCGGGTGAGCCGTCGAGGTGCTGGCAGCCACGATGGCAGGTAACCGGGAAACTTGACGAACGGCGGATCTGGACCGTCACCTACGATCGAGTCGGCGCACCATCGTCTTGGCCGGAAACGCGACCGTTTCGCGAGATCGAGAAGGATCTTGTCTGGACGCTGGAATCGCTCGCCGCTTTCGTCGAACGCGCGGCGCCGAGCGAAGCAATGCCGGGATGGGAAGAGAACTTCCGGAACGCGCGCGCCGCCTTGGATGAGCCGCCTGGCGACGAGGCTGAGGCCTGGCCTGCCGGGTTCCTTCCCAGCGAAGCGCGCTGTCTCCTTCGCGCCGCCCGCGCCGGCTCAGTCTTCGGCGGCATGGGGTCGTGGAATGACGGCGCTTATTGGGGCACTTCGCTCGCCGAGGGGGACCGACTCAGCGAAAAGCTGTTCGTCCTGCTCCAGGAGGCGGTCACAGCGGTGGCGAACAGCAGCTTCAGGGGCTCGTGATCGAGGCCTCGGAACGAGGGTCGAAACGCGACACGAGATAGGGCGCGGGATCGAGCTTCGGCTCCTTCCCCAGGAGCAGTGCGGCGGCAAGCCGGGACGCCGCCGGGGCCGTCTGGATGCCGAAGCCGCCCTGGCCGGCGCACCAGAAGAAGCTTTCCGCCAAGGGATCGAAGCCGTAGACCGGCAGGCGGTCGAGGGCGAAGCTCCTGAGGCCCGCCCAAGCCCGCTCGACGCGCAGGACCTGCCAGTCGACCACTTGCTCCAGCCGGTCGATGGCGAGGGCGACGTCGATCTCCTCGGGCGCGCAGTCGCCGGGTTCGCAGGGGGTTTCGTCGTGCGGGCTGAGCCAGATGCGCCCGCCCGCCTCGGGCTTGAAATAGAAGCGGCCGAGCGCGTCGATCACCAGCGGCAGGTCGGCCGTCGCGGGCGGATCGACGCGCAGCTGGACGACGGTGCGCCGGTAGGGCCGGATGCCGAGCGGGCGGACTCCGGCGATGCGCGCGACCGCGTCGGCCCAGGCGCCGGCGGCGTCGACCAGCGTCCCGGCGCTCATCTCGCCTGCCGACGTCTCCAGCCGCCAGCGTCCGTCGCGGCGCTCGGCTGCGGTCAGGCGAGCGCTCGTGACGATCCGCGCGCCCGCGCGACGCGCGCGAGCGAGGTAAAGAGCGTGGAGGGCGGCGACGTCGATGTCCTTGCAGGTGGGCTCGAGCAGCGCCCGGTCCCACCCCGGCCGCACCCCGGGCAGCAGCCGCTCGATCGCGTCGCGGCCCATGTCGACGAGCTCGACCGACCCGCCGAGCTCGGCCCGCATGGCGTCGAGCTTGCGCTCTCCTGCGGCGTCGGCGAGGTGGAGGCCACGGCGCTCCCGGAGCAAGCCTTCGCTGTCGAGGAACTCGCCTGACGCGCTGGTCAGCGGCTGGATGAAGGGTCCGCCATAGCTTTCCGACCAGAAAGCGGCGGAGCGGCCGGTCGAATGGTAGCCGGGTTGGTCTTCCGCCTCGATCAGCAGAACCGATGCCTCGCCGGCAATCTCGGCGGCGAGGCCGGCGCCGGCGATCCCGGCGCCGACGATGGCGACGTCGGCGGAGAGGGTCATGGCGCGTGCCGGTCGAGAAAGGCGTCGATCCGCGCCAAGGCGGCGAGCCGTATCTCGTCCCGCTCGCGCAGGATTTCATGGCCCGATTTCGCGAACATGAGCAATTCGGCGTGGGGGAGATCGATCGCGGCCCGGCGGATCGCACCGGGGCTGACCAGCCGGTCGCTGTCCGTGCCGACGAGGAGGATCGGAGTCGAGATCCCGGCCAGCCGCTCGCCCGTCAGGCTGGCGCCGGATTCGTAGGCGGCCCTGAGCCAGGCCCAGGTCGGCGCGCCGAGATTGTAACCGGGCTCGCGCTGCCACCACCAGAGCTCGTCCGCGTAGCGCTCGGCGCAGCCGGTGAGGATCGACTGGCGCAGCGAGCCGGCGGGCGCCGGCGTCGTCGCCTGGTGCCAGGCGGGATGGGTGCCGAGGCCGATCGCATTCATCAGGTTGGCGGTCGCCATCGCGGCGAGCGGCGGCACCGGGGCGCTGTTGATGGCGAGCATCGGCGCGACCAGCACCGCGGCATCCACGGCCAGCGCCCGTTCGGCGAGCCCGCGGAGCAGGAGATGGCCGCCCATCGAATGGCCCACGGCGGCATAGGGACCCGCGAAGGCTGAGCGCCAATCGCCGGCGAGCCCGGCGAGATCGCTGACCATCGCGTCGAAGCTGTCGGCGGCGACCCCTTCAACGCCGGCCCGCGAGCCGCCCTGCCCGCGCCAGTCGAAGGCGGTGACGTTCCAGCCGAGCGCGAACCAGTGATGCTGGATTTCGAGATATTTCTCGATGAAATCGCCGCGGCCGCCGGCGAACAGCAGGCTGCCGCGCGCCTTCGCGCCCTTCGGTTGCGCCCAGTCGATCCGGCGCAGGCGCCAGCCGTCCGAGGCCGTCCAGGTGGAGAGCTTCGCCTGAGCCGGGACGGCGCGGCGATCGAAGCGGGGCTCGGCCATGGGCGCCGGTTACGGTTTCGAAAGCAAGTCCGTCTAGTGCTTCTCCCATGCAAGGGGGACTTTCCTGGGCCTTGATCGCATTGCTCGCCGCCGGCCTGCTGGCGGCGGCCGTGCTGGACTGGCGCAGCCGGACCATCCCCAATTGGCTCAATGCGGCGATCTCGCTCGGCGCGATCCCCTTCTGGCTCGTCAGCGGCCTGCCGCTGTGGCCCGGCATCGCGGTGCACATCGGGGTCGCGCTCGCCGTCTTCGCAATCTTCGCCCTCGCCTTCCATGTCGGGATGATGGGCGGCGGCGACGTCAAGATGCTCGGCGCGGTCGCTTTGTGGCTGCCGCCGCTGGCCGTGATGCAATTGCTGGTCCTGATGTCGCTCGCCGGCGGCGTGCTGACCCTCGTTATGCTCGTCCCGCACCGGCTGGCGAAGCGGTCGGCGGCGCTCGAGATACCTTATGGAATCGCCATCGCTTTTGCCGGTTTTTGGCTGATTAGCGAACGGATTCTTAACCAATTTGTCTGATGTGTGAGGCTGCTTTTTTGAAGCGGCCCGGGAGGCGACAAGCGTCATGGATGTTAGAAAGCTCATGCTGCTGATCGGCGCGCTGGTCGTCGCGGCCGTGACCGCGGTGATGGCCCGCAACATGATCAGCGGAGGCAGCGCGCCGACCGCGGCCGCGGCCCCCGTTCCCAGCGGACCGGAAGTTCTGGTCGCCGCGCGGTCGCTGCCGGTCGGCACGATCATCGACGCCGGCTCGTTCCGCTACCAGCGCTGGCCCGAGGCGATCTCGCAGCCGGCTTACTACATCAAGGGCCAGCCGGGCGCGAACCCGACGCAGCTCATTGGCTCGGTCGTCCGCAGCGAGATCACCGCCGGACAGCCGCTGACCCAGGGCTCGGTGATCAAGCCGGGCGAGCGCGGCTTCCTCGCCGCGGCGCTCGGGCCGGGCATGCGCGCCGTGACGGTGCCGGTCTCCGCGACCAGCGGCGTCGCCGGCTTCGTCTTCCCCGGCGACCGCGTCGACCTGGTGCTGACCCAGGAAGTCACCGGCGGCGGCGACGGCCCCCCGCTCAAGGCTTCCGAGACGATCATCCGCAACCTGCGCGTGCTCGCCACCGACCAGCGCATGGACGCCAAGGGCGAGGACGGCAAGCCGGTCGTCGAGCGCATCTCGACCGTCACCCTCGAGGCGACTCCCAAGATCGCCGAGAAGATCGCGGTCGCCCAGACGATCGGCGCTTTGTCCCTGTCGCTGCGCTCGATCTCCGACAACAACGTTGAGCTGGAGCACGCCATCGCCGCCGGCGAGGTCAAGGTCCAGCCCGGCGTCGACGCCAAGGCCCAGCGCCAGATGCTGCTCGCCATCGCCAACCGGCCGATCGACACCGGATCGACCTACACGGTCGGCGCCGACGTCTCGCGCTTCCAGCGCAGCACCATCCCCTCCAAGGGCAAGGACAGCAAGGTCGATGCGGCCGACCACATGGCGACCGCGATCACCTCGCTGGCCGGAGCGATCGGCGGCAAGCCGCAGGCAGCGGCCGGCCAGGCCGCCGTCACCGGTCCCGTCGTCCGCGTCGCCCGCGGCACTACTGTCACCCTCGTTCCGGTCGGAGCCAAGTAAGATGTACAAGACCAGCTTCCTCAGCCGCGTCTCGGTCGGAACCGCCTCGGCGGCCCTGATCGCCGCCAGCCTGGCGACCGCGGTACCGGCTCCCGCCTTCGGCGCTCCCAACCCGCCCGCCGTCCGTCCGGCCAACGACGTGACCCTGTCGGTCGGCGAGGGCCGCATGGTCCGCCTCGACGCGCCGATGAGCGACCTGTTCGTCGCCAACGACGGCGTCGCCGACGTCCAGGTCCGCTCCGCGAACCAGGTCTATATCTTCGGCAAGGGCCCGGGCCAGACCACCGTCTTCGCCACCGACAAGGCCGGCCACACCATCTACTCGGCCAACGTCAGGGTCGGCACCAACATCGCCTCGGTCGACGAGATGCTGCATTTGGCGATGCCCGAGGCGCAGATCCGGGTCACCCCGATGAACGGCACCGTGCTGCTCACCGGAACCGTCGCGGCGCCCGACGACGTCGAGGAGGCGACCCGCCTCGTCCAGAATTATGTCGGCCAGGGCACCCAGGTGCTGAGCCGCCTCAAGTCGGCCACTCCGCTGCAGGTGATGCTGCAGGTGAAAGTGGCCGAGGTGAGCCGCTCGCTGGTCCGGCAGATCGGCGTGAACCTGCTCACCCGCGACACGACCAGCGGCTTCATGTTCGGCGTCTCTCAGGGTGCCCGCAACATCGGCTCCATCACCGACGTCACCTCGCCGACGCTGAAGGACCCGTTCGGCAACCCGCTCGTCGTCGGCACCAATTTCGCCGCGACCAACCCGCGCGGCGCCGATGCCGGCACCACGCTCAACGCCGCCGGCCATCTGCTCGGCCTCGACATCCTTTCGGCGCTCGACCTCGCCGAGAATGACGGCCGCGTGCACACGCTCGCCGAGCCGAACCTCACCGCTTTGTCAGGCGAGACGGCGAGCTTCCTCGCCGGCGGCGAGTTCCCGATCCCGATGGCGAACGGCCTCTCCGGAACGTCGATCGAGTTCAAGCAATATGGCGTCAGCCTCGCCTTCACCCCGACCGTCCTCGAGGGCGGGCGCATCTCGATGCGGGTCCGGCCGGAAGTGTCCGAGCTGTCGAACGAGGGCGCGATCCAGATCAACGGCTTCACCATCCCCTCGCTGACCACGCGTCGGGCGGAGACGACGGTCGAGCTGGGCTCCGGCCAGAGCTTCATGATCGGCGGCCTGCTGCGCAATTCGAGCGGCAACACGATCAACAAGGCGCCGATTCTCGGCAGCCTGCCGATCATCGGCGCTTTGTTCCGCTCCAACGCCTTCAAGCGCAACGAGACCGAGCTGGTGATCGTCGTCACGCCCTATCTGGTGCGGCCGGTCAACGCCTCGCAGATCGCGCTTCCGACCGACGGCTACCGCAGCGCCACCACCGGTGAGCGGGTTCTGCTGGGCACCTCCGAATATAATCAGGCGGGCGCGACGCGGCCGCAGCCGCACATGGCCTCGCCGCAGGCGTCGCCCGGAGTCGCCCCAGTGACGGGCGAGGCGGTGGCGCCGCCGCAGCCGGCCTCCCCGGCCCCGCAGCGCCAGGCCCAGCAGCAGCCGCAGCAGGCCGTCCGCCCGCAGCAGCCCTCCGCCGCCCCGGGCTTCAGCTTCTGACCGCCGTGACCGAGCAAAAGGACTTTACCCTTATGGCACGCCTCAAGTCCCTCCCCCTCCTTCTCGCGGCCGGCGGCCTCGCGCTGACGGCCACGGCCGCGGACGCGCGCCGCCACGAGCGTCACGGTCCCGAGCGCGGGCTCGACTCCTTGAACCAGCCGGTCGTCCAGCGCACCGATTTCGTGCTCGACCTCGCCAGCCGGGACGGCGGCCTGCCCGCCCTCGAGCGCGGCCGCCTGCGCGGCTGGTTCGCGTCATTGGGTCTCGGCTACGGCGACCGAGTCTTCGTCGACGAGCCTTACGGCCCCGGTCCGGCCACGTCCGACGTGGCGCGAGTCGCCGCCGAGTTCGGCCTGCTCCTCAATGAAGGCGCCCCGATCACCGCCGGCGCGGTCCAGCCCGGCAACGTCCGGGTCGTCGTCAGCCGAAGCACCGCCAGCGTGCCGGGCTGCCCGTTCGCCGACAACGGCCGCGGTCCGAGCTCGACCTCGGCCAATTACGGCTGCGCGGTCAATTCGAACTTCGCCGCGATGGTCGCCGATCCGCAGGACCTGGTGCTCGGCCAGGCCGGCTCGGTCAGCGTCGACGGCACCGTCGCGACCAAGGCGATCAAGGTCTATCGCGAGACCCCGCCGACCGGGACCAAGGGTCTCCAGGAAAGCCAGATCAGGGGGAGTGGCCACTGATGAACGCGCCTTTCAATCCCACGCGCGCCGCGGCCCTTCGGGATCCGTTCGCCGCCTTCGTCTGCGACGACGCGACGGCCGAGATGCTGCGCCCGATCGCCGTCGAGCACGGCTGGGCCCCCGAGAAGGTCAACAAGGGCGGGCTTCGCAACGCGGTCGCCACCCT
>JAXDPL010000184.1:0-7724 GCA_034668385.1 Sphingomonadales bacterium | reverse complement strand
CGGCGGTCGGCGCGAAATCGTAGTAGAAGCCATCCTCGGTCGCCGGGCCGAAGGTGATCTGGGTGCCGGGATAGAGGTTCTGCACCGCCTCGGCGAGGACGTGGGCGTAATCGTGGCGGACCAGCTCGAGCGCGTCCTTCTCGTCGCGCGCCGTGATCAGCGCCAGCTCGGCGTCGCCCTCGAGCGGCCGGTTGAGGTCCCTGAGCTCGCCGTCCACCTTCGCGGCAAGCGCCGCCTTGGCGAGCCCCGGCCCGATCGCCGCGGCGACGTCCGCCGGAGTCGTCCCCGGCGCCACCTCGCGGACCGAGCCGTCGGGAAGGCGAATGTTGAAAGGCTTGGTCATGACGCGAGCGCATGTAGCGAGAGAAGCGCGCTTCCTCCACCCCCGTCGCCACCCTGCGTAAAGGGCTTGCGGCGCGGCGTCCGGCGTTGCAGTCTCGCCGCCAAGGGGGATTCTTGAAAATGAATGACGTGCAAGGGGTTAGTGCGCCCGTCGAGGCGGAGCCGGAGAGTGCGTTTCTGTTCGAGGGGAGCTGGCGGGAATATCTCCCGATCGCGCTCACCAACCTGCTGCTGATCGTGGTGACGCTCGGCATCTACCGCTTCTGGGCCAAGGCCCGCGAGCGCCGTTATCTGTGGAGCCGAACCCGCTTCATCGACGACACGCTCGAATGGTCCGGTACCGGCAAGGAGATGTTCATCGGCTTCGTCGTCGTGATGCTGGTGCTCGGCCCGCTCTTCTTCGGGGTTCGGCTGCTCATCGAGGCGCTGACCATCCGCGGTCAGGGCGCCGCGGTCGCCTTGGTCGGCCTGACCTCCTACCTGGTCTTCTTCTACCTGATCGGCGTCGCCCAGTTCCGCGCCATCCGCTATCGCCTGAGCCGAAGCTACTGGCACGGCATTCGCGGCGGGAGCAGCGACGGGGGCTGGGGCTATGGCTACCAATATCTGTGGAAGACGATTGCCGGCGGCCTGGTGCTCGGCCTGCTCATCCCGTGGAAGATGGCGAGCCTGTGGAACGACCGCTGGAACAAGATGAGCTTCGGCCAGCATCCGATCGAGGCGGGCGCGAGCTGGGAAGGCCTGATGGGCCGCTGGCTGCTCGTCTACGCCGTGCCGATCGGCGCCCTGATCCTCGGGACGGTGGCCGGCGCGATGCTGTTCGCGGCGGCGGGCGCTGGAGCCGGCGGCAATCCCGCCACGGCGGTGGTCGCGGGAGTCGTCGCGGTCGTCATCTTCTACCTCGCCTTCCTGCTCGCCAGCCTCAGCTATTACGCGGCCTATTACCGCAAGATGGTCGAGGCGACGTCGTGGGGCGGAATCGACTTCGTGTTCACCGCCCGAACCGCGGACTGGCTGAAGCTGATCTTCGGAACGATCGGGCTGATCATCGTCACGCTCGGCGCCGGCTTCCTGTTCGTCGGGTACCGCAACTGGTCGTTCGCGGTGAGGCACCTCGAGGCGACCGGCGAGATCGACCTCGACACCCTCCTGCAATCGCAGGCAAAGGCGCCGCGCGAGGCGGAAGGCTTTGCCGACGCCTTCGACATCGGCGCCTTCTAGGAAGCCGGCCTTGGGCGCCCCCGGCTGGCTCTACGACGGATCGAGCGCCGTCCGGCGGACGGTCGAGGTGGGCGCTTCGGGCGGCGGCCTCGACATCCGCTTCCCCGACGGCAGCGCCGATCGGGTTCCCGGCGAGGCGCTCTGCCACATGGAGACGCGCCGCGACGGAGACGTCTACGGCCGAACCGACATCGCCGGCTGGCGGCTCGGCCTCACCGGCCCCGCCGACGAGATCGCCGGAGTGTTGCCGAAGCGCCAGAAATACGGCCGCTGGATCGACCGAACGGGGCTCGTCCCCTCGATCCTGATCGCCCTCGCCATCTCGGCCGCCGTGCTGTTCGGCGCCGACCGCATTCCGGTTCTCGCCGCGCCCTATGTTCCCGCTTCGTGGGAGAAGAAGTTCGGCGATACCCTGGTCGGCGATTTCGGCGGCCGCTTCTGCACCGGCGCGGCCGGCCAGGCCGCCCTGCGCAAGCTGGCGCGCGAGCTCAGCCCCGACGCCGACCGGCTCAACATCCGGGTCGTCAACGTCCCGATCGTCAACGCCGCGGCGCTTCCCGGCGGCAACATCGTCATCTTCGACAAATTGCTCGCCGAGTCGCCCGGCCCGGACGCCCTCGCCGGAGTGCTCGCCCACGAAATGGGCCACGTCCAGGAACGGCACGTCACCCAGGCGATGATCCGCGAGTTCGGTTTCAGCGCGCTGATCAGCGTGCTCGGCGGAAGCGCCGGCTCCGGCATCGACACGCTCGGCTCGCTCCATTATTCGCGCGGCGCCGAGTCACAGGCTGACGGCGACGCGATCGTCACCTTGAGGCGGGCCGGAATCTCGCCCGCTCCGACCGCCGATTTCTTCCACGCGCTCGCCGAGCAGGAGAAGATTTTCGGCCGCGCCGACGCCGCGCTCGGCTACCTCTCCACCCACCCGCTCACCGCCGAGCGAGAGGCCCGCTTCCGCGCCAGCGCGGTCAACGGCGCAGCCTACCGCCCGTCGCTGAGCCCGGAGGAATGGGCCGCCCTTTCCGGCATCTGCCGCGACAGCCAGTGACCGGTGGCGACTATCTGGAGACCGGCGGGCGCCGCCTCGCCTGCCGCCGCCGGCCGGGGCGGAACCCGACCCTCGTCTTCCTGCCGGGCTACGCCTCCGACATGGAGGGCTCAAAGGCGACCGCGCTCGACGGCTGGGCGGAGGAGCGCGGCCAGGCGGTGCTGCGCTTCGACTATGCCGGCTGCGGCGCAAACCCCGGCGATTTCGAGGCGCAGACCCTCGAAGACTGGCGCGACGATGCGCTGGCGGCGATCGATTCGGTGGCGGAAGGCCCAGTAATCCTGATCGGCTCGTCGATGGGCGGCTGGCTGATGCTGCTCGCCGCCCTCGCCCGCCCCGAGCGGGTGAAGGCCTTGGTCGGAATCGCCGCGGCTCCGGATTTCACGACCTGGGGCTATAGCGACGCTCAGAAGGCGACGATCCGCGAGACCGGCCGGCTCAGCGAGCCCTCGCCTTACGACGACGCTCCGAGGGTCACCACCCGCGCCTTCTGGGAGAGCGGCGAAGAGTTGACGTTGCTCGGCGGCCCGATCCCGTTCGCCGGCCCCGTCCGACTGCTTCATGGCAGCGCCGACGCCGACGTCCCCTGGCGCATCTCGCTCGAGCTGATGGAGCGTCTCGTCACCGCCGACGCTCGCCTCACCCTCGTCAAGGGCGGCGACCACCGGCTATCGCGCGAAGAGGATATCGCCCTGCTGCTTGCGACCGTCGAAGAGCTGGTCAGGTAAAAGCCGTTCAGGCGGCGTGCAGCCTGTTGCGCTAGGGCGGCGCGGTGACTCCCTTCCTTCTCGCGCTGGCCGCCGCCGCGCCCGCCACCCCCGCGACCTTCAAGGCCTGCACCGAGCTCGTCCGCTCCGACCCGCAGCGCGCCGCCCCGGCGGCGGCCGAATGGTTCGCCAAGGGGGGCGGCCTCGACGCGCTCAATTGCCGCGGCCTCGCGCTCGTCGCGCTGGAGCGCTGGAGCGACGCCGCCGCCGCCTTCGACCAGGCCGCCCTCCAGGCCGAGCAGGCCAGGGATCGCCGCCGCGCCGATTTCCGGGTCGAGGCCGGCAATGCCTGGCTGGCCGCCGGCGACCCGGCCCGGGCGCGCGCCGCCTTCGACGCCGCGCTCGCCGCCAATCTGATGACTCCGCCGCTGCAGGGCGAAGTGCTGCTCGACCGCGCCCGCGCCGCGGTCGCCGCCGGCGATCCCGCCGCGGCCCGCGCCGACATCGACAAGGCGCTGGCGCTCGTCCCGACCGATCCGTTCGCCTGGTACCTTTCCGCCGCCCTCGCCCGCCGCGAGCGCAACGTCGCGCGGGCCAAATCGGACATCGGCAAGGCCGTCGCTCTCGCGCCCGACGACGCGGCGATCCTGCTCGAGGCGGGGAACATCGCCGGCCTGGGCGGCGACGTCGCGGCGGCCCGCGGCTTCTACGTCCGCGCCGCCAAGGCCGCCCCCGACACGCCGACCGGCCGCTCCGCCGAAGCCGCGCTCGCCGAGAATGGCGGCGAGAATCCCGCCCCCGAGCCGCCGGCGACCCCGCCCAGGCCCTAGGCCCCGCTTCTCCTTATTCGTCCTCGCCCTCGTCCCACATCTTGGTGCGCTCGGCGGTGAGCCAGGCGGCGACGGCGTCGCGCGGCACTTTCGGGTAGCGGACCGCGGCGAAGGCGAGGAAGGCGTCGCGATAGGCGATCCAGGCCCGCTGGGCGGAGCGGATGCCGTCGCGGGTGACCGCGCCCGGAGCGTCGCTCGGCTCGGTCGACTGCAGCTCCTTGCGGTAGCGCGCGTTGAGCGCGGCGTCGGCGGCGGCGAATTGAGCGTGGCCCAGCGCTGGCGCCCGCCCCGCCTCGAGCCTCTGCACCATCGCCAGCAGCGCCTTGTCGAGCTTCTCCACCGCCTCGACATAGAAGGCGCCGCGCAACGTGCCGGTCATGTCGACCTCGCCCTCGGCATGGGCTTCTGCGAAGGCCCGGTGGGCCGCCTTCATCCGCGCCAGCGCCTGCTTCTCGGCCGGGGTCCAGGCGGCGGTCAGCCGCGCCCAGATGGCGTCGCGCTTCGCGCCCTCGATCTGCGCGCCATGCTCGGCGCACTGGCCGCCGGCCATGCCGCTGGTGATGTCGTCGCAATAATCGAAATCGCCGCCGCCTTTCGTCCGCCGTTCGGTGAGATCCTCGATCCGGCCGAGCATCTCCATCGGCGCGCCCTCGATTCCGCAGGCGAGGTGGATGGCGACGTCGAGATTCCTCGCCGCGCCCTTGCCGTTGGCGTAGATGGTCATCAGCATCGCCCGGCCGGAGAAAGGGCCGTCGTCCTCGCTGTCGGCCTCGAGGAAAGCGCATTGCCGCGCCTTCACCGGATCGGCGAGCATGCCGATGCCGTAATAGAGCTTCTCCGAATCGCAGCCGTCGAGCGCCCGCGCCGCCGCCGGGTCCGGCCGGTCGGTCGCGGGCGGCTCGCGGTCCTTGAGCTTCCGGCAGAGTGCCTTGGACGGCGCATATTCCGGCGTGCTGGTGAATTCGTCCCTGGTGTCGCCCCAGTCCCAGCGGGCGGAGGGGGCGGCGGCGAGCGAGGCGCCGAGGGCGACGGCGAGGACGGCGGCTTTCACGGCGCCAAGGCTAGCGCGCTCTCGCTGGAACTCAAGCTGGGCCCCGGCCTATAGGACCGACGAAAGGAGCCTCCGCCTTGAAATAACGCATGATCTGCCAGAAGGAGGAGTCGTCGATGAAAGTGCATTCCAACGAGCATGAGCCGGTGAGTAGTGCCCCGCACTGCTCAGCCCTGTCCGGGGGACAGGGCGACCTGCTCACCTGACCGATCATGCGTTATCTCCACACCATGATCCGGGTCTCCGATCCCGACGCGACGATCCGCTTCTTCGAGCTGCTCGGCCTCAAAGAGCTCAGGCGGCGCGACAGCGAGCAGGGCCGCTTCACCCTCATCTTCCTCGCCGCGCCCGGCGACGAGAACGCGCAGGTCGAGCTCACCCACAATTGGGACGAGCGAGGCTATTCGGAGGGCCGCAATTTCGGCCACCTCGCCTACCGGGTCGACGACATTTACGAGACCTGCCGGCGGCTGATGGAGGCGGGCATCACGATCAACCGCCCGCCGCGCGACGGCCACATGGCCTTCGTCCGAACCCCCGACAACATTTCCATCGAACTGCTCCAGGCCGGCGACGCGCTTGCGCCGGCCGAGCCCTGGGCGTCTATGCCCAACACGGGGCATTGGTGATGCTCGAGATCGTCCCCGTCCCCGTCCTTTCGGACAATTATGTGTGGCTGGTCCATGATCCGGAGTCGGGCGAGACGGTGGCGGTCGACCCGTCGGTGGCCGATCCGGTGCTGGCGGCGGCGGCGGCGCGCGGCTGGCGGATCACGCAGGTGTGGAACACCCACTGGCACCCGGATCACACCGGCGGCAACGACGCGATCCGCGACTCCACCGGCTGCACCATCACCGGGCCCGCCGAGGCCGAGCGGGTGTCGCGGATGGACCGGATCGTCGCCGGCGGCGACCGGGCGAGGATCGGCGGGATCGAGGCTGAGCTGATCGACATCCCCGCCCACACCGCCGGCCACGTCGCCTTTCATCTGGCTTCCGAACGAGTCGCCTTTACCGGCGACACCTTGTTCGCGATGGGCTGCGGCAGGCTCTTCGAAGGCAATGCCGGGCAGATGTACGGCAACATGAAGCGGCTCGCCGCACTGCCGGGCGAAACGCGAATCTATTGCGGCCACGAATATACGCTCGCCAACGGCATCTTCGCCCTTACCGTCGAGCCGGACAATTCGGCGCTCGCCCGGCGCGTCGAAGAAGTCCGGGCGGCGCGCGAACGCGGCGAGGTGACTTTGCCGACGACGATCGCGCTCGAGCGCGCCACCAATCCGTTCATGCGCGCTTCAAGCGTGGAGGCGTTTGCTGAGCGTCGCCGGGCCAAGGACGAATTTCGCGGCTGAGGCGCCGAACCGCCGCGCCGCGCGTTGAGCCCGCAAGGAGGTTAGCGATGAGGAACATCGTCATACTGGCAGGCGCGACCCTGGCCGCCGCCGCCTGCACCATGGGCGAGCCGACCGAGGCGGATCGCACCGCCCGCGAGGCGGCGATCTCGACGGCGCTCAGGGATTACGAGCCGTCCGGCCCGCCGGTCTCGTGCGTGCAAATGCGCCAGCTCGCCGGCAACAAGTCGGCCGGCGACGCGATCATCTTCGAAGGCACGACCCGCGAGCGGCTGTGGGTCAACCGCCCCGCCGGCGGCTGCCCCGACCTGCGCGACCGCGCCTTGGTCACCCGCACCTCGTCCGACCAATTGTGCCGCGGCGACATCGCCACCGTGCTCGATCCGGTCAGCCGGATCACCTACGGCGGCTGCGGCCTCGGCGACTTCCAGCCCTATCGGAGGCGGGCGGGATAGGCCGCCGCGGGAGGGGGATCCTGACCGGCTCGAACCGGACGTATCGGTTCGAACCCCCACCCCGTTCGGGCTGAGCCTGTCGAAGCCCTCTCCTTTGTTTCGGGCGCGAACGGCAAGAAGGGCCTTCGACAGGCTCAGGCCGAACGGATTTTGGCGGGGCGCAGAGGCCGGAGCTCTTACTTCCGGTACAATCCCTCGAGCCGCTCGCCATAGACCTGCTTGAGGACGTGGCGGCGGATCTTGATCGAGGGGGTCAGCTGCTCGTTGTCGACCGTGAACGGCTCGTCGGCGAGGATGAAGCGGCGGACCTTCTCGATCACCGACAATTGCGCGTTCACCCGGTCCACCGCTTCGGCGAGAGCGCGGTGATAGGCGGGATCGTCGCGCAATGAGGCCGGATCGTTCGGCTTGCCGTTCGCCTTGGCCCACTCGGCCGTCCACTCCGCCTCCGGGACGATCAGCCCGACCAGGTAGGGCCGCCGGTCGCCATGGACCATCGCCTGGGCGACCTCCGGCTGAAGGGTCAGCATCCCCTCGACCCGCTGAGGCGCGACATTGTCGCCCTTGTCGAGGACGATCAGGTCCTTCTTGCGGTCGGTGATGACGATTCGGCCCTTGTCGTCGAAACGGCCGACGTCACCGGTCGCCAGCCAGCCGTCGCGGAGCACGCGGGCGCTTTCTTCGGGGCTGCGCCAATAGCCGTGCATCACATTTTC
>JAXDPL010000183.1:0-6503 GCA_034668385.1 Sphingomonadales bacterium | reverse complement strand
CGGCCGATGCCGGGTGCCGCCGCCGTTTTCCGCTCCCTCGCCGCGGGCGCGGTCGATTTCGCGCTTCCGCCGCGCTGTCCCGCCTGCGGGACCATTCTCGCCGAGCCTCACCGCCTCTGCATTGCCTGCTGGCAGGATTTGACCTTCCTCGGCGAGCCTTGCTGCGTCCGTTGCGGGCTGCCGTTCGAATATGGCGGAGAAGGCGACGCGGAATGCGGCCGCTGCCTCGCCGAGCCGCCCTCCTTCGACCGGCTGCGCGCCGCGGTCGCCTATGGCGAGGTCGCCCGCGGAGTCGCTCTGAAGCTCAAACATGGGGGGAGGCCGGGCGTCGCCGAGACTTTGGCCGCCTTCATGCTGCGCCACCTCGAGCCGGCGACCGACGCCCTGCTCGTGCCCGTGCCGCTGCATCGCTGGCGAATCTGGCGGCGCGGCTACAACCAGGCCGCGTTGATCGCCGCGGCGCTGGCGCGGCGGTCCGGCCTCGTCGCGGCGCAGGACATCCTCAGGCGCACTCGGGCGACTCCGATGCTGAAAGGCCTGGGCCGGCGGGAACGCGCGCTCGCCGTCCGCGGCGCCTTCAAGGTCACCGAGGAGGGCAAGGCACGGCTGCGGGGCCGCCCGGTCGTCCTCGTCGACGACGTCTACACCAGCGGCGCCACCGCCGGCGCCTGCGCTCGGGCGCTGAAGCGGGCGGGGGCGGCGCGGGTCGACGTGCTCTGCTGGGCTCGGGTCATTCGCACCGAACCGGATTGATCCAAAACGCCGCTGCGTCGTTTGTCACGCCATGATGAAGGATCCGCACACCCTCAAGGGACAGGGCTATCTCATTTCGATCGTGAGCGTTTTCCTGCTCGCATTCCCCGCGCTGAAGGGCGCCAAGGGGGATGCGCTGTTGATCGCCATGGTCGCCGCGGGCGCCCTGCTGTCGATCGTCGGCATGGGGCTGCGCTGGATCGCCGACCGCAAGACCCAGGCCCGGATCGACCGGGCCCAGGGCAAGACGCCGGAGCCGTCGCACGGCGGCCCGCGCATGGCGGCGGAGCATTGACAGAGGCGGGAGTGGCGCCCAACTCGCCCATCCCAACAGGAGCGAAACATGGCCCGGGTCGAGATCTACACCAAATTCGGTTGCCCTTATTGCGCGCGGGCGAAGGCTTTGCTCGGCGAGAAGGGCGTCGACTTTGAGGAATATGAGATCAACTCGGTGCCCGGAAAGCGCGACGAGATGCTGGAGCGCTCGAACGGCCGCCACACCGTTCCGCAGATCTTCATCGACGGCCGCCACGTCGGCGGCTCCGACGACCTCGCCGAGCTCGAGCGCCGCGGCGAGCTCGATGGAATGCTCGAAGGGCAGGCGGCGTAGATCGCACGCCAGCAGTGAAGGGAGGGCTTCGACAGGCTCAGCCCGAACGGCGTGAGCTGGGCCGCGGCCGATACCCCCCAATCCGTTCGGGCTGAGCTTGTCGAAGCCCCTTCCTTCTTCACGGCTTCACCTAGACCGGGATCTCGGTCGTATATTTGACCTGTCTCAGCGCGAAGTTGGAGGCGGCGCTCGCCACCGAGGGGTGGGCGAGGACTCCGCGCATGATGAAGCGGTCATAATCGGCGACGTCGCGCACCGCGATGCGCAGCAGATAGTCCCACTCGCCCGACATGGCGTAGCATTCGACGATCTCCTCGCGGGTGAGGATGAATTCCTCGAACTGCGCGCGCGCCTCGACGGTCTGCTTGGTCATCCGCACCTGGCAGAGCACGTTGACGGGGCGCCCGAGCGCCTCCGCATTGGCGAGGCGCACCGTCTTGCCGAGCACGCCGGCATTCTCGAGCGCCCGCACCCGCCGCCACACCGAGGCCGCCGATGCGCCGACCTGCTCTGCCAGCGCGGCGTGGCTCAGCCCCGCGTCCCGCTGCAGCGCGCGGATGATTCGCCGGTCGACGGCGTCAAGGCGATCATCTTCTTTCACAAAATAGCCTGTAAATGAGAATCTGTTTCAAATCCAGCCACTATGACGGCAAATCAGATGAGCGTTTGAACAGCCGGTGCGATAGCCGTACCTGCGGCGTTATTTCCCTCGGCGCCGACAGGAGGGATGATGGAAAGCTCAGTGCTGCTGGCCGACGCGCCGGCGCTGTTCGAGCGTCTCGACGCGCAAAAGTCGGACAGCCTGCTGCAGCTGATCGCGCTGTGCGACGCCGATACGCGCCCCGACAAGATCGACGTGGGGGTCGGCGTCTACCGCGACAGCGACGGCTCGACGCCGATCCTGCGCGCCGTGAAGAAGGCCGAGCGCCTGCTCTGGGAGACCCAGGACACCAAGGCCTATCTCGGCTCCCAGGGGGATTCGCGATTCACCGAGCTGATCCGCCCGATCGTGTTCGGCGAAGCGCTGGCCCGTGACGAGCGGATCGTCGGCCTGCAGACTCCCGGCGGCTGCGGCGCCCTGCGCATCGCCGCCGACCTCATCCACCGCGCCAATCCGAAAGCGCGGATCCTGGTCGGCCAGCCGACCTGGCCCAACCACGCGCCGCTCATCGCCTCGGCCGGAGTCGAGATGGTGCCGATCCCCTATTACGACGTGAAGAGCCGCCGAATCCTGTTCGACGAGATGCTGGACGCGCTCGGCAAAGCCGCCGCGGGCGACCTCGTCCTGCTCCACGGCTGCTGCCACAACCCGACCGGCGCCGATCTCTCTCCCGACCAGTGGCGGGAGCTGGCCGGGCTCATTACGCGACGCAGCCTCATCCCCTTCGTCGACCTCGCCTACCAGGGCCTCGGCAACGGGCTGGAACCGGACGCCTTCGGCACCCGCCTTGTGGTCGAGGCGGCGGATCAGGCGCTGGTCGCCCAGAGCTGCGACAAGAATTTCGGAGTCTATCGCGAGCGGACCGGGAACCTCTTCGTCAAGGCGCCCGATCGCAAGACGGCGGACATCGTCTTCGGGAACCTGATGACCCTGGCGCGCACCATGTGGTCGATGCCGCCCGACCATGGCGCCGCCATCGCCAGGATCGTCCTCGACACGCCCGAGCTGCGCGCCGACTGGCATGCCCAGCTTCAGGAGATGTGCGCCCGGATCCGCCGCCTTCGCGCCCGCCTCGCCGCCTATGACGAAAGGCTCGCTTTCATCGATGCGCAGAACGGGATGTTCTCGATGCTGCCGCTAAGCCGCGAGCAGGTGCTGGCGCTGCGCGAGGAGAAGGGCATCTACATGGCGGACAGCGGACGCTTCAACGTCGTCGGCCTCTCCGACGACAATGTCGACCACTTCGCCGCCGCGGTCGTGGAGAAGATGGATGGCTGAGCAGGGCGTCGCGGAGCCGAAGGCGCGGGCCAATGCGCCCGCTACGGACTTCGACTGGCGCAGGGTCGCCTATCTCGTCCAGGTCAGCCGCGCGATGGACCGGCTCGAGGAGGAACGGCTCGTCCCGGAGCGCAAAATCCTCTACCAGTTCAGCGCGCGCGGCCACGACATGGCCCAGATCCTGCTCGGCAGCCGGCTCACCCACCGCCGCGACGCCACCTGCGGCTATTACCGCTCCCGCCCGCTGCTGCTCTCGCTCGGAGTCCCGATCGAGGACGCGCTCGCCTCGGGGATGGGCCGGGAAGGGGGCTATTCGGACGGCCGCGACATCGGCGTCGTGTTCAACTATCCCAATCCGCACGGCGCTCCGGCGCTCCCCATGTCGGGCGGAGTCGGCGCCCAATATACCCCGACCGCGGGCTGGGCGCAGGCGATCGAATATTACCGCAACGTGCTCGGCGACCGCGGCTACGACGAGGCGATCGCGGTGGTCCTCGGCGGCGACGCGTCCTGCGCGACCGGCGGCTTCTGGGCCTCGCTGACCATCGCGACCACGCAGAAGCTGCCGATGCTGTTCTACGTCGAGGACAATCAATTCGGCATCTCGGTGCCTTGCACCTACCAGACGCCGGGCGCCGACATCTCGAAGAACCTGGCAAGCTTCACCGGCCTTGCCATCTTCGCCGGCGACGGCACCGAGCCGGCCGAGGCGGCGGAACTGGTCGACCGCGCCGTCGCCCATGTCCGCGCCCGCAAGGGCCCGGCCCTGCTCCACCTGCGCGTGCCGCGTCTGCAGGGCCACAGCTTCCAGGACACGCAGACCTACAAGTCGGAGGATCTCGTCCGAGAGGAATGGGCCCGCGACCCGCTGCCGAAGCTCAAATCCTATCTGGTCGGCGCGGCTTTCGACGAGGCGGAATGGGGCCGGATCGAGGCCGAAGCCCGAGAGGCGGTCGAGGCGGCGCGGGCAAAGGCCGAGGCCGCGGGGGTTTCGGACCCGGAGCGCGTGCTCGACCACGTCTTCTACGAAGGCGAGATGCAGAAGATGGGCGGGCAGTGGACCAAGGGCTACCGGGCGCCCCGGAGCCACGAGGAGCCGAGGCCCGAGGGCCAGCGGATCAACATGGTCACCGCGATCCGCCGTACCCTCGACAGGGAGCTGGAGCTCAATCCGCGCGTGCTGTTGTTCGGCGAGGATATCGGGCCGAAGGGCGGGGTCCACGCCGTCACCTTGGGCCTGCAGGAGAAATACGGCCACGACCGGGTGTTCGACACTTCGCTCAACGAGGAAGGGATCATCGGCCGCGCCGTCGGGATGGCGCTGGCTGGCCTGATGCCGGTGCCGGAAATCCAGTTCCGCAAATATGCCGAGCCGGCGACCGAGCAGATCAACGATTGCGGGACGATGCGCTGGCGCACCCACAACCGCTTCGCCGCGCCGATGGTGCTTCGAATCCCCGGCGGCTTCTTCAAGTGCGGCGATCCCTGGCACAGCCAGACCAACGAGGTGCAGTTCGTCCACAATCCGGGCTGGCTGGTCGCGGTGCCCTCGAATGCCGAGGACGCGGTCGGGCTGCTTCGCGCCGGGCTTCGCGGCAACGATCCCGTCATCTTCTTCGAGCACCGCGCGATGCTCGACGACGCCTGGGCGCGGCGCCCCTGGCCGGGTGACGATTATGTGCTTCCGTTCGGGCGGGCGAAGAAGACTCGGGAAGGGGACGACATCACGATCGTCACCTGGGGCGCGATGGTGCCGCGCTGCGAGGAGGCGGCGAAGGGCGTGTCGGCCGACGTGATCGACCTTCGCACGCTGGTGCCCTGGGACAAGGAGATGGTCCTGGACAGCGTCCGCCGCACCCGCCGCTGCCTGATCGTCCACGAGGATCTGAAGACCGGCGGCTTCGGCGCCGAGATCGCCGCGATCGTCGCCGACGAAGCCTTTCTCGACCTCGACGCGCCGGTCGCGCGGGTGACCATGCCGGACATCCCAAGTCCGCATAACCCGGTCCTGCTCAACTGGGCGGTACCTTCGGTCGAACGCATCCGCGCCAGGATCGACGAGCTGGTGGGGTTCTGATGAGGACCGTCATTGCGAGCGAAGCGAAGCAATCCAGAGCGGCAGCCGTCACGAGCGCCGAGCTGGATTGCCGCGTCGCTGCGCTCCTCGCAATGACGGGGGGCCCGTCATGATCGACGTCGTCGTCCCCGAGGAGCAGGAGGGCACTCAGGCTGTCGTCCGCGCGTGGCTCCGCCAGGTCGGCGACCGGGTCGAGGAGAACGATCCCCTCGTCGAGCTCGAGACCGACAAGGTGGCGATGGAGGTCCCCGCCCCGGCCGCGGGGGTGCTGCGCGAGATATTGCTGGAGAGCGGCGCGGACGCGGTGCCGGGCGCGGTGCTGGGGCGGATAGCGGCGGTTGCCGAGGTTTCGGGTCATGAACCCGAGACGCCCGTCATGCCGGCGAAGGCTGGCATCCATGCTGATCCCACGCCTCGCGCCTCCTCAGGCGAGAACCGCCTGTCACCTTCCGTCCGCCGCGCCCTGCTTCAGCACGACATCGATCCCTCGAAGATCGAAGGCACCGGCCGCGACGGACGGATTACCCGCGCCGACGTCGACCGGGCCGTCGAGGCCGCCACCAAGGTGCAAACCGATGGGCCGCGCACCACGGCCCAGCCCCGCGTGTCGCAGCCCTCGGACGCCTCGATCCGCTCGCACTCCGTCCCGCACGACCGCATGCGCCTCAGGATCGCCGAGAACATGCTGAATTCGGTGACCCAGGCGCCGCACGTCACCGCGATGTTCGAGGCCGATTTCTCGGCGATCATCCGTCACCGCCAGCGGCACAAGGACGCCTATGCGAAGAAGGGCGTGAAGCTCACCTACACCGCCTACGTCGCCGCCGCCGCCGCCGAGGCGATGAAGGTCGCGCCGGCGATCAACAGCCGCTGGCACGACGACCGGCTCGAGATTTTCGACGACGTCAATATCGGAGTCGGTACCGCCCTCGGCGAGAAGGGGCTGATCGTTCCCGTGCTCAGGCGGGTCCAGACTCTGAACCTCAAGGGCATCGCGGCCGGCCTCGACGAGCTGATCGAGAAAGCGCGCAAGGAGCAGCTCTCCGCCCGCGACGTCTCCGGAGGCAGCTTCACCATCTCCAACCATGGAGTCTCGGGCTCGCTGTTCGCCGCGCCGATCATCA
>JAXDPL010000182.1:0-5771 GCA_034668385.1 Sphingomonadales bacterium | reverse complement strand
GAAACACTCGCTGCCGCGAATCTCGCCGAGGATGATCCGGTCCGGGCGCATACGCAGCGCGTTGATGACGAGGTCGCGGATCGAGATCGCGCCCTGGCCCTCGAGATTGGGCGGGCGGGTCTCGAGCGGCAGCCAGTGCGGCTGCTGCAGGCGAAGCTCGGCGGCGTCCTCGATGGTCAGCACGCGCTCGCCCGGATCGATCAGTTTCGACAAGGCGTTGAGCATTGTCGTCTTGCCCGAGCCGGTGCCGCCCGAGATGATGACGTTGAAGCGGCTGGCGCCGGCGATCTTCAGGCAGGTCGCCATCTTCTCCGACATCGAGCCGAAATTCTTCATCATGTCGATGGTGATCGGCTTCTCGGAGAATTTGCGGATCGAGATGGCGGTACCGCGCAAGCTGAGCGGCGGGACGATGACGTTGACGCGGCTGCCGTCCTGCAGGCGGGCGTCGGCGAGGGGCGTGGTCTGGTCGACGCGGCGGCCGACCTTGTTGACGATCCGCTGCGCGATCTGGAAGAGATGCTCCTCGTCGCGGAACTGGATCTGGGCGATCTCGAGCTTGCCCTTCCTTTCGATGAAGGTCTGGTTCGGCCCGTTGACCATGATGTCGCTGATCTCGGGGTCGGCGAGCAATTCCTCCAAGGGGCCGAGGCCGAGAAGCTCGTCGACCAGCACCTTCTCGAGCGCGAACTGCTCGCGGCGGTTCAAGTTGATCTTGAGCTCGGCCAGCACCTCGCCGATGATCGGCCGGAACTCCTCGGCCAGCTCGTCCTTGGAGAGGGTCGCCGCCGCTTCCGGGTCGACCCGCTCGAGCAGGCGGGGAAGGACCTGCTCCTTGATGCGGTGGATCGAGGCTTCGAAGCCCTCGTTGCGGCTCGACGGCGCCTCCGACGAGGCGGCCTGGCGCTCGGCGAGGCGGGTCATCGCGTCGCTGCGCTCGCCGGGGATGGCGAAATCCTCGGCCGGAGCGCCGAACTCCATCGTGTCGAGCGGCGGAAACTGGTCGCCGCCTTCGAGCGGGAGCGGGGTGGGGGCCGGGCCGCCGGGGCCCTTCATCGGCCTCGCCACACCGAAGCTCGGCCTGCCGCCGCCGCTGGTTCCCGCTCCGCCGCGCCTACCGAAAGCACTCATGCCGCTCGAACCCTTGCCCTGCCGATCTATGAGGGGCTGGTGAATAAGCGGGAAACTTTGACAATTGCCTAACCGGCGTGGCGGCCGGCGGAGAGCTCAGCCGGCGGCCTCTTCGGCGTCGGCCCGCTCGGCGAGGACGGTGAGGCCGCGGTCGTTCACTTCCGCGAAGCCGCCCTCGATCGGGATTCGCTCGGGCGTGTCGCCGAAGCCGGTCCGGTAGATGGCGATGTCGCCGTTGCGGAGCGTCGACATGTAGGGCGCGTGGCCGGCGAGGACTCCGAAATCGCCCTCGCTGCCCGGAACCACGACCATGAACACAGTCTCGGAGCGGACCAGCCGTTCCGGGGTGACGAGCTCGAAATGAAGGTCGGCCATGTTCTAATCTTTCCGATGATGGAGGCGGCTCAGCGGCTCGGCCTGACGACGACGACGAAGGGATCGCCGGCGGCGCGCGGCTTCGAGATTTCGGTCAGCAGCCGGAGACCCGGCTCGGCCTTCCATTCATAGAGATGGTCGATGCCGGGGCCGACATCCTTCGCCCGCTTCCACATGTGCAGCCTGGCGGAGCGGTCGAGCGTCTCGAGCAATCTCGCTTCCACCGGCGCCGGATCGGCGAAGGCGTAGATGGCGCAGCGGCGGGAAGCAGAATCGTAGACGATCCACAAGGGCCCGCCCTCGCCGCGATATTCGACGATCTTCTGCTGCGGCGCGCCCGGGACGAAGCGGGCGAGCGAGTCCGGCACCTTGTCCACCGGCGCATAGCCTTCGCCGCCGACCAGCGGGATGTTCAATCCTCCCACCGGCCGGCCGGCCGCGGCGAGGGTACAGACGACGCCATGGGCATCGTCGACCGCCTCGGCGATGCTCGCCGGAGCGCGGGTGCCCGGCACGAGCTGCGCCCCGGCAGCGGTCGCGGCGAGCGCGAGCGCCGGAGCCAGCAGACCTGCCGGGCGCAGCCGCATCAGTCCACCTCGGCGGCGAGGCGCTGGGCCTTCTCGACCGCCTCCTCGATGCCGCCGACCATGTAGAAGGCGGCCTCGGGCAGATGGTCGTACTCGCCGTCGACCACGGCCTTGAACGAGCGGACGGTGTCCTCGACCTGGACGAACTTGCCGGGGATGCCGGTGAACACCTCGGCGACGTGGAAGGGCTGGGAGAGGAAGCGCTGGAGCTTGCGGGCGCGGCTGACGGTCAGCTTATCCTCTTCCGAAAGCTCGTCCATGCCGAGGATGGCGATGATGTCCTGAAGCGACTTGTAGCGCTGGAGGATCTCCTGGACGGCGCGGGCGGTCTCGTAATGCTCCTGGCCGACGGTGCGCGGCTCAAGCACGCGGCTTGTGGAGTCCAGCGGGTCGACCGCCGGGTAGATGCCGAGCTCCGAGATGGCGCGCGACAGCACGGTGGTGGCGTCGAGGTGGGCGAACGACGTGGCCGGGGCGGGGTCGGTGAGATCGTCGGCGGGGACGTAGATCGCCTGGACCGAGGTGATCGAGCCCTTGTTGGTCGAGGTGATCCGCTCCTGCAGCTGGCCCATGTCGGTCGACAGGGTCGGCTGGTAGCCCACCGCCGACGGGATTCGGCCGAGAAGCGCCGACACTTCCGAGCCCGCTTGGGTGAAGCGGAAGATGTTATCGACGAAGAAGAGCACGTCCTGGCCCTCCTGGTCGCGGAAATATTCGGCGATGGTGAGGCCGGAGAGGGCGACCCGGGCGCGGGCGCCGGGCGGCTCGTTCATCTGGCCGAAGACCAGGGCGACCTTGGAGCCTTCCGAGATGGCGTTGCCGTCCGCGTCCTTGGCGATGACGCCCGCGTCGAGGAACTCGTGATAGAGGTCGTTGCCCTCGCGGGTGCGCTCGCCGACACCGGCGAACACCGAGGTGCCGCCATGGCCCTTGGCGATGTTGTTGATCAGCTCCTGGATCAGCACGGTCTTGCCGACCCCGGCGCCGCCGAACAGGCCGATCTTGCCGCCCTTGGCGTAGGGCGCCAGCAGGTCGATGACATTGATTCCGGTGACGAGGATCGAATTTTCGGTCGACTGGTCGACGAACAGGGGGGCCTCGGCGTGGATCGGGGCGCTGTCGGTGGCGCCGATCGGGCCGCGCTCGTCGATCGGCTCGCCGATGACGTTCATGATGCGCCCAAGCGTCTTGGGGCCGACCGGCACGCGGATCTGCGAGCCGGTGTCGGTCACCTCTTGGCCGCGGGTGAGGCCGTCGGTCGAATCCATCGCGATGGTTCGGACCGTGCTCTGCCCGAGATGCTGCGCCACCTCGAGGACGAGGCGGTTGCCGTTATTGTCGGTCTCGAGCGCGGAGAGGATCTCGGGCAGCTCGCCGTCGAACGACACGTCGACGACGGCGCCGATCACCTGGCTGATCCGGCCCTTGTTGTTGCTGGCGGTTGCGGCGGTGGCCATTCTCTTCTTCCTTCTTGTTCCCCTGCGAAGGCAGGGGTCCAGTCCCTTGTCTTCTGGGCTCCTGCTTTCGCAGGAGCACAAATGGTTACAGCGCTTCGGCGCCCGAGATGATTTCGACGAGCTCGGTGGTGATCGCCGCCTGCCTCGTCCGGTTGTACTGGATGGTCAGGCGGTTGATCATGTCGCCGGCGTTGCGGGTGGCGTTGTCCATCGCCGTCATCCGGCTGCCCTGCTCCGAGGCCGCATTCTCGAGCAAGGCGCGGAAGATCTGGACCGCGACGTTGCGGGGCAGAAGTTGACTCAGAATCTCATCCTCGTCGGGCTCGTATTCGATCGCGGCATTCGAAAGGTTAGTCAAAGGTGATGCCAAGGAAGGCTCGGAAGTTTGTGACGGTACCGGAATGATCTGCTGGGTCACCGGCTCCTGGACGAGCGCCGACTGGAAATGGGCGTAGAAGAGGTGGGCGACGTCGAAGCGGCCGTTCTCGAAGCGCTGGCAGAGGTCCCTGGCGATCGCCTGGGCGTCGGCGAAGCCCGCCTGCTTCATCGCGCTGGTGTCGTGCTCGTGGACGATCTGGCGCGGGTAGAGGCGGCCGATCACCGCCTTGCCCTTGCGGCCGACCAGGTAGAAGCGGACGTCCTTGCCCTCGCGGACGAGGTCGTCGGCCTTCTTGCGCGCGGCGCGGACGATGTTCGAGTTGAACGCCCCGGCGAGGCCCCGGTCCGAGGTGCAGATCACCAGCAGGTGGGTCTTGTCGGCGCCGGTGCCGGCGAGCAGCTTCGGGCTCTCCGGGCCCCGCGCGATCCGCGCCGAGAGGCTCGCCATCACCGCCTCCATGCGCTCGGCATAGGGGCGCCCGGCCTCGGCGGCCTGCTGCGCGCGACGCAGCTTCGCCGCGGCGACCATCTTCATCGCCTTGGTGATCTTCTGCGTCGACTTGACCGACGCGATCCTACCCTTGAGCGCCTTGAGGCTGGCCATTCTTCTTTCTCTTCGTTCCCTTCGACCCTTCGATACGGGCCTTCGCCTTCGCTCAGTCCCTACTCAGGATGAGCGGGTAGTTTCAAATCCGCTCATCCTGAGGAGCCGGTGAGCTTGTCGAACCGGCGTCTCGAAGGACCGCTTAGGCAAACGTCTTGGCGAAATCGCCGATGATCGACTTGAGCTCGCCGGCCGTGTCGTCGTCGAGCGCCTTGGTGTCGCGGATCTTGCCGAGCACGTCCGCATGGTCGGCGCGGACGTGGGCGAGGAGCGAGCTTTCGAAGCGGGTGACGGCGGCGGTCGGGATCGCGTCCAGGTAGCCGTTGACGCCGGCGAAGATCGAGACGACCTGCTCCTCGACCGGCATCGGGTGGAATTGCGGCTGCTTCAAGAGCTCGGTCAGCCGGGCGCCGCGGTTCAGGAGCCGCTGGGTCGAGGCGTCGAGGTCGGAGCCGAACTGGGCGAAGGCGGCCATCTCGCGATACTGGGCGAGCTCAAGCTTGATCGAGCCGGCGACCTTCTTCATCGCCTTGGTCTGGGCCGACGAGCCGACCCGGCTGACCGAGAGGCCGACGTTGATGGCCGGCCGGATGCCCTGGTAGAAAAGCTCGGTCTCGAGGAAGATCTGGCCGTCGGTGATCGAGATGACGTTGGTCGGGATGTAGGCCGAGACGTCGCCGGCCTGGGTCTCGATGATCGGCAGAGCGGTGAGCGAGCCGGACCCGTTCGCCTCGTTCATCTTGGCGGCGCGCTCGAGCAGGCGCGAGTGGAGGTAGAAGACGTCGCCGGGATAGGCTTCGCGGCCCGGCGGACGGCGCAGCAGCAGGGACATCTGGCGATAGGCCACCGCCTGCTTGGACAAATCGTCATAGACGATGACGGCGTGCATGCCGTTGTCGCGGAAATATTCGCCCATCGTGCAGCCGGTATAGGGCGCGAGGAACTGGAGCGGCGCCGGCTCGGAGGCGGTGGCGGCGACGACGATCGAATATTCCATCGCGCCATTCTCTTCCAGCGCGCGGACGATCTGGGCGACGGTCGAGCGCTTCTGGCCGATGGCGACGTAGATGCAGTAGAGCTTCTTCGACTCGTCGTCGCCGGCATTGATCTGCTTCTGGTTCAGAATCGTGTCGATCGCGACGGCGGTCTTTCCGGTCTGCCGGTCGCCGATGATCAGCTCGCGCTGGCCGCGGCCGATCGGAACCAGGGCATCGATCGCCTTCAGCCCGGTTTGTACCG
>JAXDPL010000181.1:0-20991 GCA_034668385.1 Sphingomonadales bacterium | reverse complement strand
CTCGCATAATTGGCGTCGAGGTGGAGTCTCAGCCGCGCCTCGCCGAGGCCGACGGGGAGCTCGTAATCGACGAAGCCCGCGGCAGCGTGCCTCGGGGTGAACACCACGAACACCTGGAACAAGGGGTTGCCCGGCAGGAACGGGTTCGGCGTCGGCGGCACCTTCGTGTAGGTGTAGGCGTAGGACCCGCCCAGCGTCAGGCCTTCGACCGGCTTCACCGTCAGATCCGCTTCGAGGCCGCGAATCTTCGAGGTGCCCGGCGCGTTGCGGGTCTCCTCGGTGTGGAGGTTGAAGGTCGGGCTCGAGGGATCGGTGTCGACATTGTCGAAATCCATCTGCGTGCCCTTGCGGTCCATCAGGTAGCCGGCGAGGTTGAGGCGCGCACGGTGGCCCCAGAAATCGGCCTTGGCGCCGAGTTCGTACGACTTGACCGATTCCGGTCCGAAGGCGGTGAAGGTCTTGGAGCGGTCGTTGGCGCCGCCGGCGCGAAAGCCGGTGGCGTATTTGGCGTAGAGATGAACCGCCGGCGACACGTCGATCGCCGCGGTGATCAGAGGATCCACCCGGCCTTTGGAATAATGGAAGGTGAAGCTGGTCGGCTTGCCGACCACGGTGGTCAGGGCGCCGTCGCGCTTGTCGTGGGTGTAGCGGGCGCCCGCGGTCAGGTGGAAGATGTCGAAGCCGGAAGGAGTCCAGGTCGCCTGGCCGAACGCCGCGTAGCTCTTGGCCGCGGCGTGGCTGTCGCGCTGGATGAACCAGGAACCGCGGCCCCATCCCTGGTTGCCCGAGGCGATCGTCCCGGAAACCACCTCGCTGTTGATCGCGTAGGCCGTCCCGGTCGCGTTCCATCGGTCGGTGCTCGGGGTCGCCGCGGCTTCCGACACGTGCTCGTCGAAATAATAGACCCCGGCCGCGTAATCGAGATCGCCGAGGCTGCCGACCGCTTGGAATTCCTGGCTGAACTGGTGCTGGAAAAGCTCGGAAAGGCTGTAGCGGCTGAAATTGGCGTTGGGCGCGAAGAGGGTGCGGTGGGCGCCGCCGGAATTGTCCCATTGATGCGTGTCGACCTTCCGCCAGGCGGTGATCGAGCGCAGCTCGAGGCCTGGAATCACCTTGTACTTGAGCGTAGCGGAAGCGCCCTGGGTCTTGTCGACGCTGGGTTGCTGGGGAACGCCGATGTCGGCGACCTTCATCCGCTGGTCGCCGCTGACGACGACCAAAGGAGACAAAGGCGCGATGCAGGTCGTGCAGGTCGGGGCGCCCGCAGGGCTTCCGGGAGCGACCAGCCGGTTGGTGGTGGGATCGTAGACGCCGACCGTCCGGCCGAGCGGATTGTAGTTCACCAGCTGGCTGTAGAAGGGCGTGTTCTCGTCTTTGGCGCGGTCGAAGGCGAAATCGGCGGTGAAGCCCTCGAACGGAGTCCAGCGCGCGGAGATGCGCCCGCCCACCCGGTTGAAATAATTCCAGCCGGTCTGGCCGGCGAGCGGGTTCTTGATCGTCGCGTTCTGGTGCTGGATGAGGCCGTCGACCTTGATCGCGATGTTGGCGAAGGCCGGCAGGTTGAGATGGACCTCGCCGTTATAGGCGCCTTGATTGCCGACCCCCGCGACGACCCGCCCGCCGAATTCGCCGGTCGGCGTCCGGGTGACGATGCTGACCGCGCCGCCTTCGGTGTTGCGGCCGAACAAAGTGCCCTGGGGTCCGCGAAGCACCTCGATCCGTTCGATGTCGAGCAAGGCGGCGTTGAGGCCCTGCTGGCGGCCGAGATAGACTCCGTCGACATAGACTCCGACACCCTGGTCGCGGGCGGTCTGGTTGGCGTCGAAAGGCACGATGCCCCGGATGCCGACGGTGAGCGCCGACTGGCGCGCCTCGAACGTGGCGACCCTGAGCGAGGGGACTCCGCCGTCGGCGAGGTCGATCAGGCTCTGGACGTGGCGGTCCCGGATCTGCTGGGGATCGACGACCGAGATGGCGATCGGCGTCCGCTGCAGGTTGGTCTCCTTCTTGGTGGCGGTGACCACGATGTCCTCGAGGCCGTGATCGGCTGGCGCCGCCGGGGTGGCTTCCGCCTCGCCGGAGGCCGCGGCCGCGGCAGGATCCGCATTGGCCGCGGGAGCCGCGGGATTGGCCGCCTGAGCCATGGCCGGAAACAATGAGCCGCTCAGCGCCAAAGCCGCCAACATCTTGTTCATCGCCGGATATCCCCTGATCGAATCGGACTGATTTCGACCTAGGAAGACGGCGAGACTCCTGTGTTACAGCACGACGAAATCTGTGGATAACAAGCCATGCCCGAATCCGTCGAAAAGTTGATCGCGCAGGCCTATGCGCTGCGCCGGGCCGGCGACGCGGTAGCGGCGGAAGCGGCCTATTCGAGCGCCGCGCGGCTCGCCCGATCGACCGGGGACGCGCCGGGCCTCGCCCATGCGCTGCGCCACGTCTCCGACCTCGCGCGGGAACGGGACGCGCCCGCCGGGGCGCTGGCGGCGGCGCGGGAGGCGGCCGATCTCTATCGTTCCGATGCCGCCGCGAAACCGCTCGACCTCGCCAATTCGCTTCGCCTGCAGGCCCTCGCGCTCGAGGCTCTCGGCCGCCGCGCCGAATCGCTGCCGCTCTGGGAGGAAGCCGCAATCCTGTACGGGCAGGCGGGCGTCGCGGTCGCGGTCGCCGAATGCGAGCGGCGCTGAACGCAAGAAATGGTCGGGGAGACAGGATTCGAACCTGCGACCCTCTGCTCCCAAAGCAGATGCGCTACCAGGCTGCGCTACTCCCCGCCAAGACACCCCACAAAGTGAGACTTTGTGGGGACCCCAGGCATCGGCTCGAAGTGGTACTTCGAGCCGGGCAAGGAAGGAAGAAGAAAGGGCTCCCTCCCCTCGGTCAAAGTACCACTTTGACCGAAAATCTGGTGGGCCCGGAGGGATTCGAACCCCCAACCAAGCCGTTATGAGCGGCCGGCTCTACCGTTGAGCTACAGGCCCCGAAGCTCGCGATATCGGCGATAGGCGAGCCGGGGCCGCGTTGGCAACGTGCGCGTTCGAGCCGCGCTCAATTGCCCTGGCCGGCCGACCGGTCGGCCGGCTCGAGCGCCGGCAGGTAGAGCGTGAAGCGGGTCTCGCCGACGGCGAGTGTGCCACCGACCGCTTCGGCGAGGTTGCGGACCAGCCGCAATGCGAAACCGAGCCCGAGCGCGGGCGCGCCGGGCCAATCGCCGTCCGGGCTGTAGCCCGGGTCGAGGAGGGCGCGTTCGTCGAGCCCCGCAATGGCGCGGGGGCGGTCGATCGACAGGCACAGCATCCGGCGGCCGGCGATCTGGCCGTTCGTCATCGTCGCGGCGATCGTCTCGCCCTCGCCCGCCAGCCCGATGGTCGCGGCGAGCATGCGCGCGAACATGCGCTCGGCCGCTCCAAGCTCGACCCGTGCCGGGGGCAGGCCCTGCTCGATCTCGATGGCGATTCGGCTGCCCCGCTGCTGGGCGACCCGTTCGTAGGCGTCGTGAAGCCGGCACAGCAAAGCCACTGCGTCCACCGAGCTTTCGGCGAGTTGCAGCCGGCTGGTCTCGATCCGCGCCGCCGTGTCGAGGTCGTCCACCGCGGAGAGGAGCCCCCTCGCCTGCTCCATGATCGAACCGGCGCGCGAGCGATATCCGCTTCCCGCGGGGCCCATATACTGGCCTTCGATCATCTCGGCGAAGCCGATGATCGCGTTGAGCGGCGTCCTGAGTTCGTGGATCAGCTGGCGCAGCGCATCGGGCGGAAGGTCGGTGCCGAACAAGCCGCCGCCACCCGCCGGCGGGATCGATTCGGAACGGGCGACCTCGTCCACCCGGGGGCGCCGGGCGCTGCCGCGATAGCCGAGGAAATGGCCCTGCCCCGGCTCGAAGAAGGGCACGCCCGATATTCGCCAGTCGCCCGAGGCGATCCCGCCGCCCGGGACGCTGAAGCGCGCGTCGCGGAACGGCGCTCTCTTCTCGAAGGCGCCGGCGGCCTGGCCGTCGACCCCGAACTGGCCGCGCTCGGCGGTGGCGGCGATGCTCTGGCCGATCAGCGGCCCGCGCGGCGCTCCTTCGACCCAGAGGATGGTACCGTCGGGTCCCGTCTCCCAATGGAAGAATTCGGCCTGCCGGAGCGCTTCCGCTGGCTCGGGAGCCCGTGCCGCCGCGGCGTCGCGTTGCCGGCGGAAATTCTCGATTCGGGCGACGAGGTCGCGGATCTGGGTCTCGCTCCGCTCGAAGGACGGGCTGCCGGAAGCCGCGACGTCAGCGACCGTGCCGGACAAAGCGAAGTCGGCGGAGCCGAAGCTGGCGAGCGCCCGCTCCACCTCCGGGCCGAGGTCGCGACGGTGGCGGAGGAAGGCGCGCCCGGTCGGCCCCAGTTCGGGCAGCAGCGCGATCCAGGCGTCGCCGGTCATCCGGGCCGAGGCGAAGAGCGGGGCCGCGACTTGCGGCTCGTCTTCGGAGAACAGCCGAAGGGCCGCCGGCGAGACGCCGCGTCCGCCGAGCGCGGCGGCGGCGGCGCGCCGGGTCGCGAGCGGTACGTCGGCGCGACTCGCCCGGAGCCAGGCGAGAGCGTCTTTTGAAGCCGGGCCCTCGCCGCGCTGCGCGACCAGATCGACGAGCTGACGCCACTTGGCGGCGCGCGCGGAGGGACTGTCCTCGCGCTGAGCCAGCACCGTTGCGATCATGTCGTCGAAGCGCAACTTTCCGGTTCCTCTAGCGCACGGCCGGCTCGCGACAGGCCCTGCCGATAATCGTTAACGCGCGTCGGAAGTCGGCGGAAGAGCGCAAAAGGGCGCCGTCGCAATATGGGACGCGCCGGCACCCCCCGCCGGAAAGAAAAAGGGCGCCGGATTGCCCCGGCGCCCTTCTCGGTTGCGGGAATCAAGCGCTAGCTGCGCTGGTTGAGCCAGGACAGCCAATAGCCGGCGAGATCCGCGCGCGAGCCGGTCACCGCCCGGAGCGCCGTCTCGGCTCCGGCCCGATCGCCGGACATGGCCAGCGCCATGCCGAGGCGGAGCTGGACCGTGCTCGGGTCCACGCCGCCCTTTGACTGGGCGGCCCGGTAGAGCTCGATCGCCTTGGCATAATCGCCATAGCCGTAAAAGGCGTCGCCGAGCTTGAGCGCCGTGGTGCCGGTCGGCGCGGCCATCGCCCGGGCCGTGTCGGCGGTGAGCGAGGCGCGATCGCCGGCGAGACGGGCGCTTGCCGTGCGCAGGATCTCGGCGAAGGCCTGCTTCTTGGGGTCGACCATGTGGAGCGCCACGCCTTCGTCGAGCACCGCCTTGGCCTCGCCCGGGAAGCCCGCATCGTTGACGGTGGACGCGTAATCGTACCAGTCGCGCTCGCCGGCCAACGCCTTGGACACACGCATCAGCCGAAGCAGGTCGAGCTTACCGGCCGCGTCGAGATTTCCGTAGTCGCGGTAGACGAGCAGCGAATCGCGCCAATTCTCCTTGGTCGGGTAAGCGCTCACCAGGCCGCGGCTGAACTTGACGGCCTGCGGCCCCAGGCGATTGTCGTAGGCGATCTTCAGGCCATATTTGTACCAGGTCTCGTCGACCGGCTGGCCGGCCGCGCGCTTCGCGTCGATCGCCCGGTCGATCAGCGCCACCGCGTCCTGCGGCTTGCGCATGTCGTTCTTGAGCTTGGCGAGGTTGACGAGCGTGTCCGGATCGTTGGGGACGAGCTCGATCAGCTTCGTATAAGCGGCTTCGGCCTTGCCCGGATTGGGCGGGCTGGCGCGCAGCGCCAGCGCCGCCTGGTTGCGGTAGAGATTGGGCATCTCGGACGGCTGGGCGCCGCCGCTCGCGATCAGAGCGTCGACCGCCTGCGCCTGCATCGCCTCGTTGTTAATGCCGATGCCGATCTGCAGCATGAACTGGCCGACGACATATTTGGCGTCGGGGCTCTGAGCGGCGGCCTGCGCGGCCGGCAGCGCGGCCTGGGCCGCCGCCCAGTCCTTGGCGGTCACCGCCTTCTGGGCGGGCGCGAGCGCGACGCGCTCTTCCTTGGTGAGGTTGTAGGTGCGGGCACCCACCGCCGTGGGCTGGGGGGCCGGCGCCGGCGGAGCCTTCTTCGCAAGGGCGGGGCCGGCGGCCAGAGAGGCGCCGCCGAGGGTGAGCGCAACGCCGAGCGCGAAGCGGGAAACGGATTTCATAAGCTGCTGCCTCCTGTTGGCCGGCGCCGGGGCGCCCCGCGGCCTTGGTCGATTGGGCGAGTGGAGCGGCCTCTACCGCCAAACGCGCCTCGTTTCTAGGGCATCGGCGCTGAACCCCGCTTGAACTGCAAGCGATGGAGATCGCTGCGAAAATCCGTTTTCCGCCAAAGGCTTGCCAGCCGCGGCGCAGTTCCTTTCGGTCAGGGTGGCATTTCTCCCCCAGGCGACTATCTAGCCCTTCTCGCGCGCGTGCACGCGTACGCGCGCGGGGTGGCGCCCGGCCTTTCCATCGGCTAGGCTCTTTCTTCAAACAGGCGCGGTCTCGCCGCGTTTCCGACAGCCCGAGCAGGAACTCCCCTTGGCCAGCGTACCGCCGTCCATCGACAGCAGCGACATTTCCCCCGTCTCCATCGTCGAGGAGATGAAGACCTCCTACCTCGATTACGCGATGTCGGTGATCGTCGCGCGCGCCCTTCCCGACGTTCGCGACGGGCTGAAGCCGGTCCACCGGCGAATCCTCTACGCCTGCCAGGAAGGCGGCTTCGTCGCCGGCCGGCCCTACCGCAAGTCGGCCAAGATCGTCGGCGACACGATGGGCAATTACCACCCGCACGGCGACGCCTCGATCTACGACGCGCTGGCGCGGATGACGCAGGACTGGTCGATGCGCGTGCCTTTGGTCGACGGCCAGGGCAATTTCGGCTCGATGGACCCGGACCCCCCGGCGTCGATGCGCTACACCGAGGCGCGCCTCGCCCGCGTCGCGATGACCCTGCTCGACGATCTCGACAAGGATACGGTCGATTTCACGCCCAATTACGACGCCTCCCGCGAGGAGCCTCAGGTCCTCCCCGCCCGCTTCCCCAACCTGCTGGTCAACGGCGCGGGCGGAATCGCGGTCGGCATGGCGACCAACATCCCGCCCCACAATCTCGGCGAAGTGATCGCCGCCTGCAAAGCCTATATGGACAATCCGGCGATCACCATCGAGCAACTGATGGAGATCGTCCCCGGGCCGGATTTCCCGACCGCGCCGATGATCCTCGGCCAGGCCGGCGTCCGCAGCGCCTATCACACGGGCCGCGGCTCGATCCTGATGCGCGCGCGCCACAAGATCGAGGAGGGCCGCGGCGACCGGCGCTCGATCGTGCTCACCGCCATCCCCTATCAGGTCGGCAAGAACGGCCTCGTCGAGAAGATCGCCGAGGCGGCCAAGGACAAGAGGATCGAGGGCGTCTCCGACATTCGCGACGAATCGAACCGAGAGGGCGTCCGGGTCGTCATCGACCTGAAGCGCGACGCGACCCCCGAAGTGGTGCTCAACCAGCTCTGGCGGCATACCCCGGCCCAGTCGAGCTTCCCGGCCAACATGCTGGCCATCCGCGGCGGCCGGCCCGAGACCCTGACCTTGCGGGACATGATCGAGACGTTCGTCAAGTTCCGCGAGGAGGTCGTCACCCGTCGCTCCAAGTTCGAGCTGGCCAAGGCCCGCGACCGCGCCCACATCCTGCTCGGCCTGGTCATCGCGGTCACCAATCTCGACGAGGTGGTCCGGATCATCCGCCGCTCCGCCTCCCCCGCCGAGGCGCGCGCCGCCCTCCTCGCCCGCGACTGGCCGATCGCCGAGATCCAGTCCTACATCGCCCTGGTCGAGGCGGTCGAGCACGAGGTCGAGGGCGACAGCTACCGCCTCTCGGACGCTCAGGTCCGGGCCATCCTCGAGCTTCGTCTCCACCGCCTGACCGCGCTCGGCCGGGACGAGATCGGCGGCGAGCTCAAACAGCTCGCCACCTCGATCGGCGAATTGCTCGAGATCCTCGGCAACCGGGTGCGCCTCTACGAGGTGATGCGCGAGGAGCTGGACGCGGTCGCCGACGCCTTCGCCACGCCTCGTGTCACGGAGATCGCGCCGGCCTGGGACGGGATCGAGGACGAGGATCTGATCGAGCGCGAGGACATGGTCGTCACCGTCACCATGGACGGCTACATCAAGCGCACGCCGCTCGAGACCTTCCGAGCCCAGAAGCGCGGCGGCAAGGGCCGCGCCGGCATGGCGACCAAGGACGAGGATGCGGTCACCAACCTGTTCGTCACCTCGACCCACACGCCGGTCCTGTTCTTCTCCACCCACGGCAAGGTCTACCGACTCAAGGTCTGGCGGCTGCCCGAAGGCGCCCCTCAGGCGCGCGGTCGGCCGATGGTGAACCTGCTTCCGCTCGCCGAGGGCGAGACCATCTCGACCGTACTCCCGCTTCCCGAGGACGAGGCGGAATGGGCCAAGCTCCACGTCATCTTCGCGACCGCCCATGGCGGCGTCCGGCGCAACTCGATGGACGCGTTCGCCAACATCCCGTCGAACGGCAAGTTCGCGATGCGCTTCGAGGAGGATGCGACCGACCGGCTGATCGGAGTCGCGCTGCTCACGGAGGAGGACGACGTACTGCTCGCCACCCGCTTCGGCCGGGCGATCCGCTTCGAGGCGACCGCCGTCCGCGAATTCCAGAGCCGCACCTCGACCGGCGTGCGCGGCATCTCGCTGCGCGACGGGGACGAGGTCATCTCGCTCTCCATCCTCAAGGGCTTCCCGGCGACGACGGAAGAGCGCGAGGCCTATCTCCGCGCCGCGCCGTGGAAGGAGAATCAGAACGCGCCCGTGCTGAGCGTGGAGCGCATGGCGGAGTTCGCCGCGGCCGAGGAGTTCATCCTGACCGTCACCGAAAACGGCTATGGCAAGCGTACTTCGGCCTACGAATATCGCCGCACGAATCGCGGCGGCCAGGGCATCACCAACATCGAGACCTCGGCCCGCAACGGCTGCGTCGTCGCCTCCTTCCCCGCCCATAACGGCGAGCAGCTGATGCTGGTCACCGACCAGGCCAAGCTGATCCGCACCACGGTCGGCGACATCCGGATCGCCGGGCGCAACACCCAGGGCGTGACGATCTTCCGGGTCGCCGAGGGCGAGCATGTCGTCTCGGCGGCGCGGATCGACGAGGAGGAGGAGCCGGAGAACGAGGCCGAGGCGCTGGTCGCCGCCGATCTCGGCAGCGAGCCCCCGGTCGCCGCCGCCGACGCCGTCCGGCTCGACGACGGCACCGGCCCCGGGACGCTTCCGGATAGCCAGGAGGATGAGCAAGGCTAGCGCTTGCCTCCGCCGGCCCGCGCGGTAGCTTGAGTCATGCCCCGCCGCCGAGCGCCTTCCGCGATCACCGTTCCCCAGATCCTCCTCTACGGCGCGGCGCTCGCGCTGGGAGCGCTGGCGCTGGACTGGGCGCAATATCAGCGGCTCGCCCGCGCCCGCACGGCGGACGTCTACCTGTTCCTGGTCGCCGCCGGCTTCCTCGCCCTCGGACTCTGGGCGGGCGCGCGCCTGCTCGGGCAGGCCCCCTCGCCGGCCCCGCCGGGCAACCCGGCCGTCCAGGCCTCGCTCGGCATAAGCGACCGCGAGCTCGCCGTGCTGGGCGCGCTGGCCGAGGGACGGTCCAACAAGGAGATCGGCCTGCTCCTCCACATCTCGCCGCACACGGTGAAGACCCACGTCGCGCGGCTCTACGAGAAGCTCGAGGCGCGGCGGCGGACCGAGGCCATCGCCCGCGCCCGGGCGCTCGGCCTTTTGCCCTAATCCGTGAGAATCGCCCGTTCGGGCGATTGCTTTCCGGCCGGCTGCGCGTCCATTCGGACCGAATTCGACGCCAAAGGGGGACAAAATGCTCAAGACCATGATCATCTACGGAATCGCCGCCGGGCTCATCGTCGGGGTGCCTCTGACCATCCTCACGCTCTCGATGAGCGGCGGCCAGATGATGCACTGGGGGATGTTCGTCGGCTACGCGCTGATGCTGCTCGCGTTCACGTTGATATTCATCGCCATCAAGCGGCGCCGCGACGGCCCCTGCGGCGGAGTCATCCGCTTCTGGCCCGCCTTCGCTCTCGGCCTCGGCATCAGCGTCGTCGCGAGCCTCTGCTACGTGGCGGCTTGGGAAATCGGCCAGGCGCTGAGCGGCGCCGACTTCGCCGCCGTCTACAGCCAGGCGATGATCGACCAGCAGCGCGCCGCCGGAGTGAGCGGCGCCGAGCTCGCCAAATATGCGGCGCAGATGGAGGACTTCCGCCGCAGCTACGCGGACCCGCTCTACCGCCTGCCGATGACCTTCGTGGAGATATTCCCGGTCGGCGTGCTGGTGAGCCTGATCGCCGCGGCGCTGCTTCGCAATAGCCGCTTCCTGCCGGCGCGGGGCTAGCCGGGACCCGCGGAGCGGGCTAACCGCCGCCGTCGATGGTACATGAGGTCCACATCGTCGGCGGCGGCCTCGCCGGGTCGGAAGCGGCCTGGCAGCTCGCCGAGGCCGGAATCCGGGTGCGCCTCTCCGAGATGCGCGGCGGCGGCGGCGCGACGGCCGCGCATCAAACCGACTCGCTCGCCGAGCTGGTCTGCTCGAACAGCTTCCGCTCCGACGATGCGGAGCATAACGCCGTCGGGCTGCTCCACGCCGAGATGCGGGCCTTGGGCTCGGTGATCATGGCGGCCGCGGACGCGCACCGGGTGCCGGCGGGATCGGCGCTCGCCGTCGACCGCGAGGGGTTCGCCGCGGCGGTGACCGAGCGGGTCGCCGGCCATCCCAACGTGGAGCTGGTGCGCGAGCGGGTCGACGCCCTGCCCGCATCGGGCGCTACCATCGTCGCCACGGGACCGCTGACCGCGCCGAACCTCGCCGAATCGATCGGCGCGGCGACCGGCGCGGACGCCCTCGCCTTCTTCGACGCGATCGCGCCGATCGTCTATCGTGAAAGCATCGACATGGATGTCGCCTGGCTCGCCTCGCGCTGGGACAAAGGCGAGGCGGCCTACGTCAACTGCCCGATGACGAAGGAGGAGTATCTCGCCTTCCACCAGGCCCTGCTCGACGGCGAGAAGACCGCCTTCAAGGAGTGGGAGAAGGACACGCCCTATTTCGAGGGCTGCATGCCGGTCGAGGTGATGGCCGAGCGCGGCATCGACACGCTCCGCTACGGGCCGATGAAGCCCGTAGGACTCGACGATCCGCGCACCGGCCGCTGGCCCTATGCGGTCGTTCAGCTCCGCCAGGACAATGCGCTCGGGACGCTCTTCAACATGGTCGGCTTCCAGACCAAGCTGAAGCATGCAGAGCAGGTCCGAATCTTCCGGACGATCCCGGGCCTCGAGAAAGCCGAGTTCGCGCGGCTTGGCGGGCTCCACCGCAACACGTTCATCAACTCTCCCCAGCTGCTCGACGGCACATTGCGGCTGAAGCGCGCCCCGCACATCCGCTTCGCCGGGCAGATCACCGGCTGCGAAGGCTATGTCGAATCGGCCGCGATCGGCCTGCTCGCCGGACGTTTCGCCGCCGCGGAGCTGCGCGGAGCCACGCTGACTCCTCCGCCCCCCGAGACGGCGCTCGGCGCCCTGCTCGGCCACATCACAGGCGGCGCCACGGCCGAGACGTACCAGCCGATGAACGTCAATTTCGGCCTGTTCCCGCCGGTCGAAGGCCGATCGAAGAAAGCCGACCGCAAGCGGCTCTACACCGATCGCGCCTCGCAGGCGCTGGCCGGCTGGCTGCCCGACGCCGCTTAGGCCTCGGCCGGCAGCTCGAGCCGCGGGAAGATCGGCTGAGGGATCTGCAATTCGAAGCCCGACGCCGCGAGGCGGGCATAGCGACCCGCGTCGGCCAGAGACGCGAAATTCCGCTCTTCCGCCGGCACGCCCATCATGTCGAGCAATCGCGCGGCCCCCGCCGGCACGGCCGGCTGGATGGCGATGCCAAGGTCGATCAGCGCAGCGTAGAGGGTGGCGAGCACCGCCTCCATCCGCTCCGGATCCGTCTTGCGCAACGCCCAGGGCGCCTCGGCGTCGATATATTGGTTGCAGGCGAAGACGGCGCGCAGCCAGGCCTCGACTCCCTGGCTGAGCTCGAGCCGATCGAAATGGCCGGGCAATTCCTCGGCCGTGGCCCGGCGCACCGTCTCGAGCAATTCGGCATCGACCGGATTGCTCCGGCCCCTTCCGGGCAGGCGGCCGCCCAGGTTCTTGACGATGAAGCTCAGCGTCCGCTGGGCGAGGTTGCCGAAGCTGTTGGCGAGGTCGGCGTTGACCCGGGTGACGATCGCTTCGGGACTGTAGCTGCCGTCCTGGCCGAAGGTGACGTCGCGCACCAGGAAATAGCGCACCGCGTCGACCCCGAACGCCTCGGCGAGGCCTTCCGGTGAGACCACGTTGCCTGCCGATTTCGACATCTTCTCGCCGCGAAGCAGGACATGGCCGTGGCCGAACACCTGCTTCGGCAGCGGCAGGCCGGCCGACATCAGGAAAGCGGGCCAGTAGACCGCGTGGAAGCGAACCACGTCCTTGCCGATAATATGCAGATCGGCCGGCCAGAAGCGCTTGTAAGTCTCCGAGTCCACGTCCGGATAGCCGATTCCGGTCAGATAGTTGGTGAGCGCGTCGAGCCACACGTACATGACGTGCCGGTCGCTCCCCGGGACCTTGACCCCCCAGTCGAAGCTGGTGCGCGAGACGGAGAGGTCGGAGAGCCCGCCCTCGACGAAGCGCAGCACCTCGTTGCGCCGGCTTTCCGGCCGGATGAAGTCGGGGTGGGCGGCATAATGGTCGAGCAAGGGCTGCTGGTAGGCCGACAGACGGAAGAACCAGCTTTCCTCCACCGTCCACTCGACCGCCGTGCCCTGCGGCGAGAGCTTCTCGCCGCTGTCCGCCTCGACCAGCTCGTCGGCGTCGTAATAAGCTTCGTCCCGGACCGAATACCAGCCTTCGTAGCGGCCGAGATAGAGGTCGCCCTTGTCGGCCATCGCCTGCCAGATCGCCTGGCTGGCGCGGTGATGGTCGGGCTCGGTGGTACGGATGAAGCGATCGAACGAGATTTGAAGACGCTCGTCCATTGCCTTGAAAAGAGACGACATCTCCTCTGCGAGCGCCGGCGGCTCGACGCCGCGCTCGCGCGCCGCCTGGGCCATTTTCAGCCCATGCTCGTCGGTCCCGGTCATGAAGAAGACGTCGCGGCCTTGGAGGCGCTGGAAGCGGGCGACGACGTCGGCGGCGATCGCCTCATAGGCGTGGCCGATATGGGGCGGGCCGTTCGGGTAGCTGATCGCGGTGGTGAGATAGAAAGGCTCGGCCATGGCCGGGCTTTAGCGAGAGGCGGAAGCGGGCGCCAGCGAGGCGAGCAGGCCGGCCAGCTCGAAGACGACGCTCTCCGGGTCCAGCGAGAGCCCCCTCGCGCTCGCCGCGAGCGATTGCGCCCGCTCCCAGGTCCGAAGGGCGTCGTCCAGCGCGCGCCCGCTCCGCCGCCGCGCCTCTGCGGCCACCAGCGACGGCGCACGGGTGAGGAAGGCCTCGTAGCGCGGCTGCGCCGACTTCAGGGCCAGGCTCTGGGCGAGGGCACTTCGCCGCGCGTTGGTCGGATCCCCTTCCCGCGCCAGCTCGCCCATCGCCTTGTCCAGCGCGGCGATGTCGAGGCCCTGGAAGGCGAGGGCTCGCCCCGGCGAGCCGGGCGCCGCGGCGACGAGCTCGGCGATCTCCGCGTCCGAAGCTTCGGGGAGCGCCTCGCGCAGAGCTGACGTCATGGCGTCCGGAACGAGCGGGGACAGGCGGAGCAGGCGGCAGCGGGATCGGATGGTGGGAAGCAACCGCTCGGGTGCGTGGCTGACGAGCAGGAACAGGCTGTGGGGAGGCGGCTCCTCGAGATTCTTGAGCAGGGCGTTGGCGGCGGCGCGCTCGAGATCGTCGGCCGAGTCGACGATGACGACCCGCCAGGGCGACATCGACGCGGTCGTCCCGAATAGCCGCGAAAGGCCGCGCACCTGGTCGACCGTGATCGAGCGGGCCAGCTCGGCCGGGTTGCTCTCGCGCGGCAGACGCTCGAGCCGCATCAGATCGGGATGGCTTCCGGCCGCGACCAGCTTCGCCGCCGGATGATCGTCCGGCACGTCGAGACCGGGTGCCGCCACCCTTCCCTGCCCTTCGGCCAGCACGCGCAGCGCCGCCTTCTCGGCGAACAGCGCCTTGCCGATCCCCTGCGGCCCGGAGAGCAGCCAGGCATGGTGCAGCGTGCCGGCATCGAAGCTCTCGCGGAAGGCCGCAACGGCGGCGTCATGGCCGTAGAGCGCAGTCACAGCAGATCGTCGATCGCGGCGAGGACGCGGGCGGTCACGTCTCGCTCCGCGCCGCTTGCATCAATGCGCCTGAAGCGGTCCGGCTCCCCCAACGCCAAGGCTTCGAAGGCTGCGGCGACCTTGGCGTGGAAGGCCGGATCGCGCGCGCCGATCCGGTCGGCGCCGCCGGCGTCGCGAACGTCGAGGCGCTCCGCCACCGCCTCGACCGGAAGTTCCAGCAGAAGCGTCCGGTCCGGCACGAAGCCGTGGCTGCCGAATTTGTGGAGGGCACGAACCGCCTCGACGCCGAGCCCGAGCGCGCCGCCCTGATAGGCGAGCGAGCTGTCGAGGAACCGGTCGGAGATCACCCAGGCGCCCCGTTCGACCGCGGGACGGATGGTCCGCGCGACGTGATCGGCGCGCGCCGCGGCGAACAGCAGGGCCTCGGCCTCGGCGGACCAGCGCTCCTCGGGGCCCTCAAGCAGCAAGCGGCGAATCATTTCCGCCCCTTCGCTGCCGCCGGGCTCGCGAGTCTGGACGACCTCGAACCCGCGCGCGCGCAGCGCCTCGGCGAGGCGGCGCAGCTGGGTCGACTTGCCGGCCCCTTCGCCGCCCTCCAGCGAGATGAAGCGCCCCCGCTTCACCTCAGCCGAAGAGCGAGGTGAGGCCGAGCCAGATGCGGCCGAAGAAGCCGGCCTTGCCGACCGCCTCGCCGGCGACCAGCGGCATGGTCTGCGGCGGCGTGTCGGGGGTCGAGACGACGAGGTCGGCGACGTGCTGGCCCTTGGCGATCGGCGCCATGATCGGCCCGTCGTAGACCACCTTCACCCGGATGTTCGCCGCGGCGCCGGCCGGAAGCGTCACCGCAAGGTCGCGAGGCGCGACCAGCGGAACCGTGGAGTCGCCGCCCAGCTGCACCTTGGCGTCGGCGACCTTGCGGCCGGCGGCGAACAGCGGCTGCGACTTCCAGGCGCGGAAGCCCCAGTCCATGAACTTGACCGATTCCTCGGCCCGCTGGCCGTAAGTGCCGAGGCCGGCGACCACCATGATGATCCGTCGCCCGTTCTGCACCGCCGATCCGGTGAAGCCGTAGCCGGCCTCGTCGGTATGGCCGGTCTTGAGGCCGTCGGCGCCGGGGATCCGGCCGAGCAGCGGGTTGCGATTCTCCTGGGTGATCGGCTTGCCGCCGCCGAGCGTCTTGCCCCAGGTGAATTCGGTCTGGGTGTAGAATTGCTTGTAGAGATCCGGCGTGGTCCGGATCGTCGCCTCGGCGAGCTTGGCGAGGTCGCGCGCCGTCGTGTAGGTCACGCCTTCATCAGGCCAGCCGTTCGAATTGCCGAAATGGCTGTTGGTCATTCCGAGCCGCTGCGCCTCCTGGTTCATCAAAGCCGCCCAGGCTGGCTCCGTGCCGGCGAAGCATTCGGCGAGCACCACCGAGGCGTCGTTGCCGGACAGGGTCACGATGCCGTGCAGGAGATTCTCGACGCTGACCTGCTCGCCGGGCGACAGGAACATGGTCGAGCCGGCGGCCGGGCCGTGCCACTTCTGCCAGGTCTCGGGGCGGACCTGACAGATCTCGTTCATCCTGTGCTCGCCGCGCTTGATCATGTTGAAGGCGATGTGGACGGTCATCATCTTGGCCATCGAAGCCGGCGGCATGCGCATATCGGCATTCTTGTCGTAGAGCGCCGCGCCCGAAGACAGGTCGATCATGAAGGCGACCTTGGCCGGGGTGTCGAACGGCGGCGCGGCGGCGGCCGCCGGGATCGAGACTGCGGCGGCTGAGAATACTAAAAGCAAAGGCTTACGCATCATCCCTCCAAAAGGACATAAGGCTGGACGCGGGCGCCGGCGCGCGTTCGCGTCCCTTCTAGCCGCTCGCCTTTGGCGGCGCCACACGCATTCAACGGGCGATCGCGTCGGCGAGCAGGCCGACCGAAAGGGCGTAGAAGTTCGAGCAATTGTAATCGAGGATCACCCGGTAGTTGGTGGTGGTGAGATAGCCGGTGCGCCCCGGTCCGTCCGGCTCGATCAGCGATGCCATCTCCGCGTCGCGCGGCCAATTGCCCGATTGCGAGACGAGGCCGAGCCGCTTCCATTCGGCGACGCTCAGCCAGCGCGACTGGCGGTCGTGCACGCGCGGGCAGCGCGGCGCCGTCACGCGCGGCCTGAGGCTCGCCCGGTCGAGGTCCTTCGGCACATTGACCGCCACGCCCCACGGCACGCCCCGCCGCCACCCGGCGTTCGACAGGTAATTGGCGATCGAGCCCAAAGCGTCGGCCTCGTTCCGCCAGATGTCGGCGCGGCCGTCGCCGTCGGCATCCACCGCCAGGCGAAGCCAGACCGAGGGCAGGAATTGCGGATAGCCGGTGGCGCCCGCCCAGCTCCCCTTCAAGAGCGAGCGCGGCACGCCCCGGTCGAGCATCTTGAGCCCCGCGACGAATTCGTCGGCGAAGAGCTGACGGCGCCGTCCCTCATAGGCCAGGGTGGCGAGGCTGCTCAGCAGGTCGAAATTGCCGGTGACCGCGCCGTAGCTCGTCTCATGACCCCAGATCGCCACCAGCACCGACGGCGTCACTCCGTAGCGCCGGCCGATCTCCTGCAGGCGGCTGTAATTGGCCTGGTAGCGCTGGCGGCCGCCCGAAATCAGCGCCGCCGTGACATGCTGCGCGCGGTAGGGCGCGAAAGGGGGAGTCGCGCTGCTGCCCGCGGTGCCCCCCGGCTGGCCCTGGTCGAGCTCGATCGTTCGCGCGCTGAAGGCGAGGCTGGCGAACACCCGCTCGATCGTTTCCCGGCTGACGCCCTCGCGCTCGGCCTGGCGGCGAAGATCGGGCAGATAGGCCTGGAAGCCCGCTTCGCTGAGGCCGTAGCCCTGCGCCGGCGCCGGCCCCAGCGGCAGCGCCCCGGCCAAAGCGAGGGCCGCCAGCGGGCGCAAAATCGACAAACGCAACACGAAACCTCCCTGCTCGCCCGGGAGGATGGCACAGGCGCCCGCCCGCGCCTACTCGGCTCGCCGCGCGCCTTGCACGCAACGCCTCGCCCGGCCTAGGAATGCCGCCTCGGGGACAGGTGGCCGAGTGGTTTAAGGCAGCGGTCTTGAAAACCGCCGTGGGTTCACGCCCACCGTGGGTTCGAATCCCACCCTGTCCGCCACGTCACCGGCCTCAGTGCGGCAGCGTCGGGAAGGTCGGAGAAGCGGCCTGGGCGCGGATCGCGGCGGCAAGGGCCGCGGGGAAGACGGAGCGTACCGAGTCCGGGTCGGAGAGGATCGCCCTCCGCTCGAGGAACTCGGTCACCTCGAAGCGCTTGCGATCCACGGCTTCAACACACGCGGCCCCCGACGCGGCAGGTGTCGTTCCTGACCAAACCCACACCCAAAGATAATATTTCGGGTAGGCGATGCCGCTCTGCGTCGGTCCCTCTCTCAATAGAAGGTAGCGGATGATCGGCGTTTTTATCCCTCGCTGGGTGAAATAAGCTTTGAGGTCGCGCTGGAGAAACGGCCCGAAGGCGGCGGACGGCGGCAAATTGCCGTCGATGTGGCTGGCCTGGATATCCCCTACGACCCATTCCAGCCCTGACTGCCAGGCCAATCGCAGGGCCACGACCGCCGCCGCCAACGACCCCAGGATCATCACCGCGATCAACGCACGCCGCATCCCATGAGCCTGCTCTCTGGGAAATCGGCGGTCAACCGCCTCGCTCGCGGGAGTGGACAGCCCGAAGGGGATGGGCGAGAGGGACGGCCTCCACCTCCGTTCGAGGACCCTCATGGCCGATCCCCGCCCCCTGCCCTTCGACTGGGCCGATCCGTTCGCGCTCGACGCTCAGCTTTCGGACGAAGAGCGGCTCGTCCGCGACACGGCGCGGGGCTATTCGCAGGAGAAGTTGCTGCCGCGGGTGACCTCCGCCTTCCTCGACGAGCGGTTCGACCGCGAGATCATGACCGAGATGGGCGAGCTGGGACTGCTCGGCGCCACCATCCCGCACGAATATGGCGGGGCCGGCCTGAACTACGTCAGCTACGGCCTCGTCGCCCGCGAGGTGGAGCGGGTCGACAGCGGCTACCGCTCGGCGATGAGCGTGCAATCGTCGCTCGTCATGTTCCCGATCCACGCCTACGGGACCGAGGAGCAGCGTCGGAAATATCTCCCGAAGCTCGCGACCGGCGAATGGATCGGCTGTTTCGGTCTCACCGAGCCCGACGCCGGCTCCGACCCGGGCGGCATGCGCACGCGCGCCGAGAGGATCGACGGCGGCTATCGGCTCACCGGCTCGAAGATGTGGATCACCAACTCGCCGATCGCCGACGTCTTCGTGGTCTGGGCCAAGTCCGAGGCGCATGGCGGCGCGATCCGGGGATTCGTCCTCGAGAAAGGGATGAAGGGCCTTTCGGCGCCGAAGATTCGCGAGAAACTGTCGCTGCGCGCCTCGATCACCGGCGAGATCGTGATGGACGGGGTCGAGGTGCCCGAGGATCATATGTTCCCCGAGATCAGCGGGCTCAAGGGCCCGTTCGGCTGCCTCAACCGTGCCCGCTACGGCATCGCCTGGGGCGCGATGGGCGCCGCCGAGGCCTGCTACGCCGCGGCCCGGACCTACACGCTCGACCGCAAGCAGTTCGGCCGCCCGCTCGCCGCCACCCAGCTCGTCCAGATCAAGCTCGCCGACATGGCGAGCGAGATCAGCCTCGGCCTCCAGGCGGCACTGCGCGTCGGCCGGCGGCTCGACGAGGGCGAACTGATCCCCGAGACGATCAGCCTCATCAAGCGCAACAATGTCGGCAAGTCGCTCGCCATCGCCCGGGTCGCGCGCGACATGCACGGCGGCAACGGCATCTCCGCCGAGTTCCACGTCATGCGCCACGCCATGAACCTCGAGACGGTCAACACCTACGAGGGCACCCACGACGTCCACGGCCTGATCCTCGGCCGGGCGATCACGGGGATTTCGGCCTTCTAGTGGATCAGCCGCTCAAAGGCCTGAAAGTGCTCGAGCTGGCCCGGATCCTGGCCGGGCCGTGGGCGGGTCAGCTGCTCGCCGACCTCGGCGCCGAGGTGGTAAAGGTCGAGCGTCCGGGCGTCGGCGACGACACGCGTCATTGGGGCCCCCCATTCGCCGCCGACGGCGCGGCCGCCTATTTCCATGCCTGCAACCGCGGCAAGGCTTCGGTCGCGATCGATCTCGAAAGCCCGGACGGTCAGTCGGCGGTGCGAGCGCTCGCCGCCGAGGCCGACGTGCTGATCGAGAATTTCAAGGTCGGCGGCCTCGCCAAATACGGGCTCGATCACGCTTCGCTGTCGAAGGACAATCCAGGCCTCGTCTATTGCTCGATCACCGGCTTCGGCCAGGACGGGCCGTACGCGCCGCGGGCCGGATATGATTTCATCATCCAGGGCATGGGCGGAGCGATGTCGCTGACCGGCGAGCCGGACGGCGCGCCGCAGAAATCCGGCGTCGCCTATGCCGACCTGTTTACCGGCCTCTACGCCGCCGTGGCGATTCTCGCGGCGTTGCGCGAGCGCGACCTTAGCGGCCGCGGGGCTCATATCGACATGGCCCTGCTCGACACCCAGGTCGCGGTGCTCGGCAACCAGGCGCTGAACTGGATGGTCTCGGGCAAGGTGCCCCGCCGGATGGGCAACGGTCACGCCAATCTCGTCCCCTACCAGGCGTTCCGGGTCGCCGACGGCGAGATGATCGTCGCGGTCGGCAACGACCGCCAGTTCGCGCGGCTGTGCGCGCTGCTCGGCCTGCCGGCGCTGGCCGGGGACGAGCGCTTCCGCACCAATCCCGCGCGCGTCGTCAACCGCGAGGCTCTGATCCCGCTCCTCGCCGAAAGAATGATCGCGCGCGGGAAACTCGAGTTTTCGGATGCGCTCGAGGCCGCGGGAATCCCGGCCGGCCCGATCAACCCGGTCGACGCGGTGTTCGTCGATCCGCAAGTCGTCTGCCGCGGTCTCCAGCTCGGGGGCGAGATACCGGGCCTGGCTTCGCCCATCGTCATCGACGGCAAGCGGCAGAGCGCGCCTGCCGGCGGCCCCGCTCTGGGCGGTTCGGAGGCGCGATTTTCCGGTGAAAGCTGAAGCGCTTAGACTGACGAAGGTTATTGCACACCCCCCCTTGCCTCGCGCATCACCAAGCGATGAACGACGGCGGCCGTGAAATCGAGCAATTCGGGGTGATAGCCTGGCGCCGCGCCGGTCCGGACGGCGTCGAGGTGTTGCTGATCACCTCGCGCGAGACTCGTCGCTGGGTACCGCCGCGGGGAAACCCGATCCCCGGCCTGCGCCCCCACGAGTCGGCGGCGCAGGAAGCGTTCGAGGAAGCGGGAGTGCGCGGCGGCGTCCAGCCGGATGAGATCGGCACCTATCGCTACGGCAAGCGCTCCAGGGACGGCCGGGTGACCCCAGCGCTCGTCCATCTCTACCCGATGCTGGTCACCGAGGAAGCCGAGAGCTGGCCCGAGCAATCGCAGCGCGAGCGGCGCTGGTTCGCGCCCGCCGCCGCCGCCGAGGCCGTCGACGAGGCCGATCTGGCGGCTCTGATCCGCGTTTTTCCGCATTCTGTCACGAAAGTGTAACGCGCGTCCTTCTCTATCCAGCCGACGCCGTCGTCTGTAGAGGGCGGCGGGCCACAGGGGACGCCGATGTTCAAGCTGCTCAAGTCGATGATGCCGAAGGAGACGGCCTTCTTCGAGCTTTTC
>JAXDPL010000180.1:0-7653 GCA_034668385.1 Sphingomonadales bacterium | reverse complement strand
AATATGGGCGCGCAGATGCTGCGCGAGGTCGCGTCGAAGACCAACGACCTGGTCGGCGACGGCACCACCACCGCCACCGTCCTCGCCCAGTCGATCGTCCGCGAGGGCATGAAGTCGGTCGCGGCCGGCATGAACCCGATGGACCTCAAGCGCGGTGTCGATCTCGCGGTCGATGCCGTTGTCGCGGACCTCCAGAAGTACTCCAAGAATGTCACGTCGAACGAGGAGATCGCCCAGGTCGGCACTATCTCGGCCAATGGCGACACCGTCGTCGGCGAGAAGATCGCCGAGGCGATGGACAAGGTCGGCAAGGAAGGCGTGATCACGGTCGAGGAGGCCAAGGGCCTCGAGTTCGAGCTCGACGTGGTCGAGGGCATGCAATTCGACCGCGGCTATCTCAGCCCCTATTTCATCACCAACCCCGAGAAGATGCAGGTCGAGCTTAGCGACCCCTACATCCTGCTCCACGAGAAGAAGCTCTCCAACCTCCAGGCGATGCTTCCGATCCTGGAAGCGGTGGCCCAGTCGGGCCGTCCCCTGCTGATCATCGCCGAGGATATCGAGGGCGAGGCGCTCGCCACCCTCGTCGTCAACAAATTGCGCGGCGGCCTCAAGGTCGCTGCGGTCAAGGCGCCGGGCTTCGGCGATCGCCGCAAGGCGATGCTCGAGGACATGGCGATCCTGACCGCCGGTGAGGTCATCACCGAGGATTTGGGCATCAAGCTCGAGACCGTGACGCTCGACATGCTCGGCTCCGCGAAGCGGGTGAGCATCGACAAGGACAAGACGACCATCGTCGACGGCGCCGGCGATCCGGAGGCGATCAAGGCCCGGGTCGAAGCGATCCGCGGCCAGATCGAGCGCTCCGACAGCGAATATGAGATGGAGAAGCTGCAGGAGCGCCTGGCCAAGCTGGCGGGCGGAGTGGCGATCATCAAGGTCGGCGGCTCGTCCGAGCTCGAGGTGAAGGAGCGCAAGGACCGCGTCGACGACGCGCTGAGCGCCACCCGCGCCGCAGTCGAGGAGGGCATCGTTCCAGGCGGGGGCACGGCGCTTCTCTATGCCTCCAGGGCGCTGGACGGATTCAAGGGTGCTAACGACGAGCAGACCCGCGGCATCGACATCGTCCGCCGCGCGCTCCAGTCGCCCCTGCGCCAGATCGCCGAGAATGCAGGCTTCGACGGCGCCGTGGTGGCCGGCAAGCTGATGGAGCAGGACAGCGGGACCTTCGGCTTCAACGCCCAGACGGACGTCTACGAGGACCTCGTCGCCGCCGGGGTGATCGATCCGACCAAGGTCGTTCGCTCGGCGCTGCAGGACGCCGCGTCGGTAGCCGGTCTTCTCATCACGACCGAAGCGGCCATTGCCGAGCTTCAGGAGGATGAGCCCGATGGTTCCGCCACAGCCGGCGCCGGAATGGGCGGGATGCACTACTGAGGGGGTTCGAAATGAGCGAGAGGATGACGATCGTAGGGGCGGCGGACGTGGCTTGGGCCCCGGAAGCGCCAGATGCCGCGGCCGGCGTCCTCCTCCACAAGTTCGTGAAGGCGGACAGCTGGCGGGGTGCGCTTACCCCGGATCCCAGCGGCGCGAACCTGCCGACCCACGGTTCGGCATGGATTTACGCGAAGGAGGTTCTCGTCTCCCCCTCGGACCGGCGGGTCGGAGCGACATCCCTTCAGATCACGAACGGGATTTCCGAGCGCGGCTATTTCCTGTTCCCGATCAGCGACGACGCCTGATACTTTCCGGGACGTTCCGCCCGGACCCGGTCCTGCGCGCGCTCGCTCCCTTGGAAGGTATTAGATATCGCGATGATGAAGGCGGCCCTCGACCCGATCGAAGAAGCCTACGAGCTGTTCGCCAACCAGCGCGACGGCGTGCTCAAGGTGGCGCTCACGCCGTAGCGGGTCCCGCTACGGCCAGCGACGCTGCCTCGCGGCGGCGCTGGGTGAGACCCATCACGATGAGCCCCACCCCCGCGACCCCGAAGCTGATCGCCAGCAACACGCCGAAGTTCGACACCATCTCCTGCGTCTCGTTGAACAGCAGAACGGCGACCATCGCCATCGGCAGGCCCAGCAACAACGTCACCCCAAGTCCGAGATCGGTGACGCCGCGAAGCCCAAGCCAGAACCATTCCGGGGAATATGCGCCGCGCGCCTGGATGCCCACGTCCAAAGAGATCATTCCCCGCAACAGGAGCCAGATCATGGTCACCGTGGTCAGCGGGAAGAGGCCGGTCCAGCCGCTGTAGATGAACAGGGTACCGGCGAGCATGGTGAGCAGGCCGGAGCCGAGCGTCACCTTGCCGAGCAAGGCACGGTGAGCACCCCAGCCGAGGGCGAACTCGGCCGCGCCGCCGGCCAGGAGCATCCAGCCGACCGACTCCGCAACCGGCCGCCCGACCGTCAGCGGCAGGCCGAGGGCGAACGCGGCGATGACGATTTTGAGCGCTCCGCAGGCCACCGTCCATTCCCAGGACGAGGCCGCGAAAATGTCGGCCGTTTGGGCGACTTCGGATGAGCGGGTGGTCATGGCAGGATCCTTCTCAGGCCGCGACCGGCAAATGGGACGCGAAGGTCGCATGGGTGATCTCGACTCGAAGCCCCCTTTCGCTCGACACTTCCTGGATCCGGGCGTCGAGCTGTTTCGCGAGCGCCGCCACGATGGCCGTTCCGAGCCCGCAGGACCCGGTCGCGGCCGCCGGGTTTCGGCCGCTCCCGTTATCTGAGACGGAGAGCTTCCAGTCCGCCTCGTCGAATTCGAAGGTGATGAGGATCCGGGCCCCCGCGCGCGCGGTCGGGAAGGCGTATTTGATGGCGTTGATGATGAGCTCGGTCACGATCAGACCGAGGCTCACCGCCTCGCTGGATTGCAGCGTCCCCTCGTCCGAGACGACTTCGATCTCGATCCCGTGGTGCGGACCGATCATCGAGGAGGCAAGCCCGGCGCTGAGCTTGGCCAAATAGGCGGCGATGTCGATCCGCTCGATGCCGTCGACGGAATGAAGGTGGCTCTGGACCGCCGCCACCGACATCACCCTCTGATGCGCGTCGCGAAGCTCCAGCCGTGTCTCCTCGGAGCCGACGGCGCCGGCCTTGAGCAGGAGGATGCTCGCGATGATCTGAAGGCTGTTGGCGATCCGGTGCCTCATCTCGCGCAGCAGGGTCTGCTGCTGGGCGAGCAGCCGCTCGGTATGCTCGAGCAGCTCCTGTTTCTCCCGCTCGATCGCGCGCCGGGCGGTGATGTCCTTAAAAGCGATCAGGATGGTCGGGCTGGAACGGTCTTCGTAGCGAACCAGGCGCGCATTGATTAGCATCGTGCGCCGGCCGAGATGGAGGAAATCGTGCTCCACCTCGAAATTGTCCCTGGATGTGTGCTCGGTGACGATCGTCTCGATCAGCAGCCGTAGCGCGGGCATATCCCATTGGCCGTCGCCCACCTCGAAGAAAGGGCGGCCGCGGGTCTGCGCCGGATCTTCCCTGAAATGCTCGTAGAAGCACCGGCTAGCCGCCAGAACGCGAAGGCTGTCGTCGAGCATGACGAAGGGCTCGGGCAGGGTATCGACGATCGCCAGGGCCAGGGTCTGCGCGTCGGCGAGATTGTCGAACTGTTTCATGAGCCTGCTCCACCGGGCGGGAGCATTGTCGCATCTCTCAGTCACCGGCGCGCCAAGGCAAACCCGGTAATGCAGCGACCTTACACGGTTGAGGCCAACAAGCTAACTAAAACATTCTCAGGATTAAGTTTTTCGCCCAGCGTGACGCGTGACGTCAACCGCCTCTTCGAAGGGAACGGTCAGCAGAACCGTTCCCGCGGCGTCCTTGATGTCGATGCGCCCGGCGAGGTTGAAGCTGCCATTCTCCACCTCAGAGGCCAGCAGCGACCTTATCCCTTGGATGGCCTTCTCCCGCGCGACGGCAAGGCTGGCAACCTCCAGGCCTTCATCGTCTTCAGCCTCGCCATGGTCGTTGTAAATGTGGAGATAGAATTGTGGCATTCGACTACAACAGCTTTTCGGCCCTCCGGTTGCGCCAGGCAATCCAGGTTAAGCTATTCGCCTGGATGCCCCGGGCTGCGGGCCGTCAGACGGATCGAGGAGTCGTTGATGGGCGTGTTCGGGTATCGCGAACTTGGCTTGGCACGCGGCTGAGAGAGGCCCCGGCGACCGCCCCGGCCCGTCACGCGGCTGCTTCATGCAAGTAGACCGGGTCGAAGTCGGCGACCCGGCGCATCAGGTCCCAGTCCTCCACCTGGATTTGACGGCCCCGGCGCGCGATCACCCCTTCCTCGGCCAGCACCCTCAGCATCCGGTTGACGTGCACCGACGTCAAACCGGTCGCGTCGGCGATCTGCTCCTGGCTCATCGGCAGGTCGACCCATTCGGGCGAGCCCAGGCCGACAGCCTCGCAGCGCGTAATGAATTCGCAGAGCATGTGCGCGATTCGGGACTTGGCGTCCCGGCGGCCGACATTCAGCACCCATTCCCGGAAGATCGACGCGTCGATCAGGCTGTCCTTCCAGAGCGCCTCCGCGACCGCCGGCCTCTCGCGAGCCAGAGCGATCATCGCGGTCTTCGGAACCCAGGCGACGGTCGCCTCGGTGATCGCCTGCACATGGTGATCGGCGGTCGTCAACAGCAGGTGCTGGAGGTCCAGCACGTCTCCATCGCTCGCGTCTGGCACGCATGGACACTCTCTCCAGAAAGCACCACATTGGTCTCCATTATGGTCGTCGCGCCAGCCATGACATGACCAATATGCATTGCCTGCGAGACCACTTTGGCAATGATTTCAATTCTTGGTGATCCGGCGGTTGATTCTGGAATCCGCAGCCGGAAATTCCGGCAAGGCGCGGCGCAACTGCGCCGTCACTTGCCGAGGCGGGAGGTTGCAAAGATCGCGGCTGCTCAAGCCTGATCAATTTCAGGGCATCGACTGCAGCGCTTGCCTTGAGGGGAGCTCGGCCATGCGGCGCCACGCCTGCAATGCGCCCAAGCGCCGCGAGCTGCGAATGGGCGATCGAAGTTCCGCCCGGAGCTGCCCGGCTCCGGGCGGATCGCGTGACGTGCCCCGGCTTCCCCGGCCGCTTCCGGATGCCTTCCGAACAAGATTGCCATGCAGCGCCGCTTGCGCTCTGATGCAGGCCAGGGAGTGAGCCGTGGACGAGGGCGCAGAGCAAGCCGGCCTGTTCGTGCGGCGGGTCTTCGCGTGCCCGCCCGAGGTGGCCGAGGAGATGGTCCGCCGCGGCCGCCTGCGGCGCTACGCGTTGCACGCCGCGATCGTCCGCCAGGGCGACCGAACGACCTTGAGCTGGCTGGTGATCGTCGGCCGTGCTCATGCCCTGCTCTATTCGGCCGACGGCCAGATGGTGCTGCTCCAGGAATATTGCGCCGGCGACCTGTTCGGAGCGCTCGCCGAGCTCGGCGCGGCGCGCCAGGAAGCCGACGTTGTCGCGGTCGAGCCGATCGCCTCTCTCACTCTCGAAGGCGCCGACCTGGCGCTGCTCGCCCAGCGCCACGGCTGCATCGGCCTCGCCTTGACCCGAATGCTGCTTCGTCGGCTGCGCCAGACCACCTCGCGCATGTACGAGCGGGCGGCCCTGACCTCCGCCGGCCGGGTCTACGCCGAGCTTCTGCGCCAGGCGCGCGAGAGCCCCGACCTCGTCCTCCGGCCCGCCCCGGTGATCGCCGAGCTGGCGCTCCGAGTCGCGACCACCCGCGAGACCGCCTCGCGCGCGGTCAACGCGCTGGAGCGCCGCGGAATCATCCGTCGCGAGGCCCACGAGCTGCGGGTCGTCGCCCCCCATCGGCTCGAGGCGATGGTGCTATGAGGCGGCGGGCGCGGCCCTGAGCGCGTAGAGTCCCACCGGCGGGCCGGCATCGGGCGGGTCGAGCTCGCCGACCGGCTCCACCGCCGGTCCCCCGGGACCGGACGCGACCAGAGCGGCGGCTAAGTCGTCGGTGATGCAGGCGGAACCGGACGGGGCGGAGGCGCAGGCGGCGCTGGCCGACGCGGTCGCCGCGAGCGGCAGCCGCTCGCCGCCCGAGAAGGGATCGGCGAACGGCGCCGAAACGGCGTAGCTTCCGCCCACGCTATAGCCTTGCCCGGCGAGCCTCAGTCCGGCCTCCGCCGCCTCGCCTGGGCGGGAATAAGCGACCACCACCTGCCCGGCCGCCCAATAGGGCGCGAGCGCGGCCGCCGGGCCCTCGGTGAGGCGGGTGCGCAGGGCGGCGAGGCGGCGCGAATCCTCGGTCTCCTGCCCGATCGCCAGAATCGCCAGCGGACGGCGGAGGGGCCCGCCGGCGAGCGGCTCGCCCGGCGTGGGGGATTCCTCCCTCGGCGCGACGATCCGGCGCTGGCGCCAGCCGCCCTCCGCCCAGCGCGAGCCGGCGCGGGCGGTCGCGCCGCGGCGGCGGCGTCCGGCCGCCCCACCCCTCTCGTCGTCGACGACGAGCAGCTGCACCGCCTCGCTCTCCAGCCGCCGGGCGTTCATCAGCGCCGTGCCCATCGCGACTTCGTCGGCGAGAGCGATGGCGGCGGAATCGGGTTCGGCCCCGATCGGCCGGATCGGCCGCACCGTCTCGGCTTGGGCGAGCACGGCGTCGAACCGCTTCCGCCAGCCGCCGCCCCAGGGGTCGACCGATCGCGCCGCGAACGCCTCGACGCCGCCGGGCAGGATCAGGTGGAGCTCGGCGCCGCGGTCGAGCACCGCCTCGGCGATGATGATGTCGGCTCCGGCGGCCAGCGCCCCGTAGGCGAAGTGCACCCGTTCCTCGGCCAGCGCCTCGTCGATCCGCCGCCGCAGCGCCGGCCGCGGCCGGTTCGCCCGGAACGCCATATGCCCCCCAAAATGGAGCGAGCGCGGCGGCCGAAGCGCGTCGAGCCAGCTTGAGTCGCTCTTCTGCTCGGCGAGGATCAGGGCGAATTGCCGAAGCGTCGAGGCATGGTCCTCCCAAGCCTCCGGCGCCAGCGACACCGCCTCGGCGAACGCCGCCCGAGCCTCCGCCTCCCGGTCGAGCAGAAGCAAGGCCTCGGCCCGCGTGGCGGCGCGGTAATAAGGCGTCTCGGGCTCGTCGGGATGGGCTTCGATGCGGGCGAGCACCTCGGCGGCGAGCGACGCCGCCCCCGGCGGATTCCCGGCGAGAAGCGAAAGGCTCGCCGCATTGATCAGCGGATAGGTTGCGGGTTCGGCCTCAGCCGAGCCGCGGTAGGCGGCGGCGGCTTCCTCGTAGAGCCGCCGCCGCTCCGCCCCTTCGGCCCGTTGAGCCCGGTCCTTGAGCAGCCGTCCACGAACGCTCAAGGCGGCGGGAGCCTCCGACCCCGCCGCCAGCAGCATTTCCCACGCCCGGTCGACCGCACCAGCGCGGGCCAGGGCGATCACGGCGGGAAGAGCAGCCTCCGTCACGCCTCCGGGGAGTCCTGGTCGCCGTCGTGACCGTCGCGATGGCCGTGGCCGCTGGTTGGGACGGGGCCCCCACCGTCGACCGTGTTCCCGCCCGGATAGCCGACGTCCGGGTCTATCGTAATCGGTGTGAACCGCGTTCCTCCTTCGAGCAAATCCACGTACAAATTGAATGGTGTGGCAAAATCGCCATAGTCTGCATAATCTCGGTCACCATACGCTGTGAAGAAAGCGAGAAGACAATCT
>JAXDPL010000179.1:0-3265 GCA_034668385.1 Sphingomonadales bacterium | reverse complement strand
GATCCGATCCTCGCCCCGGTCATCACCCAGCGGCTGGCGGAGGGCGACAAGCTGGCGGTGGCCAAGCAGGTGCGTCAGGTCGGCTTCTGGGTGATCGCCGCCCAGGCCGGAATCGCCCTGGCGCTCGGCATTCCGGGCGAGGCGGTGATGGGCCTCGTCGGCCACGCGTTCGTCGGCGGCACCGGGGCCCTCGCCTTCCTCCTCGCCGCCGAGGTGGTGGCGGCGACGGCGGCGCTGTCCGAAGCCGCGCTCGTCTACGTCGCGCGCCACCGCAATTTGATGATCTCGCTGCTGATGATCGCGACCCAGGCCCTGCTGACGGTGGCGATCATCGTCGGCATGCGGACCTTGCATCTGACTCCGGCCTACCAGGCTGCCGGAGCGGCGATGGGCCTGATGCTGGCGCTGGGCTTCGCCTCGGTGCTGAAGGCGCGGCTGCTCGGCCGGCTGCTTGGAGCGCCGGTCCAGGGCTGGCGCTGGCCCTTGATCTGGGCCGCCGCCGGCGCCGCGGTCGTCGGCTGGGCATTCACCGCACTGCCGCACCGCCTCGAATGGGTCGAGCTCGCCTTCGGGGTCCCCGCCATCCTCGCCGCGTTCGGTGCGATCGTCTGGACCAAGGGCTTCACCGCCGAGGACCGCGCCCTGTTCCGGATGCGCAAGCCCGAGGAGCCGGAAATCCCGCCGCCTCCCGGAGTCACGCCGCCCGGAGCCGAGCCCCCGCCGACGGGCTAGTGCCGGAAGTGGCGCTGGCCGGTGAAGACCATCGCCAGGCCCGCTTCGTCGGCGGCGGCGATGACATCCACGTCGCGGATCGAGCCGCCGGGCTGGATCACGGCGGTGGCGCCGGCCTCGACGGCGGCGAGCAGCCCGTCGGCGAACGGGAAGAAGGCGTCCGACGCCACCGCCGAACCGATCGTTCGAGGCTCCGGCCAGCCGGCTTTCTCGGCCGCGTCCTTCGCCTTCCAGGCGGCGATGCGCGCGGATTCGAGCCGGTTCATCTGCCCGGCGCCGATTCCGGCCGTCGCCTTGTCCTTCGCGTAGACGATGGCGTTCGACTTGACGTGCTTGGCGACCGTCCAGGCGAACAGGCAGTCGGCCAGCTCGCGCTCGGTCGGCGCGCGCTTCGTGACGACCTTCAACGTGTCAGCGGATACCCGGCCGTTGTCTCTCGTCTGAAGCAGATAGCCTCCGGCGATCGACTTCAAGGTCAGCCCCGGCCGCCCCGGATCGGGAAGCTCGCCGGTGAGGAGGAGGCGAAGGTTCTTCTTGCGCGCGAAGACGTCCCGCGCCGCTTCGTCCGCCTCAGGAGCGATCACCACCTCGGTGAAGATCCGGGTGATCGCCTCCGCCGAAGCCGCATCCAAGGTCCGGTTTACCGCCACGATACCCCCGAAGGCCGAGACGGTGTCGCAGGCGAAAGCGGCCTCATAGGCCTCGACCAGCGTTGCCCCGAGCGCGACTCCGCAGGGATTGGCGTGCTTGACGATCACGCAGGCGGGCTCGCCGTTCCGGAATTCCGAGACCAGCTCCAGCGCCGCGTCGGCATCGTTGTAATTGTTGTAGCTGAGTTCCTTGCCCTGCACCTGCTCCGCCTGGGCGATGCCGCGGCTATGGGGGCCGATCGGCGTGTAGAGCGCCGCCTGCTGGTGCGGGTTCTCGCCGTAGCGGAGCGTCTCGCCGAGCTTCAGGGTGAGCGGCAGGACATCCGGGAACGACTTCCCCTGGTCGCCGAACGCGAACCATTGGGCGATCATCGAATCGTAGACGGCGGTCGCCGCGAAAGCCTTTGCGGCCAGGTACTTGCGTAATTCGAATGACGTCGAGACGTCACCCTCGGCCAACGCGTCGCGCAAGGCGCCATAGTCGGCCGGATCGGTGACCACCGCCACAAAAGCGTGGTTCTTGGCCGCCGAGCGGACCATCGACGGCCCGCCTATGTCGATATTCTCGATCACCTCGTTGCGGCCGGCGCCGCGGGCGACGGTGGCGGCGAACGGATAGAGGTTGACCACGACGAGGTCGATCGCGCCGATGCCGTGCTCGGCCATGGCGCTGGCGTGCTCGGGATCGTCGCGCACGGCGAGCAGCCCGCCATGGACCTTTGGGTGGAGGGTCTTCACCCGCCCGTCCATCATCTCGGGAAAGCCGGTCAAATCGGAGACATCGCGCACCGCGAGTCCGGCTTCGCGCAGCGCCCTGGCGGTGCCTCCGGTCGAGACCAGCTCGACGCCATGCGAGGCCAGCGCCCGCCCGAGCTCGGCCAGGCCGGTCTTGTCCGAGACGGAGAGCAGGGCGCGCTCGATCCTGACCCGATCCTGCACCGATTCCTCCGTCAGGCCGCCCGGCGGAAGGTCCAGGCGATTGTCGTCCCGTCGCGCGGGCTCTCGCCGGAGACGACGAGCTGCAGGCTGGGATGCGCCGCCGCCTCGCCGTCGATCCACAGACTGTCCTCGATGGCGAGGCGGCCGCCGCGGCAGCGGAACTGCCAGACGGTGGACCCGCGCACCCTGAGCAGAGCGCCCTGGCCGTCCGCGGTGGTCGCGACCTCGACCGCGGGCGCCAGGTGGAAGCGCAGGGCGAACGGCACGTCGTCGCCCCGCCGGCGACGGCCCTCGGCAATCAGCACGTCCTGGCCCTTCAGCTCGCGCCCGTCGGCGGCAAGGCTGAGCTGGCGCTGGTGCATGAGGCCGAAGCGCCTCACGTAGCCGTCGTGGCTCGCCTCGACCTGCATCACCCCGCCGGTCTCGTCGCGGGCGAGCTCGACCTGGCCGACGCCCTTGCCGAGCGTGCCGTCGTCGTGGATCGCGGTCGAGTTGCGGTCGCCGAGCGTCAGGGTCGAATGGGCCGCCGTGGTGCGCAGCGCCCGCGCCAGCTCGGCGGGAAGCGCATCGACGGCGCGGCCGGGACCGCCGCAATTGACGACGATCCGGCTGGCGCCGTCGCTCATCTCGAAGGCGAGGGTCGAGGCGCAGCCGCCGGAGAACGCGCGGCTGGCCGGCGGCGGCGCGGCGTCGAGGATGACGATCGTGCTCTTCGCCTCGAGCCGCTGATAGCCCCAGCTCCGCGCCTGGCGCAGCGGCCTCGCGCGCAATCCCGAGCCTTCGACGGCCGCGGCGACTCGCCGCTTCGACAGCGGATTGCCGTTCTGCCAGCTGGACAGAGACTCGTCGCCCAGGGTGATCCCGAGCAGCGCCGCCACCGCTCCCGCCTGCGCCTCGGCGATCGGCTCCGGCGGCTCCTGGCGGCCGGCATTGTAGACGGCGCG
>JAXDPL010000178.1:0-8010 GCA_034668385.1 Sphingomonadales bacterium | reverse complement strand
CCCGTCCGTTGCCGATCCGGACCATCTTGCCGGGCGGCGGGAAGCGGCGCGCGTCGCGAACCTCCAGCAGCCTTTCCGTCGCCAGCCCGAACGCCGCTAGGGCGACGGCCCCGATCCCGATCCGTTTCAACCACCGCCTCACTCTCATCCGATCCCTCCTCCCCGGTCCCGTTTTATACACTAGTGTATTTTTTTACTAAGTACAGGGGGGAAGGGAAAGGGGGGTCGTCGAGAGGTTAGTCATCCTGGCGAAGGCGGTGACGACGAAAAGAGGCGCCCCGGGCCGGCCGAGGCGCCTCTGTCGTGTCGCGTCGCGCCCTTAAAGGGGCGCGGTCCCGGGTTAGCGGGGGCCCTTGGGGCCCGAGTTCCAGGTGGTGAGCTGGGGGTTGTGCGCGCCCGAATTGCCCGGGGGCGGGCCGGACTCGGGGCCGTTGCCGTAGCCGTTGTTGTTCTTGGTCTTGCCGCCGCAGCTGCAGTCGCAGCAGCCGCCGCTGACCTGGGTCAGCTCGATCGCGTTCAGAATGCGCATGGTCTTCTCCGTCACCTGCTGCCGCCGAAAAGGGGCAGTCGCAGCCCGAATGACCCGCTCAGGGCGACCCCGCAACGGGGCAAAATCGGCTGTCCCGCAGGGGGACTCCAGGAGGGAAAAGGTGAATTCGGACTTCAGCGCGGCTGGCGGACGTAGCGCCCTTCCTGGCCGCCGCGGCGGAAGATCAAAGCGCCGGGCACCGCCTCGACCTCGACGTCGTCGAATTCCATCGTGCCGAGGCCGTTCGGGGTCAGGGCGAAGGCCAGATTGTTGCCCTTCGCGAGGTCGACCGGAAAGCGGGTGTAGCCGATATTGTACATCTGGAGGCCGAGCTCGACCCAGCGCGGAACCCGGGTCTCGGCGGGATCGAGACTCCAGCCGTCGTCCTGGGTGTAGCCCTCGAGCGGATCGCCCGAATCGAAGCCGACGCGCAGGTCGATGAGGGCGATTCCGCGCCCGTCCGGCCAGGTGACCCGGAGCCGGAGCGGCGCGTCCGCGGTCTTCGTAACCGGTCCGGCGCTGAACACCGGCGGCACCGGCTTGGGCAGGGTCACCAGCTCGATCCGATTGCCCTGCGCGGTCCAGCGGCCCTGGGCCTGCTCGTCGAGCGCGCCTTCCATCAGGAAGAATTGGAAGCGGCCGTCGGGGCGGAGCAGGATCTCCGACGCCACGTCCGGGCCGCCCGCCAGCCGGTAATGGCCGGCCGGTCCCGGCGCCGCGCGATGGTGGGGCGGGGCGGCGGCGAGCAGCAGAAATGTGGCGGCGGCGAGCGGGCCGCGCATCAGAAATAGTCGACGCAGGCGCTGCTGCCGGTGCAGCGCAGCGACACGAAGCTCTCGTTCTGGAGCTTCCAGCCGCCGGGCGTCGGCACCCACATCGCCTGGTAGATTCCGGAAAGCCGCATCGTCCCGTCGGACTTGCGCCAGGTGCCGACCCAGGTCCCGGTCTCGCTGACCCGCTTGCCCGAGGTCGCCCGGACGATCCGCCGCGGTGTCCGGACGTATGTGACGAAGCCGGGCTCGGCGAAAGCGGTGGCGAGGCGGCGCCCGGCCTCCTCGACGCCGAGCGCCTTGCCGAGCGAGCCCGGCAGGAGCACGTAATCGGGGAGCAGCAGCGGGCGCATATCCTCGAACTGGTGCATCGCGATCGCCGCGTTGGACCGCGCCCGCGCGGTCCGCACCGCAGCCACGTCCGCCCCGGCGCCCGTCGCCGCCGCCATCAGCCAAAGCAACATGTGAGTTCCCTCCTCGTCCGCCCGGTTCCGACTACACCCGCGGGCGTGGCGCGACCAGTAGGGCCTGTCCTCCCCATCCGCTTTGCAGACAGGGAGGAGGTCTTGGTCGCAGGGCAATTGCGCGATGCCGCGCGGCGCTTATGATGTGAGGGTTTTCCGGGAAGGGGTTTTTCGATGAAGAAGCTGGTTCTGCTTGCCTCCGCCGCCGCGGTCGCGTTCGCCGCTCAGGCGGTTTTTGCTCATGGCGAGGGCGATCAGGCGACGGCGGCGGCGACCGCCACGGTACCTACCAAAGGACCCAGCTACGATCCGTGGGGAGTCGACCTGTCGGCGCGGGACACCAAGGTGCAGCCCGGCGACGATTTCGACGCTTATGCGAACGGCGCGTGGGCGGCGCGGACCGAGATCCCGGCGGACCAGGGCTCGGCCGGGGTCGGCTACGACGTCTACAACCTCTCGCAAGAGCAGCTCCGCGCGATCATCGAGGGCGCGGCGCCGGCCACGCCGATCGGCGGAATGTACAAGAGCTTCATGGACGAGGCGCGGGTCGATTCGCTCGATGCCAAGCCGCTTGCCGCGGACCTGGCGATGATCGCGGCGGTCTCCAGCAAGGCGGATTTGGCGCGGCTGATGGGCCGCTCGCACGGCGCGTTCGGAGGCTCCCTCTTCGCGCTCCAGGCCGCGCCCGATCCCAAGCAGCCGAATATGAACGTTTTGTTCGTCGGCCAGTCCGGGCTCGGCCTTCCCGACCGCGATTATTATCTCTCCGACACGTTCAAGCCGCAGCGCGACGCCTATCGCGCCTTCATCGAGCGGACGCTCGCCAATGTCGGATACGCCAACCCGGCCGCCAACGCCGACGCGATCCTCGCGCTCGAGACGGCGATCGCCAAGGCGAGCTGGCCGGTCGCAGACCGCCGCGACATCGACAAGATCAACAACCCGATGATGCTTCCGGCGCTGCAGGCCTATGCGCCTGGGCTGCCTTGGGGGACCTATCTCGCCGCCGCCGGGATCGCGCGGCCCGGCAACATGATCGTCCAGGAGAAGACGGCGATCAAGGCGATCGCCGACCTCTACGCCGCGACCCCGCTCGACACTCTGAAGGCGTGGGAGGCGTTCCAGACCGCCTACCAGGCCTCGCCCTATCTCTCGAAGCGCTTCGTCGACAGCCGCTTCGAGTTCGTGAAGACCTTGAGCGGCGCCACCCAGATCCGGCCGCGCTGGAAAAGGGGCGCGAGCCTGCTCGACGGCACGCTCGGCGAGGCGCTCGGCCGCGCCTATGTCGACCGCTATTTTCCCGCCTCGTCGAAGGCGGAGATGAACGAGCTGGTCGCCAATCTGAAGATCGCCATGGCGGCGCGGATCCGCTCGTCCGACTGGATGAGCCCGGCGACCAAGGCGCAGGCGCTGACCAAGCTCGAACGGATGAAGGTGATGGTCGGCTATCCGGACAAGTGGCGGGACTATTCGCGCCTCAGGATCGACCCCGCCGACCTCTATGGGAATGTCGAGCGCAGCGCCGCCTTCGAATGGGCCTATTCGCTCGAGGACCTCTACAGGCCGGTCGACAGCGCCAAGTGGGGCATGACCCCGCAGACGGTGAACGCCTATAATGGCGGGCTCGAGAACAAGATCGTCTTCCCGGCCGGGATTCTCCAGCCGCCCTTCTTCAACCCGAATGCCGATCCGGCGGTGAACTATGGCGCGATCGGCGCGGTCATCGGCCACGAGATCAGCCACGGCTTCGACGACCAGGGCCGCAAGATCGACGCGACCGGCGCGGTGCGCGACTGGTGGACTCCCGAGGATGCGAAGCGCTTCGAGGCGCAGGCGGCGGGATACGGCGCCCAGTATGACAGCTACGAGCCGGTGCCGGGGATGCACGTCAACGGCAAGCTGACGATGGGCGAGAATATCGCCGACCTCGCCGGAATCCTGGTCGCGCTCGACGCCTACCACGCCTCGCTGCACGGCAAGCCGGCGCCGGTGATCGACGGGCTGACCGGCGACCAGCGCTTCTTCCTCGCTTACGCCCAGGCGTGGCGCGGCAAGTACCGGCCCGACGCGATCCGCCAGCAGGTCGCCTCCGACCCGCACAGCCCGGACAATTTCCGGGTGGTCGGGCCGCTTCGCAACGTCGATGCGTGGTACGCGGCGTGGAACGTGCCGGCGACGGCGAAATATTATCTGAAGGCGGAGGACCGCACCCGCATCTGGTAACCGGCGGTCCGCCAAAAGGTCAGCGGTCGCCATGCTCCGCCTGCTCTCTTTCTCGACGCGCTACCCCAATCCGGCGCGGCCGCAATACGGCAACTTCGTCGAGCGGCAGAATGTCGCCTTGGCGGCGCGCGAGGGCGTCGAAGTCGAAGTGCTGGCGCCGGTGCTGCTGCCGCCTTTCCCCTTGTCGCTACGGCATCGCGGCTTGCGCGCCGTGCCCGCCTGTGAGGAGCGAGGCGGCCTTCAAGTCCATCATCCCCGCACCGCCTATATTCCGGGCGCGCCGCGGTTCACGCCGACGCTGCTGGCGCGGGCGCTGCTGCCCGCGGTGCGGTGGATCCACCGCCGCTTTCCTTTCGAGCTGATCCATGCCGAATGGTTCTGGCCCGAGGCGCCGGTGGCGCGGCGGCTCGCCCGCGCCCTCGGAATCCCTTTCACCGCCAAGGCGCGGGGCCGCGACATCGAAACCTTCGGGCTGCAGCCAGCCTTGCGCCGGGCGATGGCCGAGGTCGGGGGCGAGGCCCGGGCGCTGCTCGCAATCAGCGCCAGTCTGCGCGATTCGATGGTTGGGATCGGCCTGCCGCGCGAGCGGATTCTCATCCACGAGCCCGGCCTCGACCGCGACCTTTTCCGTCCGCTCGACCGCGAAGCCGCGCGGGCCGCCCTCGGCGCCGAGACGCCGCTCCTGCTCGCCGTCGGCAATCTCGCGCCGGGCAAGGGGCAGGATCTCGCGATCGAGACTCTCGCCCGGATCGGTCGCGGCACCTTGCTCCTCGCCGGCAGCGGGCCGGAGACACCGCGTCTCGCCGCCCTCGCGGCGCGGTTGCGGGTGAGCGGCGCGGTGCGGTTCCTCGGCTCGGTCGCCCACCCTCTGCTGCCGCGGCTCTACAATGCGGCCGATGTCCTGCTCCACCTCTCCTCCCAGGAGGGCGCCGGCAACGTCCGGCTGGAGGCGCTGGCGTGCGGTACGCCGGTGGTGACCACCGCGGTTGGCGACGCGGAGAGCGTGATCGGCCAGGCGCAGGGCAGCGGGCGAATCGTCCCGCCCAACCCCGAGGCCGCCGCCGCCGCGGTTCGCGAGATCCTGTCCGCCCCACCGCTGCCCGAGGCGGTGCGACGCGCGACCGCCCGCTTCAGCTGGGAGTGCAATGCGGCCAAGCTCGAGGACATCCTCCGCGCCGCGGCCGCGGCCGGCAGCGTCGCTTAGGAAAGGCCGGAGCCGTCGGCCCCTGAATTGGTGGTGTGCGAGGCGGAGTCGGTTCCGATCCTGCGCGCCCGCGGCGTGGCCCAGGGCCGCCGTACGATCTTCTCGTCTCGAACCTGTCTCAAGCTGCTTCTCCCGAGGGGACCGGCGATCCCTAGCCTAGTGTCGGCTTGCTTGCCAGAGGCGCGGTTTGCCGCGAAAGAGCGGGGCCGAGGAGACCGAGCTATGGATCATCTGACCCGCCCGGAGGGCAGCGAGCCCGAGGATTTCCACCTTACCCGCCGCGCCGCGACGAGCTTGTTCTTCGCCGGCTACGCCCTCGCTGCCGTCTCGGCCGAGGCGTCACCGATCACGACGCCCGGCGAGGGCCTCCAGATCGACGAAATGCTTGTCCACAACGGGGCGGCGAAGCCGCTGCCCGCTTATTTAGCGCGGCCGAAAGGGAAAGGGCGCCATGCCGCCATCGTCGTCGTCAACGAGATTTTCGGGATCCACGATTACATCAAGGACGTCTGCCGGCGCCTGGCGAAGCTGGGGTACGTCGCGATCGCGCCCGATTTCTTCTACCGTTCGGGGGTCAACCTTCCGGCTTTGACCGACATCGCCCAAATCCGCCCCGTGGTCTCGCAGGCGACGCCGGACCAGGTCGACGGCGACGTCCGGGCGACCACCGCTTGGCTGAAGTCGCAGGGCTTCGTGAAGGGGGAGCGGATCGGGATCACCGGCTTCTGCTGGGGCGGCGCCGTGGTCTGGCGCTCGGCGATGGTCGATCCCGACATCCGGGCGGGGGTCGCCTGGTACGGGCAGCTGAAGCCGCTGATCGCCCGCGCCGGCGAATTGAAGGCGCCGGTGCTCGGCCTCTACGGCGCCCTCGACCAGGGCATCGCGCAGACCGACGTCGAGGCGATGCGGGCGGCGCTCAAGGCGGCCGGCAAGACCGGCTCGGAGATCATCGTCTATCCCGACGCCCAGCACGGCTTCCACGCCGACTACCGCGCCAGCTACAACGAGAAGGATGCCAACGACGGCTGGGCGCGGCTCCTCGCGCATTTCCGGAAGAACGGGGTGGTTTAGGGGGCGACTGGCTGGGACTTTATGCTCTTTCGCTCATCCTGAGGAGCCGCTGAGCGAAGTCGAAGCGGCGTCTCGAAGGACGGTATAGCGAGGGTCCTTCGAGACGGGCCTTCGCCGGGCTCAGTCCCTCCTCAGGATGAGCGGTTCAGCCCACCGGCCGCGCCAGCGCTGTCTCGATCGAGGTGACCCATTCGGCGATCGGCCTTGTGCTGTCGCGGTCGCGGAGAACCGCGGCGATGAGGCGGATCGGCTCGAGCAGGGCGTCGCCGGGGAGCTCGGCGCCGGCTTCCTCGCCGGCGCGGCGGAATTCGGCGACCAGAGTGTTGGCCGTCTCGGGCGAGACGCCCTGGTCGATCAGGGCGGCGAGCAGGCGGTGGGCGATCTCGCTCACCGTCCGCCAATAATCGCCGGGCGCGGTGCGCTTCGCCAGCTCGTCGGCCAGCGTCTCGAGTTCCTCGCGGCAAGCCTCGGAATCCTTGCCGGAGCGCAGAGCAAGGAGGACGCTCGCGGTCACCGACAGAAGGGCGGCGGGGTAGGCACGGACGGCATCGCGGTCGCGGCCGAGCTTCCAGGCCTGCCGGTAGGCGTCGCGCATCCGGGCGAGCTCGGTGTCGCGCACCTCGCCGCGGGCGAGCTGGGCAGCGCGGTCGGCGGCGGCGCCGATCAGCGACAGTCGCTCCGCGGTTGCTCCGGCGACGGTGCAGAGCAGGGTCAATTGCTCGCGGATATTCTCGATCCGGGCGAGGGCGACGGCGGGCGGCTCGTCCGAGGGCCGGAACGCCTGGCGGAGACGCAGCCGGGCGAGGGTCTCGATGACCCGAAGCGACGGCGCCGCGTCGTCGGCCAGGGCGCGCTCGAACCAGTCGATCGCCTTTTCCTCCTCGCCGAGGGCGGTGAAGGCGCGGGCGATCTGCTCGGCGACTCCGTCCCGGCTCTCCCAGCCGCGCTTCGCGACGGCGTGCGCGAGGGCCTGCAGGCGGGCCAGCAGGTCCGCCCGGGCGGCTTCGCGCTCGCCACCGACCCGGGCCTGGCCGGCGAGGCCCTGAACCGCGGCGATCGCTTCCGCGGGTGAGGCGAAGACCGGCGACGGCCGGCGCCGCGCCTTGGGCTCGGCCTCGGGCCGCAAGCGCCAGTCGGGTTCGCCATAGCATTGAAAGGCGCCCCAGGTGGCGTCGCCCGGATCGGCGGCGTGGACGTCGCCGCGGGCGATCCGAACCGCGTCGCCGAAGCCCAAAGCGTTGTCGAGCAGCTCCCGATAGATCGATTTGGCGAAGACCAGGGCGCCCTGGTCGCTCACCTCCCAGCCGGCGGCGATCACCGCGCGGGTGCCGAGCGCGATCAGCTCGGCGGCGAACGAGGCGGCGAAATCGGGACGCGAGGCGGCGCGCAGCCGCGCCTCGTCGTCGGCGTCGACGGTGGCGAGGCTGCAGCAATTGATGAAGGCGAAGACCGGCGGCTCGGGCATCGCCTGGAGGATCGAGGGCGACAGGGTGAGCTTGTCGCCGAGCACGATGCCGGTGTGGCGCGGCCCCTCGAAATGGGCCCAGTCGCCGTCCCAGCCCTTGGCCTTGGCGGCGTTGCGGTCGGAGCGGAACGGATAATCATATTCGCCGTGGGCGGAGACGTGGAGGACGGTCCAGCCGCCCTCCAGCACCCGCTCGACGACCTGGTCAGGAGTGACCGAGTCGCCGATCAGCCGGACGACCTCGAAGCCGCGCTGCTCGAGCAGCTTCGCCACCGCCGCCGCCT
>JAXDPL010000177.1:0-4802 GCA_034668385.1 Sphingomonadales bacterium | reverse complement strand
CGGCGGGACGCCGACTTCATCGAGGAGGCGCGGCGCGCATGAAGGCGACCATCTACCACAACCCCAATTGCGGGACGTCCCGCAACACGCTCGAGCTGCTGCGCGAATCGGGCGCCGACGTGAAGGTGGTCGAATATCTGAAAGCCCCGCCGAGCCGGGACGAGCTGAAGCGGCTCTACGGGCGCGCCGGCCTCAAGCCCAGCGAAGGGCTGCGCAGCCGCGAGGACGCGGCCGCGGCGTTGCGCGAGGCGGGGGACGAGGAGGCGGTGCTCGACGCGATGGTCGCCGACCCCATCCTCATCGAGCGGCCGCTGGTCGAGACAGAGAAGGGCGTGCGCCTCTGCCGGCCGAAGGAGAAAGTGCAGGAGATATTGTAGCGGGGCCCTGTCGCGGCCTAGAACCCCTCGCGGGGAGGGCCGGTTCATGACGACCAGTCTGACGCTTCGAATCGCTTCGATCATCTCCTTGCTGTTCACCGTCGGCCATTCGGTCGGCGGACTGCAGAAATGGTCGCCGACCGAGGACAATGCGGTCCTCAAGGCGATGACCGACGTCCATTTCCCGGCGATGGGGGTGAGCCGCTCCTATCTCGATCTCTATCTCGGCATGGGCTGGACGATCAGCGTCTTCATGCTCCTGCAGACGGTGGTGCTGTGGCAGATGGCCTCGCTGGCGCGGAGCGATCCCGCCCGGCTTCGCGGGATGATCGCCGCCTTCGCGCTCGCCGCTTTGGCCAGCGGCATCATCGCCTGGCGGCTCATCCTGCCGGTTCCCGCGCTGTTTTCGGGCGTCCTGGCGATCGCCCTCGCCGCCGCCTGCATGACCGCGCGCCGCGCCCCGATCGCTGAGGTGCCCGAACGGCGTTGACCTCCGCCGCGCAGCGCGACAAGCGCCGCTCATGATCGATCCCGACATGCTGCTGCGCGCTTATGCGATCGGCGTGTTCCCGATGTCGGACGGACGCGACACCGACGAGGTCTTCTGGGTCGAGCCGAAGCGGCGGGCGATCATCCCGATCGACGGCTTCCGCCTGTCGCATTCGCTGCGCAAGACCCTGCGCGCCGGCGCGTTCGAGGTCACCGCGGATCGGGCTTTCGCCGAGGTCATCCGTTGCTGCGCCGAGCGGAACGAGACCTGGATCAACCGGTCGATCGAGGAGAGCTTCGTCTGCCTCCACCGCCTCGGCCGCGCCCATTCGATCGAATGCTGGCAGGCCGGCGAGCTGGCCGGCGGTCTCTACGGAGTGGCGCTCGGCGGCGCGTTCTTCGGCGAGAGCATGTTCTCCCGCCGCCGCGACGCGTCCAAGGTGGCGCTCGCCTGGCTCGTCGCCCGGCTCAAGGTCGGCGGCCACCGTCTGCTCGACTGCCAATTCATGACCGAGCATCTGCGCAGCCTCGGCGCGATCGAGATCAGCCAGCAGGATTACGTCGCGTTGTTGGCCTCGGCGATCGGGGGCGCCGGCGCGGAGGGCGCGGGCGTCGCGGCCGGAGTGGCGGTGCGGGAGGAAGGCGCGGAATTCGGCGCGCTCGACCGGCTGCTCGCCGCCGATCCGGCGCGGACGGTCGACGCGCCCGCTTCCGGGTGCGTCATCGCGCAGCTCTTGACCCAGACGTCGTAGACCGGGTGCTCGACGACGTTCAGCGACGGAGTCTCCTTGTAGAGCCAGCCCGAGAAGCGCCGGCGGAAGTCGCCGTGGGTGTCGCGGATGAAGACCTGGACGAAGGCGCCGGTCAGCTTCTGCGCCTCCCACGGCGCCGTCGTCTCGCAGGCGCGCAGCCGGACGATGACGTCCTTGACCCGGAAGGCCTGGCCCGGCTTCATGACCAGGTCGCGCGACAGGCCGTTGCGCTTGTTCAGGAGGCCGATCACCGCCACCCGGTCCTTCATCGGAGTGGTGCCGGGCGCTTCGGAGACGATCGTCTGGGGGATGTCGACGATCTGCGCCTCGCCGCCTCCCTGCCCTCCGGCCGGCGTCTTATGGCAGCCGGAAAGCGCGGCGAGCCCCGCCGCAAGCGCCGCGAAACGGGCCGCGCGCCTCATGCCTTGTCCGGAGTCCACGCCTCGTAGTCGCCGCTCGCCGCCGCGCGCTGGCGGCCGCGCTCGATGGCGCCCGAGGGACGGTAGGCGAACGGGGTGCCGGTGAGGTTGGGCGTCGGCGGCTTGAGGAACTTGGGCGGCGGCGGCAACGATTCGTCCGGCACGCCGTCGATCTGGTGGTGGAGCCAGGCATACCATTCGGGCGGGATCCGGCTGGCGTCGTTCGGGCCGTTGTAGACGACGAAGCGACGGCCGCCCTTCTTGGCCGCGTAATAGATATTGCCCTGGTCGTCGGTGCCGACCTTGCGGCCGAGGCGGCGGATCTCCAGCGCGGTGCCGATCGTCGCGCCGTCCCACCAGGTGAAAATCTTCTTCCAGAAGCCCATCGCCGCCGCCTAGCGCCGTTGCGGGCCGGCGCGCAAGCCTCGCGGGACCGCGGGATCAGCCGGCATCGACCTCGACGGCGAGCGGGCCCTTGCGGCCTGCCGCGATGCGGGCGCGGAGCGGCTGATCGGGCGCAAGGTCGGTGAGGCCGCCGCGGCGCACCGTCTCCATGTGGACGAAGATGTCCTGGCTCTCGTCTTCGTCCCGAACCAGAAAGCCGTAGCCTTTGAGCCGGTTGAACCACTTGACCCGCACCGGCTCGAAGGCGCCGGCCTCATCGAGCAGGGCCGCCGGATCGACCCGCTCGCGCGGCGAGGAAGCGGCGGGCCGCTGGAGGTCCGCGACCACGGCGTTCGAGAGGTCGATCGACAGCACCCGCCGCGCCTGAAGCCCGCGCTCCTGCCGGACGACCAGGCATTCGACCACGGCGCCTTCGGGCAGGCTGCGCCGGTCATGCTCCTTGAGCACGCTGAAATGGACGAGGACGTCGCCTTCCACCGCGTCGCTCACCATGAAGCCGAAGCCGCGGGTGGCGTCGAACCACTTCATCGTGCCGGTGACGGGGATCAGCCCCTCGTCCGAGGGGGCGTCGGGCGCGCCTTCGGGCACACGCGCTTCCTCGCCGGGGTCGCCGGCGGGCGGTTCTGCCAGCTTTTCCCGGCGCGTGTTCATCCTTCGGTCGGTTCGGATCCTGGTTTCGGCAGGAGGACTATCATGGCTTTTGCGCGCTTGTGAACTGTTTCGGCGTCTTTTTATGGGATTTCGGGATCGATCAGCTCGCCCGGCGGTGCGTCGAGGATACGCCGCACGACGTCGTAGCCATGGCCCGCGCGCAGCATCGCCGCGGCCGCCTTGCGCCGCGTCTCCCGGTCCGGGGCCTGGGAGGCGAACGGGCCGAGCCGCCGCTTCTCGGCAAAACGCAGCGCCGCCGCCAGGGCTTCGTCCCGGGTCCGCTCGAGCGCCGGCGCCGCGTCCGCCTCAGCGATGCCGGCAGCGTGCAATGCCTGGACGACCCGCCGCTCGCCATAGCCGCGCCGCCCCAGCGAGGCGGCGCGCGCCGTCGCGAACGCGCGGTCGTCGACATAGCCCAGGGCGGCGAAACGCTCGATCAGCCGGTCCAGCGGAGGCTCGCCCGGGCCGCCCCAGCCCCGCTCCTTCAGCTTTCGGCGCAGATAGGCGTCGAGCCTGGCGCGCGTCGTCGCGTAGCGGCCCGCATAGAAGAGGGCGATCCGCTCCAGCCCCTCCTCGTCGAGCGGCGGGCGGGGCTTGCGGTTCCGTTCAGCTTTCACCCGCCATGTTTGTGCCATAGTCAAACCCGATTATAAACGGCCTTCCCGGATCGGGACGCGCCCGGGCGATGACGCCCCTTCGAAGACCAAGAGGTTGAAGAGAGCAGTGCCGGAAACGATCGCCCCGACGCCTACCGACGACACGCTGCCGCGCCGCTTCGCCGATTTCGACACGGTCGGCGAGGCCTTGGACTATGCGGCGCAGGGGGTTCGCGGGCTCAACTTCCACGATCCGCGCGGCGTGCTGGTGCGGGCCTATGCGTTCCGCGAGCTGCGCGAGGATGCACTCGCGGCCGCCCGGCGGCTGATCGCAGAAGGCGTGAAGCCGCGCGACCGCATCGCCCTCGTCGCCGAGACGGGACCGGAATTCGCCGCTCTGTTCTTCGGCGCCGTCTATGCCGGCGCCTGGCCGGTGCCCTTGCCTTTACCGACCTCGTTCGGAGGCCGCGATTCCTATATCGACCAGCTCTCCGTCCAGCTGAAGAGCGCGGATCCGAGCCATCTCTTCTACCCGCTCGAGCTGGCCGGCCTAGCCGGCGCCGCCGCCGAAGCTGCGGGGGTGAAGGGCCTCGATTGGGAGGCCTTCGCGACGCGGACGGCGCCTCCGGCCGAACTCCCGAAAGCCGATCCGGACGAGATCGCCTATCTGCAATATTCGAGCGGCTCGACCCGCTTCCCGCACGGAGTCGCCGTCACCCACCGCGGCCTGCTCAACAATCTCGCCGCGCACAGCATCGGCATGGAAGTGGTCGAAGGCGACCGCTGCGTCTCCTGGCTGCCCTGGTATCACGACATGGGCCTGGTCGGCTGCCTGCTCTCGCCGACCGCCAACCAGGTCTCGACCGACTACCTCAAGACCGAGGACTTCGCCCGCCGGCCGCTGGCCTGGCTCGATCTCATCAGCCGCAACCAGGGCACGACCCTCTCCTACTCGCCGACCTTCGGCTACGACATCTGCGCCCGCCGGGTCTCCAGCCAGACCAATGTCGCCGAGCGCTTCGACCTGTCGCGCTGGCGGGTCGCCGGCAACGGCGCCGACATGATCCGGCCCGACGTCATGCAGGCCTTCGTCGATGCCTTCCACGAGGCCGG
>JAXDPL010000176.1:0-16333 GCA_034668385.1 Sphingomonadales bacterium | reverse complement strand
CCGGGATCGCGCCGCAATTCACCGTGATCATCGTCTTCTTGCCGCGCGGGCTGGACGAATGGATCGCCTGGGCGATCACCTCCTTGCCCGAGCCGCTCTCGCCCTCGATCAGCACCGAGACCCGGGCTCGGGCGGCCTTGGCGGCGACCGCCATGGCGGCTCGGAACCGGGGCGCCGAGCCGACGATCTCGTCGAACGAGAGCGGCTTGGAGATTTTCTCGGAGAGCGGACGGAGCTCGCCGTTGCGCTGGCGGCGATCGGTGGCGGAGTTGAGGGCCGCGAGTAGCCGGTCGGGCGCGATCGGCTTGACCAGGAAATCGCTGGCGCCGGCGCGCATCGCGTCGACCGCGACGGCGACCGAGGTCTGGGCGGTCATGACGAGCAGCGGAAGCTCGGGGGCGAGGGCGCGAATCTCGCGGATCAGCTCGGTGCCGGCCTCGCCGGGGAGCCAATGGTCGAGCAGGATGGCGTCGGCCTTGGGCTGCTCGGGGTCCTTGAGCAGGGCGGCGGCGGCGTCGACGTCGCTGGCGCCGCGCACCCACCAGCCGGCGCGGGCGCCGATGGCGGTGACCAGCCGGCGCTGGGCGGGCTCGTCGTCGATCAGCAACAGGCAACGGGTGGGATCCGGCCGCATCGATACCCCTTTTCGGCTCCAGCGCGGACCGGTCTAGCGAAAGGGGGTAAAGGCGGGCTTAATCGAACCGAAGAAGGCCCGACGAGATCGGCGCGGCGGGCGCTTCCCACGCCGCCCCGGCATTGTTAGAAGGCGCCGCGACCAGCGAGCGTGAGAGGATGAAAATGGCGGCGCAAGGCGATGCGGACAAGGAGCTGACGGTTCATCGGCGAGGCTATGAGAAATTCGTATTCGCGTTCAGGATCAGCGCCATCGCTTGCGCGGTCATCGCCTTCATCATCGTCCTGCTGATCCGCAAATAAGTGAAGCTCGCGGTCCTTAGGGAGACGGAGGAAAGCGAGCGCCGGGTCGCGGCTACGCCGGAGACGGTCAAGAAGTTCATCGCTCTCGGCGCCGAAGTGGCGGTCGAGGCCGGCGCGGGGTCTTCGGCATCGATCGCCGATGCGGATTTCGAGGCAGCCGGTGCCACCGTCGGCGGCCGCGAAGACGCGCTGAAGGAGGCCGACGCCGTCCTCGCCGTGCAGGGGCCGGAGCCGTCGTCGCTTGCCGGAGTGAGGGTCGGCGCGCTGGTCGTCGCGGCGCTCGATCCGTTCCGCCGGCGAGATCGGGTGGAGGCTTATGCCGCCGCCGGGCTCGAGGCGCTGGCGATGGAGTTCATGCCGCGCATCACCCGCGCCCAGTCCATGGATATCCTCTCCAGCCAGTCGAACCTCGCCGGCTACAAGGCGGTGCTCGATGCCGCGGCCGAATATGACCGGGCGCTGCCGATGATGATGACCGCGGCCGGCACGATCGCCGCCGCGCGGGTGTTCGTGATGGGGGTCGGAGTCGCGGGACTGCAGGCCATCGCGACCGCGCGCCGGCTCGGCGCGATCGTCTCGGCGACCGACGTGCGCCCCGAGACTCGTGAGCAGATCGAGAGCCTCGGCGCCAAGGCGGTGTTCGCGGAAGGCCTGACGGCGGTCGGGACTGGCGGCTACGCGGCCGAGCTGACGGACGAGCAGAAGGCGCAGCAGGCCGAGCTCGTCTCGGGCCATATCGCCAAGCAGGACATCGTCATCACCACCGCGCTCATTCCCGGACGGCCGGCGCCGCGGCTGATCTCCGACGCGCAGGTCGCGACGATGCGGCCGGGCAGCGTCATCGTCGACCTCGCGGTCGAGCAGGGCGGCAATGTCGAGGGATCGGAGGCCGGGCAGGTGGCCGAGCGGCACGGCGTCAAGATCGTCGGCCACCGCAACGTGCCGAGCCGGCTCGCGGCCGATGCGTCCGCCCTCTACGCGCGCAACCTCTACAACTTCCTCTCCGCCTTCTGGGACAAGGAGGCGGGCCGGGTGGTGCTCCCCGACGACGACGAGATCGTCAGGGGCGTGCGCCTGACGCAGGGGGGTCAGGTGGTGAACGAGAGGCTGGGCAAATGAAATATTTCGCGGTGGCCTTGACGATCCTGCTTTCGACGGGCTGTGCGGTAGGGCCCCCACCCGCATCCATGCCCGCGAAATTGACAATTCTGTTCAACGAAGCTTCGGCTTATCAAGCCGCGGCAGGCAATCGCCTTTGCGCCGATCCTTCGCTTCGTCCACGGTTCGAGGATGTGAAGCGCAGGCTCGCGTTGGCAACCGAAACGCTCGTCAGCCGCTATGGGCCGGCGCAGGCCCAAGCGGGCAGAACCGCCGTCATTTCTCCCTCTCGAGTCTGTTCAAATCCGTCGGCGGCGGCCACTGCGGTGGCCAATTTCGAGGCGGCCGTTTCGAACCTGGAATCCGGGTTGAGGCAGTGAGGCTGCGCTAATGGACTTCATCTCGATCCTGTCGATCTTCGTTTTGGCCTGCTTCGTCGGCTATTTCGTCGTCTGGTCGGTGACGCCGGCGCTGCACACGCCCTTGATGTCGGTGACCAATGCGATCTCCTCGGTGATCGTGGTCGGGGCGCTCATCGCGGCCGCGGCGGCTTCGGAGACCGGCGGGCATACCGCCAAATGGCTGGGGCTCGCGGCGGTGGTGCTGGCCAGCGTCAACATCTTCGGCGGCTTCGCGGTGACCGCCCGGATGCTGGCCATGTACAAGAAGAAGGAGCGGCGCTGATGCAGGAGGGGGCCGCTCTCCCGGCGTGGGTCGCGCTCGCCTATCTGATCGCGGGGGGCTGCTTCATCCTGGCGTTGCGCGGCCTGTCGAGCCCCGTGAGCAGCCGGCGAGGCAACCGGATCGGCATGGCGGGCATGGTGATCGCGGTGATCACGACCTTGCTCTATTACCATCCGCGGCCGTCCGGCGACCTGCCGCTCTCCCTGCTCAACTACGGGACCGTGGGGGAGATCGTCGCGGCGATCGCGCTCGGCGGCGCGATCGGACTGGTGACGGCGCGGCGGATCGCGATGACGGCGATGCCGCAGCTCGTCGCCGCCTTCCACAGCCTCGTCGGCCTCGCCGCCGTCCTGGTCGCGGCGGCGGCCTATCTGAACCCGGACGCGTTCGGAATCGCCATCGCCGGCGAGATCCACCGCGTGAGCCGGGTCGAGATGGGGCTGGGCGCGGCGATCGGCGCGATCACCTTTTCCGGTTCGATCATCGCGTTCCTCAAACTGAACGGCAACATGTCCGGCAAGCCGATCCTGCTGCCGGGGCGGCACGTGATCAACCTCGCCGTGCTGGCGCTGATCCTCGGCCTCATCGGCTATTTCGTCACCGACCAGAGCCCGTGGGTGTTCTTCACCGCCGCCGGGCTCTCCTTCCTCATCGGCTTCCTCCTGATCATCCCGATCGGGGGGGCCGACATGCCGGTCGTCGTCTCGATGCTCAATTCCTATTCGGGCTGGGCGGCGGCGGCGATGGGCTTCACGCTTCAGAACACGGCGATGATCATCACCGGCGCTCTGGTCGGCTCGTCGGGCGCCATCCTCTCCTACATCATGTGCCGGGCGATGAACCGAAGCTTCATCTCGGTGATCGCCGGCGGCTTCGGCGGCGATGCCGTGGCGGGCGGCGGCGGAGCGGCGATCGACCGGCCCTGGAAGCGGGGCTCGGCCGAGGACGCCGCCTTCCTGATGAGCCAGGCCGAGCAGGTCATCATCGTCCCCGGCTACGGCATGGCCGTCGCCCAGGCGCAGCATGCGGTCCGCGAGATGGGCGACCTCCTCAAGAAGGAGGGGGTGAGCGTCAAATATGCGATCCACCCGGTCGCGGGGCGGATGCCGGGACATATGAACGTGCTGCTCGCCGAGGCGAACGTGCCCTATGACGAGGTGTTCGAGCTCGAGGACATCAATTCCGAGTTCGCGCGCACCGACGTCGCCTTCGTGATCGGCGCCAACGACGTCACCAACCCGGCCGCAAAGACCGACAAATCGTCGCCGATCTACGGCATGCCGGTGCTCGACGTGGAGAAGGCCAAGACGGTGCTGTTCGTGAAGCGCTCGATGGGCGGCGTCGGCTATGCCGGCGTCGACAACGATCTGTTCTACCGCGACAACACGATGATGCTGCTCGCCGACGCCAAGAAGATGGTCGAGGAAATAGTGAAAGCCCTGGGCTGAGCGCTCCGCGCCACGGCCCGCCGCGTTAAGCCCCCGAAGCGTCGGCTGCGGCGGGGGCGCGCCCTTGCACATTCTCGCGAATGCCGGTTGAAAATGGCCCGGGCCGGGCCGGACGGAAGGGCGAAGTGCGCAAGTTGGGCATGATCGGCGGGACGAGCTGGCTCTCGACCGCCCTCTATTACGAGCAGATCAACAAGGGCGTGGCGAAGAAGCTGGGCGGCCTCGCCTCGGCGCCGCTCGTGATCGAGAGTCTGAACCTGGGCCAGGTCGCGCCGCTGCAGCTCGCCGGGGAATGGGACCGTGTCGCGGAAATCCTGACGGCCGCGGGCCGGCGGCTCGAGGGCGCGGGGGCCGAGGGCCTCATCATCTGCTCCAATACCGGCCACAAGGTCGCCGGCGACGTCGCCGGCGCGGTCTCCATTCCGCTCCTCCACATGGGCGACATCGTGGGCGAGCGGCTCGCCGCCGACGGAGTCAGGAAAGCCGGCTTTATCGGCACCCGATTCACGATGAGCGAAGCCTTCATGCGCGACCGGATCGAGGCGAAAGGGGTCAAGCTCAGCCCTCCGCCGTCCAGCACCGCCGACGAGATGGACCGGATCATTTTCGAGGAGCTGGCGAGGGGACAGGTAACCCGCAACGCACAGCGCCGGCTCAAGACCTGCCTCACCGAAATGGCCCAGGCGCGGGAGCAGGCGGCGGTGCTCGCCTGCACCGAATTGGTGCTGCTCGTCGATCCCGGCGCCACGGTCCTTCCCGTCTACGACACGACGGCGTTGCACGCGATGGCCGCCGTCGAGTGGATCACTTCATGAGCGATGGTCCGAGTTTTGTCCAAAATGGACATAAAATGGCGACAGTTTGGAGGCGTTCGAGGGACTAAGCCCCGAACCGCTCGCGCGCGGGCGCCGTCCCGTCGTCGCTTGCCGGTCTTCCGACGCGAGGCCGAACGCAGAGCGGCCTCCTCGACACGCCGTGCGACGGCCGCCCAATTCATCCATAATGGACCAAGCAGGCGCAGCATTTCCTCCGGAACGGCTGCAATCTGTCGGCCGGGGAAGCGAGGGGCGTGGTTATGAGCGGCACGAGGACGGAATCGCTCGCGGAGATCGGGTACGACGCGCGCCCGACGTTTCTCCTGTTCGGCAGCGAAGAAGCCGCAAGGCCCTGGCTGGAGACCGGCAGCCTCGCGGGATTCCGTCTGGTCGATACAGCCGCCGTCGAAGACGGGATCGAGCGCCTGCGCAGGCAGGCCTGCGTCGACGTCGTCGTTCTAGCGGCGGACGGAGAGGCGCATCAGGGACTGGACGCGCTGCGCGAGCAACTGGAGGCCGGCGCCGAGGAAGGACGGTTCGGCGCCATCGCCGCGGGGCCGCTGGAAGTCGCGGACCGCCTGACCGCGGGCCTTCATCCGCGCGTGCAGCACCTGATCGACGCCGATCCGTCCGAACGCCTGACTGCCCTCGTCCTGGCAGCGCAGCGGCCGCCGCTGCGCCTTCATGACGTCAACAAAGCGCAGGCGACATTGCGTCTCCAGCAGCTGAGCGAGGAGGTGGGACGAATCGCCTCCCTGCTCTCCGCCTTGTCGGAGGACGAGGCCGCCGCGGCGGCGATGGCTGGGCTTGAGAGTCACGACGGAGACCCCCAGCGGCTCGAGGCCGGGCAGATAAGGGCGATGATCCGCGCCCGCCGGATGCGCGACCATTTCTTCAAGCGCGACCTGTTCGCCGATCCCGCATGGGACATGCTGCTCGACCTGATGGCGGCGCGGCTCGAGAGGCAGCAGGTCGCCGTCTCCAGCCTGTGCATCGCCGCCGCGGTGCCGCCGACGACGGCGCTCAGATGGATCAAGGCCCTGTGCGACCAGGGTCTGTTCGTGCGTGTCGCCGATCCCGAAGACGGGCGCCGCGTGTTCATCGAGCTGTCCGAGCAAGCCGCGGCGGCGCTCGAAAGCTATCTGAAGGCGGTTCAGCGGATCACGCCGTTCGTGCTCTAGCGGCCGCGGCTGGTGGGCGCTGACGGGCTCGAACCGCCGACCCTCTCGGTGTAAACGAGATGCTCTACCAGCTGAGCTAAGCGCCCGCCGCCGCCGGCATCCGCTCGCCGATGCCAGTTCGGGCGGGCGCAGGCAAGCTCACCCGGCCCGAAAGCGGCCGCGCCGCCAGGCGAGATGGAGGGTGAAGAGGCCGACGGCGGTGCCGACGAGAAGCCCGGCGAAGCTGGCTTCGGGGCCGAACGCTCCGCCGCTCAGCCACTGCGGCATTCCCGCCGCCGGGTGGAGGGAGAGGGGTCCGCCGAAGAAGTCGTTGGTGCCGGAGACGGCGGCGCCGAACAGCCAGCCCTGGGTGAAGTTCCACCCCGCATGGACGCCGATCGAAACCCACAGGCGGCCGGTCAGGATGTAGAAGGCGGCGAGCATGATCCCCGCCTCGACCGCGATGGCGATCGCGGCGAACCAGCTCGAATTCGGGTTGGCGAGGTGGAGCAGGCCGAACAGCAGGGCCGAGAGGGCGAGCGCGGGCCACGGGCCGAACGCCCGCCAAAGCAGGCGCAGCACGACCAGGCGGAACAGAACCTCCTCGACGAAGCCCGACTGGAGGCTGAGCGCGACCGCGTTCCAGATCGAGGTGACGGGCTGCGGCGCCAAGGTCGCCGCGCCGGCGATCAGAAGCAGCGCGACCGCGACCGCCATCATCGCCGCGCCGAGCGCGAGGCCGATCTGGATCTCGACGACCGCCGCAAGATCGAGGGCAAGCTCCGATACGGCGCGGCGCTCGCCGAAGCGCACGAGACCGGCATAGGCCGCCAGCGTTGCCGGGACCATCGCCACATAAGCGAGCTGACCCACAGATGTCCCCGGCGAGAACAGGATCAGGGCGCGGTCCCCGGCCAGGCGCGCACCCGTCCAGGCGACCGCGAGGGCGGCCGCGGTGCCGGCCAGTAGTACCAGGGCGAACAACGCGAGGCCCCAGCCAAGCGCCCGGAGCCAGAGGAAGCGGCCGGGGGCGAGGACTCGGTCGGAGCCGAGGACGAGGCTGGGCATCGCGGCCTCCGTTCGGGACTAGAGGCTGCGGATGAGCTTGGCGGCGGCGGCGAGCCAAGGCGGATCGGCGATCACCAGCTGGCGCTGCCCCGCGCCGAGCGGCAGCAAATGGAGCTTGCCGTCCTCGCGGCCGATAAGCCGGCCGAACAGATAGCGGCCGGCGGGGCGCGGAACGAGCACGTCGCGGTTCAGCGCTCGGCCGAACTGCTCCGGGCCGAGGCGCAGGCACCAGATCTCGTCGCCTGTGCGATAGTCGCCGACTCCGGAAAGGAGGTTGACCGCAATCATGCCCGGCTCCGGTCTTGGCGGCACGACGACTCCCGCGCGGCGAGGGGCGTGAGCGCCGTCATGGTCGAGATAAGCAGCGAGCGGCACGTCCTCGCGGTCCGGCAGCTGGACGAGGTCGCCGGCCTGGACTCCAAGCGCCCTGGCGATGCGGTTGAGCCAGCCGACCGACACCGTGCGGGTGCCGGTCTCGAGCCGGCCGATCGTTTGCGGCGTGGTCGGCGGATCGCAGCGGTCGGCGACGTCCTGCAAGGTCATCTTCTTGGCCCGCCGAACTTCGCGAATGCGCGTGATCATGGTCTGCCTCCGGAACCCAGGTGGTTATTTAACTTTCCTACACCCTAGCCCAAATGGCAAGGTCTTCGTGCAGGTGATTCGCGGAGACCGAGCGTGGCCAAGGTGAACGGGATAAAACGTAAGGAGAACAGGCTGCTGACCGAGCGGCCGCTGCCCGAGGACGGGCGGGAAAGGCGGGCCGGTCGGACGCGAGGCGTGCCGATTCGCTCGGTGACGGTCAACCTCGCCGAATCGCCGCTCGGCTGGCTGCACGCGCGCGGCCACGTGACGGCGCGGCAGTTGGCCGCCGGCGAGCAGCTTCGCGCCGACTGGGAGACGGCGCAGCTGCCGCCCATGGTGACGATGGTGTGGGACGCGCCGCCGGCAGACCGGGGCCGACGCGGGGCGCCTGAGGAGATGGCGCCGGGCAAGCGGCAGATGGCGGCGCGGCGGCGCTTCGAGGCGGCGACGTCGGCGATCGGGCCGGGCCTCAGGGACATCGCCTGGCGGATTGTGTGCGCCGGAGAGGGCATGCGCGACGCGGAGACGGCGCTCGGCTGGCCCGCCCGCGCCGGCAAGCTGGTCCTGCAGATGGCCCTCGACCGGCTCGCCGATCATTACCGGATGCGGTGAGTCGGACGGCGGGCGCTATTTTGGCGGCGTCCGGGACGTCGGCGGACAGTCTTTGGCGCTGTTGGCGTTGAGCTCCCGGCGGGCGGCGACGAGGCGGTCGAGCATCGTCCGGCTCTCCTCGCGCTCGCGAGCGGCGAGGGTCGGGTCGGCGGCGTAGCGGCGGGGGTCCTTGCGCAGCCTCGCGATCAGGTCACCGCAAATATAAGCGTCGCCTGTCATCGCAACGGAGCGGATCCGGTCGGCCGGATCGACCGCCGCCTCGATATCGCACTCGCCGCCCGGCATGCCGAAGCCCATAACGAACACGCCCCACCGGCGCGGCGCGCCGGGCGCCGGCGGCTCGCCGGCAGGCGGTCCCAGCTCCCGCTCCAGCAGCGCGACGGGGCGACCCTCGAGCGCCGGAAGGCCGGCGCGGAAGCGCGCCGCCTCGTCGAGCGGCAAGGTGCAGGCCGAGGCGAGCAGCGGCAGGGTGACGATGGCGGCGCGCCAGAGACTTTCGGCACGGCCTCGCATCCTTGGGCTCCCTTCCTCGCCAGGACGAGGCGACAATTTGCGGTAGCATCCCCCAACGCGCGAGGGGTTGCAAGGGATCGGCTACCAAGGCGCCGCCAACTCGGCGGCTAGCGTTCCCGAGCAAGCCCCTCGCGAGTGACGGCGTCGGGCCGGCGGCCGAGCTCGAGCGCGAGCAGGACCATCGCGGCGGCGAAGAACGGAATCCACAGCGCGCCGAGCCAGATCAGCGCGGGCCATCGCAGCTGTCCGATCAGGATCGGCGCCAGCAGACCGTTGGCGACGAGTAGGGTCCGAAGCGCCGGCCGGCGGTAGGTCGGTGCCAGGAGGAGAAGCGAAACGGCCATGTAGGTGTAGCCGAGGAGATCGACGGAGGTCAGGGGGCGGCCCGGCGCGCAGCAGGCGAAGGGCGTCACATCGGGGCGGCCGCCGGCGAGGTCGGCCGGGATGACGGCACCGAGCTGGACCACGTAGACGAAGCCGACCATCGCTGCGTAGAGCAGCGCCAGGCAGGTGCTCGCCCGCCGCCACGTCCGTTGTTCCGGGGTCGCGCCATCGAGCGTTGCCGAGACGGCCACGACGAAGGCCGGCGCGAGCAGCAGCGACGGGGCGAAGATCAGGATCCGGTCGAGCGGATCGCGGAGCAGGCCGGAGACCTCCAGGATCTGCGCCGCGTCATAGGCAAGCGCCGCGGCGAGAGCCGTCCAGGCCGCCCAGACTCCCGGCTTCATGCCGTCGGCTCCGAGCGCCGCTTGTCACGCGGCTCCTTCGATAGGCGGGACATCAGGATGGCGGCGCGCTTCGCCTGGCGGGGGATGGAGGCGAGGTCGACGGTCTCGCCGGGAGCGTGGTCGCCGGTGCTGGCGGTGCCGAGGCCGACCAGACCGTCGACATATTCGGCGACGAAGCTGATGTCGCCGGCGCCGCGCCTCAGCGGATCGAGCACGCCCATCTCGGCAAGACCGAGGTCGCGGTTGACCAGGTTGAGCCGGTCGAGGAGCGCGCGGTTGCCGGGCGTCGGCGCCATCGGCGGATAGGGATCGGTGACGAACACGATCTCGGCGCCGCTGCCGGGGAGGTGGCGCGAGACGATGCCGCGCATATTCGAGCGCACGCGTTCGTCTTGCTCCCGGCTCAGCGACCTTATGTCGCCGCGAGCGATGGCGATGGGCGGGATGATGTTGGTCTTGCCCGTCGCCTGGCCGCGAATGCCGGATTCGTCCAGCGAGGCGGTGGCGCCGCCGACGATCAGGCCGACGTTGAAGGTGAGGTTGGGCTCGGGGAGCTCGGTGCGGAACGCCTCGAGGATTCGGGCGAGCTCGTAGATCGCGCCGTTGCCCGAAGCGGCGGAGAAGATGCCCGAGGAATGGCCGGTCCTGCCTGTGGCGCGCACTTCCCATGAGCCGGCGCTTCGGCGGGCGATCGAGCCCATGTCCCGCCCCTCCTCCTGGGCGAGGCCTTCGAAATCGAGCGCGACGTCGGAGGCCCTGGCGGCGGCGACGAGGTCGCGGCGCGAGATCGAGACCGGGCGGCCGGCATCCTCCTCGTCGCCGGTCATGAAGACGGTGATGTCGGCGTTCTTGAGGGTGCCGGCGGCGTGCATGGCGCGGAGCGCGGCGATCATCACGGCGTCGCCGCCCTTGTCGTCGCTGGCGCCCGGCCCTTCCGCCTTGTCGGGGCCCTTCAAGGTGAAATGCTGGAACGGCGAATCGGGCTCGAAGACGGTGTCGAGGTGGCCGATCAGAAGCAGGCGCTTGCCGCGGCGGTTGCCCTTGTGGACGGCGACAAGGTGGCCGGCGCGGCCGACCTCGGCCATCGGGATCCAGCGGACCTCGAAGCCCAAGGGCTCGAGCTCGGCGCGGACCATCCGGCCGACCGCCTCGACCCCGGCGAGGTTCATAGAGCCGCTATTCTGGTTCACCATCCGCTCGAGCAGGGCGATCGTCCGCGCCTGCTCGGCATCGACGGTGACGGCCATGCGGCGCTCGGCGGGCGAGAGACCGGCAGCCGCGGCGGGCGCGGCGGCCAGGGCGGCGGCGAGGAGGGGGAGGAGCAGGTTCATCGGGACTCCGGGATGTTCCTCCCCTGCCTTTGCAGGGGAGGGGGACCGCCGAAGGCGGTGGAGGGGCCTTCTGCGAAAGGGAGCCCCTCCACCATGTTGCGCATGGTCCCCCTCCCCCGGAAAACCGGGGGAGGAGAGTTTCTCGCCTCCCTTCGCCCGTGCTAAGCGTTGGGGCAAGAGCCGGAACGTCGATGAGGGTTGGAATGCGCCGCCTGTTGCCCGCCTTGCTCCTGCTCTTCGCGGCCGCGCCGGCCGCCGCCCAGGAATGGACTCTGGCGCCCGAATATGACGTGCTGGTCACCAGCTTCGAGATCCGCCCGCAGGTGATCCGGCTCAAGGCCGGCGAGCCGGTCCGGCTTCACTTCGTCAACAATTCGGAGCAGCTCCATGCCTTCATCGCTCCGGCCTTCTTCCGCTCGATCGAGCTGCGCGGGCGCGACCGAGCGCTGGTCCGGCACGGCGCGCTGCGTCTGGCGCCGCTGTCGGACGAGACGATCGCCTTCGTGCCGAGGGCGGGCCGCTACGCCGTCAGCGGCGACAATCTGTTCCGCCGGGTGATCGGCATGAGGGCGCGAATCGTCGTGGAATAGGAGAGCTTCAAGATGGGCAAGGACAAGAAGGGCAAGAAAGGCGGCAAGGAGGGCAAGCTGCCCAAGCCGCTGCGCAAGGCGGGCAAGGCAGCGCTGAAAGCCGCGCAGAGCCCGGCGGTCAGCGAGGCGGTGGCGGCGGCGATGCTCGCCGCGGCGGCGGCTCTGAGGGACGGCAAGGGCATGCGCGAGGGCGCGGCGGCGGCGGGGACGGCGGCGGCCGACGCGGTCGAGGAGGCGACCCGCGAGGCGAGCGGCCTCGCCAGCGCGCTTCGCGCCATCGCCGTCGACGTCGCCCGAAAGACGATCGACGCCTGGGCGGCGGCCGACGAGGACAAGCCCGCGAAGCCGGCCCCGCGCGCCAAGCCGAAAGGCGGCGGCGGGGGCAGGAAGGCGGCGGCGAAGCCCCGCTCCGCCGGGGCCAGGAAGGGCGGCAAGGGCGGCTGAGCCGGAGGGCCGTTTCGTCCCCGTTATCCTCGTTTTCCACAGGCGGAATCCGCTTGGCCGACTCGCCGATCCGTGAGAATTGTCGGGCGTGGCCGGAGGGGGCCGGAGCGGCAACGCCCCGATCTTTCAAAGGCCGACGCCGACGCTGACGAAGCCATCGCTCCCCAGGATCGTGACGCTTTCGGAAGGTTGAGGCGAGGGCGGCGGAACCCGCCGGCCGGATGGATGCGCAAGCTTCTGTGCGGCGGGCGAGGGAAGCCTCCCAGGCAGGACTTGAAGGGCTTCGGCCCCGACGGCGATGCCGAGGCCGGGGGAAGCGGAGGGAATCGCCCCGAAGCGGATACCGGTCAGGGCCCCGGCCGGATCTTCGGATCCGGCCTGGGACCCGACCTTCGAAGGTTGCAGGCGGGCTTGCCCGCTCGCGGCTCGAGGAGGGGCGGAAGGCCGGAGCTTGCTTCGGCCTCGAGCCAGGGGAGAGAATAAGGTTCGCCTTGCTCTCGAACCGAGGTGAGGAAGAAGGGTTCGCCCTTTTCCCGAGCCAGGCGAAACGGGAGGGTTCGCCCTCCCGTGGAGCCGCCAGGCGGGGCGGCGGGTTTCGGCCCAATTCCCCGCCGACGGGAAGCGCCGGAGCCTTCGCGCTCCGTGCGCGACCCACGGGAGCCGAACGAGGCTTCGCCTCGCTCCGGACCCCACCCACCCAGCGGGTGATCGCCCGGCCTCGGCGGCGCGATCGGGAGCCTGGGACTTCGGGGGCTGGCGGCGACGCCGGCCCCCATGTTGTATTCGGCTCGAAGCGGTACTTCGAACCGGGCCTCCCGCCCCTTGATTCGCCACCGTAATGTGCGATGCTGCGCGTCGAGGGGAGGTGGCGACATGTTCTCACGAGGCGCGAAGGGGCCGGGCGGCGGCGCGGCCGCCGGTGGCGACGAATTCTCTTTCCTGGGGGCCGAGGTCCAGGTGACCGGCGACATCGACACGCCGGGCCAGCTCCACCTCGACGGCAAGGTGACGGGCGACGTCCGCTGCGGCATCCTGGTCCAGGGGACGAGCGGCGAGGTGAGAGGCAATATCGTCGCCGGCGAGGCGCGAATCGCGGGCCTGGTCGACGGCGCAATCGAGGCCGGCACCCTGTCGCTCGACCACAGCGCCCGAGTGACCGGCGACATGCTCTACGAGACCCTGAGCATCGCCGGCGGCGCCGAGGTCGAGGGCCGCTTCAAGCGCCGCAAGGGCGCCGGCGACGGATCCGGCGCGGCGCGGGCAAAGGCGGCCGATCCGGCCACCCCGCCCCCCCTCTTCGCCGATGAGCCGCAGACCGCCGAAGCGGCGGAGTAAGACATCCGGGCCACTCACGGCCGTATTGTCCTTGCAGCGCAACAGCATGGCGTCAATGTCGTCGAAGTAGAGTCGCGGTTCGCGCCAGAACCGACCAGCTTGTCCTTGACTCGATTTCGATCCGGCCTAGCGTCGAAGTCACAGTCGAGCCAGGACTCGACTTTTCTCGTGGGAGATTCATCATGAAGCCTGCTTTGCTCAAGCTGACGTTTGCCGTCTGCGCCGCGATGGTCGCGACCCCGACATTCGCCCAGCCCGAAGCCGCCGCGCCGGCGACCGAGGTCGCCAACGCCGCCGTCATCGGCCCGATGTGCCGCTGCCCGGGCGAGCAGGTGCGCCGCTTCCGCAGCCCGATGCTGGCGCGCCGCTGGGCCGCCTCGGTGCGCTGCGCGCCCGGCCGCTGCCCGGGCCACCGGCCGTGCATGAAGACGGTGAAATTCACTCAGACCCGCTACATGACGATCGCGGTCGTCCGCTGCCGCTGTCGCCTCGGCTGATCGAGGCTCGGTGAATTCGGGAGACGCGTAGCCTTCGCGAGAAGCTGCGCGTCTCCATCCGACTCCCGTCGCCGCGAAGGGCGCTTGCCAAGCGGCGGCGCGGCTGAATAGGCTTGCCGCCTTCGATCGAGGGGGCGGCGATGGGCGCGAGCGGTGGAAAAGACAGGACCGACCATGCGCTGGAACGCCTGGTCTTCTTCTCGGACGCCGTCTTCGCCATCGCCATCACCCTGCTCGTCATCGAGATCCGGGTGCCGCATCTGCCCAAGGGCTCGCCGGACCGCGCCTTCCTGGCCGAGCTCGCCAACCTCATCCCGAGCTTCGCCGGCTACATCATCAGCTTCGCCGTGATCGGCATGTTCTGGATGGGCCACCACCGCGCCTTCGCGCTCGCGGGCCGCTACAGCGGGCGGATTCTCGGCTGGAACATGGCGCTGCTCGGGGTGATCGCCTTCATGCCGTTTGCGACGGCTTTGTTCGCGCAGAACCTCAACCAGCACGTGCCCTCGGTCTTCTACTGCGCGACCATGCTCGCGGCGGGGCTGCTCAACATGGCGGTGGTGCGGATCGTGACCGGACCGCCGATGGTCGATCCCGAGGCCGATCCCGCAATCGTCCGCTACGCCCGGGGGCGCAGCCTCAGCGTCGTCATAGGCGCCCTGACCGCCGTCATTCTCGCCTTCTTCATCCCCGCTTACGCCCAGATCGGGCTCGCCACGATCGGGCTGTGGCGCCGGCTTCTGGTCGAGCGCCCGGCCGACTCGCCGCTGGCCTGAACGAAGGTAAAGAGCCCGTTAAGACTTGGCCGGCGCGAGTCCCGAATCCGGGCAGCGAAAAGGACGGGATGGACGCCGGCGCGGCTCCGAACATAGGCGGTGCGCATGACCAACGCCGCCGACCTTCGCGAACGCGCCCAGAGGTGCCGCGACCATGCCCGGGAATATCATCCCTGGACGGCGCGGCCGCTGCTCGACAAGGCGCGCGCGCTCGATTTCGAGGCGGCGATGCTCGAGCGCGCCGGCCGCGAGCGGCGGGGCCCGAGGGCGTCGGGACGCGACGTCTTCCTGCAGCCGGCGCGGCCGGTGTTCGGACGGGCGAAGCCGAGGGGCTAGCCGGGGCACTGGTCATCCGGGCGCAGGCCGGGACCCATGAACAGTCAGCCAAGGCTTACGACGGCGGTCGTGGGTCCCCGAGATTCGAATTGCGCCGGCTCTAGCTGATCCCGAAGAGCTGAAAGACCTGCTCTAGAACAGCCCGCAGGCCAAAGCACCGATCCGCAATCGAGGTCAGAAGAACGAATCGAGCAGTGCCGATGCGTAGGGCTCAGAGGGAGTCAAGCGGCGGCCTGCGTGCCTAAACCGAAGTATCCACAGGATTCTTTGTGAGTGGCTGTTGACAGAACTCCGGTACCCCATCGTAGAAGCTGCGCGGGAAACAGGGGACTTCGAGTGAATTGGAAGACAAGAGGGGCCAGATTGATTCTGGCCACGTCGCTGTGCGCGATCGCGACGGCGACTCATGCATCTGAAGCTACGACCTACACGTACGACACGTTGGGCCGGCTGGTCGGCTCGAGCAGCAGCGGAACGATCAACAACGGGCTGACGACGTCCATCGGGTACGACCCGGCGGGCAATCGCACCAATTACGGCGTCTCCGGCGCCGGCGGGACTCCGCCACCGCCACCGCCTCCGCCTCCGCCACCGCCTCCGCCGCCGCCGCCACCACCGCCGGCGCCGCCTCCCCCGCCGCCGCCTCCACCGCCGCCTCCACCCCCGCCGGGCAACCAACCGCCGGTGGCCGTGGTGGATGCCGTGACCCTTCCGGCCTGCCGCGACCGAATCTATTATTCGGCGCTCGCCAACGATTATGATCCCGAAGGCGGTACGCTGACGCTCAACAGCGTCGACTATGCCGACGGTTCGCAGGCCCAGTTGCTGCAGGCCTTCCCGATGGGAAACCAGGTGATGCTGACGCCGACCGGCGCCGGCACGGGCACCATCGTCCTCAACTATTCGATCAGCGACCCTCAGGGCGCATCGGCGACGTCGACCATCACGGTCACTCTGGTCGACAGCACCTGCTCGTGACCGGGTCTTCTCACCGTGAGGGTCAAGGTGCCGGTCCCGGACTGCGGACCGCGTCCCTGCGTCCAGCAGTGACCGCCACCCACGACTGAAATCCAGCTTTTAGTGAAAGGAGCGGACTGTGCCGCGCTCATACCTACGTCTCATCCTGCTTGCCACCGTCCTGTCGATCCCGGCCGCTTCCCAGGCTCAGGACTCGACGACCTATGCGGAAGCATTCAATGTCCAGGTGTTCGAGAGCATCGACCAGAACGGGGTCAACCTCATCACCGGTTCTCTCCGGATCACGACCCCCGTCATGCAGTCCGGATCCGCGTATAATCCCCAGGTTCTAGGCTTGCAGTGGACAGGAAAGGGCTGGATGATAATCGGGCAGCCGACGATCTGGCGCGATGGTGACAAGTA
>JAXDPL010000175.1:0-13576 GCA_034668385.1 Sphingomonadales bacterium | reverse complement strand
CCCCATGCGGCGAGGGGGCCATTGAGCCCCTCTAGCCGAATCAGCCAGTCCGTCTCCTCGATGCCAGAAAGCGCGGCGTCGCCGTTCTCGATCGCGAAAGTGTCGGGTTCGGTCGCAGTGTCAATCCACCGTTCGTTATAGCTTCGGTGGCCTTGGAGAAGGACCTGCCCATCGTGGAGCACCGGGTCGAATTCAGGGGAAGACGAGAAATCATCCACTTCCTGTTCGAACTTCAGCTGCCGGGTGCCGCCAACCACCTCGTCGAAGGCATAATTGTGACCCCACGCCCGCTCCGTTGAGCGCGGATGAGCAAGCAACCACTCCAAACCCTCAGCGACGAGCGTTGAGCCGATCGCTTGCATGTGCCCTCCGCTCGTGCGACGCCCGATTAGCCGCAACTCGTTGCAGTTTTTCAGATTCGACGCCTCGGCGCAACGAACTTCCGTCAGGCCTCCGGATGTCCTCGGAGTGCTTCAAGCTGCCTCACCTACAATCAGGTGATGAATTCGCGTCGAAGCAGCGATTCTCTACCCGATCTGGAATGGGCGAAAGGGTCGCTTGGGTAGAGCGACCTTTTGTAACCGAGGCCGCCCTGCGGCGGCCTTCCGCTGCTTCAGCCCAACAATTCCTGCTTCAGCTTCTTTCCCCATCTCATTCTTGTTTAGGTGCCGGGCTCACGCAGGCGGGAGCCCTCTGTCGGCCGGGCCGGCAGTGCCCCGCACTGTTGGCTGATCCGGCCGACCTCCGAGGGCCGAGGCTAGCGCCCTCGAACATCGAGGAAATGGCGCAAAGAAAAGGGCGGCCGAAGCCGCCCTTCCCTTTCTCTGAAGCTGGATAAAAGTACCACTTTTATCCGAGCAATTCCTGCTCCAGCTTCTTCGCCATCTCCTCGATATTCTCCGGCGGCCACCCAGGAATATCCATCCCCAGCCGCAGCCCCATCGAGGACAGAACCTCCTTGATCTCGTTCAGGCTCTTCCGCCCGAAATTCGGCGTCCGAAGCATCTCCGCCTCGGTCTTCTGCACCAGGTCGCCGATGTAGATGATGTTGTCGTTCTTGAGGCAGTTGGCGCTCCTCACCGACAGCTCGAGCTCGTCCACCTTCTTCAAGAGGTAGCGGTTGAGCTGGTTGGCGTCCTGGTCGGCGTCGCTCTGCGAGATGGACGACATTCCGCCGGTCGGCATGGCCGTCATCGTCATGCCCTCGTCGAAATGGACGAAGAGCTGGAGCTGGTCCTGCAGGATCCGCGCCGCGTAGGCGAGCGAATCGTCCGGCGTCACGGTGCCGTCGGTCTCGATCGACAAGGTCAATTTGTCGTAGTCGAGCTCCTGGCCGACGCGGGTGTTCTCGACCTTGTAGCTGACCTGCCGCACGGGCGAGTAGAGCGCGTCGACCGGGATGACGCCGATCGGCGCGTCGGCCGGGCGGTTGGCGACGGCGGGGACGTAGCCCTTCCCGGTCTCGGCGGTCAGCTCCATGTTGAGCGTCGCGCCCTCGTCGAGGTGGCACAGGACGAGGCCCGGGTTCATCACCTCGATGTCGCCGGTCGTGGCAATCTGGCCGGCGGTGACCTCGCCGGGGCCGGTGGCGCTCAATTGCAGCCGCTTGGCCTGGTCGCCCTCCATGCGCAGAGCGATCTGCTTCACGTTCAAAACGAGGTCGGTGATGTCCTCGCGAACGCCGGCGAGGCTCGAGAATTCGTGCAGCACGCCCTCGACCCGGATCGAGGTCACCGCGGCGCCCTGCAGCGACGAGAGGAGGACGCGACGCAGCGAGTTGCCGAGCGTCAGTCCGAAGCCGCGCTCCAGCGGCTCGGCGACGAAGGTCGCCTTGCGGCGGGCGTCGCCGGCGGCGCGCTTCTCGAGCGCATTGGGCTTCTTCATTTCCTGCCAGTTCTTTGCGTTGACGGCCATGGGATTCCTCTGGCTTTCGGGGTTCGTCCGGGGACACTCTATTGAGTGTCCCCTACAGCAGGGGACACGGAATACCGTGTCCCCGAATAACCGATCACACTCTCCGGCGCTTCGATGGGCGGACGCCGTTGTGGGGGATCGGGGTGACGTCGCGGATCGAGGTGATCTGGAAGCCGACCGCCTGCAGCGCCCGGAGCGCGCTCTCGCGGCCCGAGCCGGGGCCCTTGACCTCGACCTCGAGCGTGCGGACGCCGTGCTCGGCGGCCTTCTTGCCGGCGTCCTCGGCGGCGACCTGGGCGGCGTAGGGAGTCGACTTGCGGCTGCCCTTGAAGCCCATCATGCCCGCGGACGACCAGGCGATGGCGTTGCCCTGGGCGTCGGTGATCGTGATCATCGTGTTGTTAAAGCTGGCGTTGACGTGCGCCACGCCTGAAGTGATGTTCTTGCGCTCGCGCCTTTTGATGCGCGTCGGTGCCTGTGCCATGTCGTTCGTCCCTAAATCCGTTCGGGCTGAGCCTGTCGAAGCCTGTCCTGAGCTTGTCGAAGCGGCCTTCTAGTCTCTTTCGAAAGCGTGCCTCCGGCGGAGAAGCGAGGCGACCCGTCCCCCCGGACGGGCCGCCGGTCTCACTTCTTCTTGCCGGCGATCGGCTTGGCCTTGCCCTTGCGGGTGCGGGCGTTGGTGTGGGTGCGCTGGCCGCGGACGGGCAGGCCCTTCCGGTGACGGAGGCCGCGATAGGAGGCGAGGTCCATCAGCCTTTTGATGTTCATCGCGACTTCGCGGCGCAGGTCGCCCTCGACCTGGTAGCCGGCGTCGATCGCCTCGCGGATCTGGAGGACTTCCTGGTCGGTGAGATCCTGGACCCGGCGTTCGCTGGCGATGCCGAGCTTGTCGGCGATCTGCTTGGCCTTGGTCCGGCCGATGCCGTGAATGTAGGTCAGGGCGATCTCGACCCTCTTGTTGGTCGGGATGTTGACGCCCGCAATACGTGCCATATGCTCTTTTCTCCTGCTCCACAGGCGGGCTGGCGACCCTCCCATCTCAGCGCTTCGGGCCCGAACACAGGCAAAGCCGGCGTGCGCATGGCTGCGCCGCCGGTAGGCCGGTTATCGGGATGGGCGGCATTTAGGGTGCCGGCCGGAGGGTGTCAAGAAGCCGCGCGAGGGAAAAGCCGCCGCGCCTGCTACAGTCCGATTCGGCCGCCGAGGGCGAAGACCAGCACTCTTTGGTTGCGGGCGCGGCCGTCGGTCAGAACGCTCGTATCGGCGCCGGTGCCGGCATAGAAAAGCTCGTCGCGGGCGATCGACGATCCCCGGAGGCTGGTCAGCGCCGCCGCGGCGTCGAGGGTCAGGTGCCCGCCGACCTTGAAGCTCGCGCCGAGATTATAGTCGATCCGGTCTGCGTCGGGGACCCGCGCGTCGCGGCTCGCGTCGCGGGTGGGGGTCGGGTCGGTCTGGATTCCGGCGCGCAGGGTGAGGCGCGAGCTGGCCTCGGCGTCCACGCCGAAGGCGAAGCTCCAGGTGTCGCGGTAATTCTCGGCGATGGCGCTGTTCAAGGGCGCGGCGACGGTGATGCGGTCGAACTCGCTCCAGCCGAAGCGGACCGCCTGCGCATTCAGAGTCAGGCGCGCGCCCACCCCCGCACGGGCGCCGATCGCGAGCTGCCACGGAGTGGTGAAGCGGGCTACCGTCTGGGCATTGACGTTGCGCGGAGCAAGTGGCCCGAGCAGGCCGCTGATGTCGACCGGGCCTTCGAGCCTGTGCTCGATCGCCGACTTGTAGCCGACGCCGAGCGAGATCCCCGGCGCCGGGCGCAGCTGGACGCCGGCGCTCCAGCCCAGATCCCAGCCGCTTCCGGTAAGCCGCAGCCGAGCGTCGGGCGAGCCGGGCGCGAGATTGGGGAGCGCATTGGACAGCCAGGCGTCGGCATATTCGACGTTGAGCGCCGCGCCGACGCTGATCGCGCGCGAAGGCGCGAAGGCAATGGACGGCTGGAGGTCGAGCGTCGTCAGGCGGGTGCGAATCGCCGAGTAACGCTGCCAGCCGCTCGGATCGTAATCGGTGGTGAAATTGAACGGCGCGGTGACTGCGAGCCCCAAAGCGAGCTGGTGCGAAAGGGGCAGGGCCAGGGCCAGATGCGGCGCTACGCCGGACTGGATCGGGTTATTGAGCACCCCGGAGCCGCCGACCGGAAGCGGCGGCACGGCCGGCCGGTCGATGAGGGTCCCATTGTCCGCAACGCGGCCGCGCGGGAACACCGCGGTGGCCCCGAAGCTGGCGCTCATCCGATCGGCGCCGCCGATCGCCGCGGGGTTCCACCAAAGCGAATCGGGACCCTGGTCGGCGACCTCGCCCGAATTGGCTCGCCCCCAACCCCTAACCGATTGCTCCTGAAGATAAAATCCGGCGGCCTGGAGGGGCGCAGGCGCCGTTAATCCGACGCCGACCGTCGTCCCGAAAAGCAACAGGGCGCGCCCGCCGCGCCTCGACGCAAAGCCACCGAACACCATTCGCGAACCCCCTTTTCGACCACTGCCGGCGCCCCTGCCGCGGCGCTGAATTAATCTTCCTCATCCTTGTTTCACAAGCGCTTTTTCCACGCTTCCGAAAAGCTCCGCCGCGATATTTTCGCGAGGCGGAAAGAGCGGGTCTTTCCGGTCACACTAGGCCCGCGACTTGAGACCGGGTCTGAAGGAGTGATTGTTACGTCCCCGGGAATATGCTTACCTCCCCGTCAACCAACACCGTGGAGCGTTTGATGAACCAGCATTTCAGTCTCCAGCCGGCGGAGGAGGGATTGGGGGTCCCGCTTGCCGTCGAGCCGCTGGAACGCGGATCGCCTCTCCAGCACCGGACTCTGCCGGCCGGGAGTCGACTGTTCGACCTCGGTCAGCTCGATGTCCGCTGGGAAGCGGCGATCGGCACCCTTTGGACCTATATGACACCGGTCAACCGGCCCAATTTCAACCGTCCGATGCTGCGCGACTTCCAGCGCTGGCAGGCCGAGATCCGCCGCGAGTTCGCCGATCCCGAGGAAGGGCTGCGCTATCTCGTGCTCGGTTCGCGCTTCCCGGGCGTGTTCAACCTCGGCGGCGACCTCGACCTGTTCGCGAGCTTCATCGCCGCGGGCGACCGCGAGGGCCTGGTCCGCTACGGCCGAGACTGCGTCTCGATCCTCCACAACAATATCGATAGGCTCGACCTTCCGATCGTCACCATCGCCTTGGTCCAGGGCGACGCCCTCGGCGGCGGCTTCGAGGCGGTGCTCTCGTTCAACGTCATCGTGGCGGAGAAGGGCGCGCGCTTCGGCCTTCCGGAGATCGCCTTCGGCCTGTTCCCGGGCATGGGCGCGCATTGCCTGCTCTCGCGCAAGGTGGGGCTGGCCAAGGCCGAGCAGATGATGCTCGCCAACCGGCTCTACACCGCAGAAGAGATGTACGAGCTCGGAATCGTCCACGTCCTCGCCGAGCCCGGCGAAGGCGAGGAAGCGGTCCGCGCCTATATCGCCCGCAACGGCCGCAAGCAGTCCGGGCATCGCGGCATCTACCAGGCGTCGAGCCTGGTCAGCCCGATCACGCTCAAGGAGCTGGAGGACGTCGTCGAAGTGTGGGCCGACAGCGCCCTGTGCCTGACGCCGGCGGACCTCAAGCTGATGAAGCGGCTGGTCGACGCGCAAGCCCGCCTCGCCGCCTAGGAGGCTTTGAGCCGCCGGATCAGCGGCGGGTCCGACGCTTCAGCGGCTTCGCCCGACGCAGCATCGTCCTGCGCTTCGAGCCGGCGGCGGATCTCGTGCTCCGGTACGGGCCGGCCGAGATAGAAGCCCTGCGCCGAGGTGCAGCGGGCGCCGGTGACGTAGCCGAGCTGGGTCTCGGTCTCGATCCCCTCGGCGACGATCTCCATGCCGAGCTCCGCGGCCAGGCCGACGAGGGCGTGGATGATCGCCCGCGCCTCGCGGCTGCGGGTGACGTCGGCGATGAAGCTGGTGTCGATCTTGATCTTGTCGAACCGGTACTTCTTCAAATAAGCGAGCGAGGAATAGCCCGTCCCGAAATCGTCGATCGACAGCTTCAGCCCGATCTTCTGGAACTCCTTGATGAGGGAGTTGGACTGCGCATTCTCCTCGAGCAGCACCGTCTCGGTGATCTCCAGCTCGAGCCGACGCGCGGCGAGGCCCGACGTGTAGAGCGCCGAGAGGATCATGTGGCTGAGGTGCAGGTCCTTGAGCAAAGCCGGCGACATGTTGACGGCGACGCTGACCTCGCCGGGCCATTTCGCCGCGGCGTGGCAGGCTTGGCCGAGCACCCAGTGGCTGATCGGGGTGATCAGCCCGGTGCTCTCGGCGAGCGGAATGAAGCGCGAGGGGCTGATCGACCCCAGCTCCGGGTGGTGCCAGCGCAGCAGCGCCTCGCAGCTGCGGATTCGGCCGGTCTTGAGGTCGACGATCGGCTGGTAATAGACTTCCAGCTCTTCCTTCTCGAGCGCCTCGCGCAGCGCCGCCTCCATGCGCCTCAGCTCGAGGAATTCCTCCTCCATCGAAGCCTCGAACAGGCAGAAGTCGTTCCGGCCGTTCGCCTTGGCGTGATAGAGCGCCATGTCGGCATGCTGGAGCAAAGTCTCCGCCTCGCGTCCGTCCTGGGGAGAAACGGCCGCGCCGATCGATCCGGTCACCTGCAGCGAGGCGCCGTCGATGTTCATCGGCAGCGACAGGGCGCGCATCACCTCCTTGGCAAGATCCTCGACGAAGCCCGGACGATTGCCGCGTGCAAGCAACACGAACTCGTCGCCGCCGAACCGGGCGACGCTGCCCCTTTTGTCGACGATCGAGGAGAGCTGGCGCGCCACCGTGCACAGCACGCGATCGCCGGTCGGGTGGCCGAGCGAGTCGTTGATCTCCTTGAACTTGTCGAGGTCGATCCACAGGATCGCCAGCTGCTCCGAGTCGATCGAGGAGGCGGCCAGCTCGGCCTGAAGCCTCTCCTGGAAGGTTCCGCGATTTTCGAGGCCGGTCATCGTGTCGAACCGCGCCAGGCGCTCGAACCGGTCGGTGAGGCGCTTCTGCTCATGCGTCGCCGACATCGCCTTGAGGACCGCCGAATAGGTTTGCAGGGTGATGTCCACCATGCCGACCATGAAGGCGCAATTGACTCCGCCGAGCACCCAGCGGAGCGGATCGCCGCTCATGAAGAGCCCGATCGACATCGGCGCCGAGGCGAGGGCCAGCTGGCCGATGGCGATCACCGGCCGGCCGGCGTTGCGGCCGCAGATTCCCGCCGCGTAGCCGGTGGTGAGCACCGCCGCCAGCAGGTGGTAGAGGGCGTTGTCGGTTCGCGTCAGGGTCAGCAGGGTGGTGAGGCCGAGCAGGAAGGCATAGGCCCAGGCGCCGATCTCGTAGATCGTCTCGGAGCGTGCGCTCTCGAGCGTATTCTGCTCGACGACCCGGTGGAAGAAGACGGCGTGCGCCAGCCGCAACGCTCCGGTCAGAGCGATCGCGACGGCCATCGCGGTAAGCAGCGGATCGCCGCTGGCGATGGCGATGGCGGTGCTGCACGCGGCGCCCGCGGCAGCCCCGGCCCCAAGCGAGGTCGCGGACGCGAACAAGGTCTCGACGAGCGAGCGGCGCACCTCGTCGGCGACCCTCCCATCGATCTTCGCGATTTCGCGCAGCTTGCCGACGATGCTGGCCACGTCACTCCCCTGAGGCGTGATCCTTTTCGGCTAAACTTCTTTATCTTGGATTAAGGGCGATCCGCCGGACGCTATGGCCGGAAAGGGGAACGCGGACCCCGCCAGGCCGGTTTGAGGGGCATGTCTACACCCTTGCATGCCTCACGCCCGGCGGCCGCCGCCGATTCCAGAATTCAGCTGATGCTGAAGACGCCCGCCGGGGCCCGCTGGGCGCTCACCGTCTCACAGGGGATGGAGCGCTTCATCGGCCATTATCCGCGCGTCGCCGGACTCGGCTCTGGCGGCCCGCTGCTGCGCTATGAGCGGAGCCGCGGCGGCGGCTGAGCCGGGGCCGCTCCAGCCCGCCGGGAGGAATCCGTAGATCCGGGCTCCAGCGCTTTCGAACTGGGGGCGCAGGCGGTCGTTCAGCGCGCGATAATTGTAGAAGGGGACGGACGGCCACAGATGGTGGCCGAGGTGGAGGTTCTGGCCGAGCAGGACCCGGTGCGCCACCGGCCAGTAGACCCCCGCCTTGCCGTAACGGTCGGTCTTGTCGAACGGGACGTGCGGAAGCCACTGGAAGAAGGTGTTGAGCAGGACCAACCCGATCATCATCGGAACCCAGTAGAGAAGCACCGCGATCTTCGCATAGCCGAGCGCGACGGCCACCCAGAAAGCGAGCTGCAGGGCGGTGACGGTGATCGCGTGGATCTTCATCTCGTCTGCGGTGAGCCGGGCCTGCTTGATCGTGTAGCTCGCCGCCGGGACCAGCCGGACGATCGGCAGCGGAAGAAGCAACAGGGTGCGCAGGAAAACGACCCGTCCGATGCTCTTCCAGAGCGGCCCGTGACAGAGGTTGTAATCGGGATCGTCGTCGGTGTTGGTATGCTGGTGGTGGAGCAGGTGGATCCGGCGGAGCGCCGGATAGCTGGTCATCATGTTGAGCGCGCCCCACCAGCCGAGCAGCTTGTGCACCCAGGCATGGCGGGGCTTGCGCACGACGTTGCCGTGAATGCTCTCGTGGACCAGGGTGTAATAAGCGAAATGGATATAGCCGAGCGGCAGGATCACCGCCCAGAACGGCACGAAGCCTATCAATGCCGCGGCGATCAGGCCCGCCTGGGCGAGCGGCAGCAAAAGGGCCAGCCGGAGCGTCGGCCAGGCGACCGCCGGCGACAGCGCCGCCGCCACCTGCCGCTCCTCCTTGAATGACATTGCCAGCATGCGCCCTGCTTCCCGCCGCGTCGGCGGCCCCACCTTGGTTTCCAAGGCTTTTACCACAGTCCGGCGGCTAATAAAGCACGAGCTGGGCGGGGACCCGGCCGTGGGGCGCGCCGTCGCAGGATGACACAGCGGCGGGCGGGACGGTTACGTCAACGCGCCGGCAACCATTTGTGAACCTGTCGCTGCCATTCTCGCCGCATGCGCACCGTCGCCGCCTCGCCTTTCTTCACCGCCGCCGCGCGTGGCCGCATCGAGCTCGTGCTCCGCTGCGAGGACGGCAGCGACTGGACCCTCAACTTCTCGCCGGGGATGGAGCAGTTCATCGGCCCTTACCCGCGCATCTGCGGCATCGCCCCTTCCGAGGGCCCCCTTCTCGCCTTCCGAGCCGCCGTCGCCTGATCGCGCAACTTCCGGACCCGCCCGCGGGTTGTCCGGATATGGTCGAACTTTCCCGCCCCTTCTTCGCCGACCGGCCGCCACGCGCCTGGCTGTTCGACGTCGACGGGACCCTGGTCGACACCAACGACCTCCACGCCGCCGCGTGGCGCGAGGCGTTCCTCCATTTCGGCCACGAGGTTCCGCTCGACGCTATACGCTGGCAGGTCGGCAAGGGCGGCGACAATCTGATCCCGAGCCTGCTGCCCGACCTCGGCGAAGACGAACGGTCGGCGCTCGAGGCCTGGCGCGGCGACCTGTTCAAGCGTTGCTACATGCCCAGCGCCGTACCGTTCGAAGGCGTCCGGGCGCTGTTCGAGCGCATCGTCGGCGATGGCACGAGAGTCGTCCTCGCCTCGTCCTCCAGCGAGGAGGAAGTCGCTTTTTATCTGGGGCTGATCGGCGCCGAGGATCTGGTCACCGCCTCCACCTCGAAAGACGACGCCGGAAGCTCGAAACCCTGCCCCGACATCTTCGAGGCGGCGCTCACCAAACTGAGTCTGCCGCCGGCCGAGGCGGTAGTGGTGGGCGACTCCGTCTGGGACATGAAGGCCGCCGGCAGGACCGGCCTTCGCGCGATCGGCTTCCGTTGCGGCGGCTTCCCCGACGAGGCCCTTTTGGAAGCCGGAGCCCGCGCCCTGTTCGACGGCCCGGCCGACCTCCTCGCCCGCTACGACAGCCTGTTCGCGCGCGATGAAGAAACGGTCTAACCCCGGGAAGGCGGCGCTCGACGCCGACGCCGCGGTCGCCGCGGCGATGCGGCGGCACGAAGGTTCGCCGCTCGTGCGCGCCCTCGAATTCGTCGCCGATCTCGGCGACCAGCCGCCCATGCGGATCCTGTGCGGATCGGTCATCGCCGTCGGCCTGATCGGCGGCGACCGGCGCCTTGCGAAGACCGGCCTCAGGATGCTGGCCGCGCACACGCTGGCCACGATCGTCAAGGACGTGGTCAAGAAGCGCGTCGACCGCACCCGCCCGCGCTCGGCCGCCAGGCCCGGCAAGGATTCCAGGCCGCGCCCGGGCCGCCGCACCGCCAAGGAGGAGACGAGCTTTCCCTCCGGCCACAGCGCCGGCGCCGCCGCCGTCGCCCGCGCCTTCGCCCGCGACTATCCCGAGCACGCGATTCCCGCCTACGGCGCGGCGGCGGTGCTGGCGCTCGCCCAGATCCCCCGCTGCGCCCACTATCCGACCGACGTCGGCGCCGGCCTCGCCATCGGAGTCGCCGCCGAAAAGGCGGTCGATCTGGCGGCCCGGCTCGCCTTCGACTAGGGCCGCGCCATGCGCGCGCTCCTCCTTCCCTTCGCCCTCCTCCTCGCCGCCGCTTCGCCGGCCGCGGCGCCGATCCTCGATGCGCCGGACGCCGTCGACGCCCACAGCCACGCCCGCCCGCACGAGGCGAGGGTCACCCATGTTGCGCTCGACCTCAGGGCGGATTTCGCCGCGAAAAGGATGGAGGGCTCGGCGACGCTCGATGTCCAGGCCGCGCCAGGCGTCGATGCGATCGTGCTCGACGACAAGGGCCTCGAGATCGACTCGATCACCGACGCCGCTGGCCACAAGCTGGCTTACACCGTCGGCGCGTCCGATCCCCTGCTCGGAGCGCCGCTCACCGTCCGGCTCGGCGGCGCCCGCCGCATCCGCATCGCCTATCGCAGCGGGCCGGATTCGCCGGCTTTGCAATGGCTGACGCCGGCCCAGACGGCGGGCAAGCGCCATCCGTTCCTGTTCAGCCAGGGCGAATCGATCCTCAACCGCAGCTGGTTCCCAACCCAGGACAGCCCCGGAATCCGCCAGACCTGGGACGCGCGGATCGTCGTCCCGCGCGGCCTCGTCGCGGTGATGAGCGGCGAGCGGCTGACGCCCCGGGGCGAGCCGGCGCCCGGCGGCCGCGCCTTCCGCTTCCGGATGACCCATCCAGTCGCGCCCTACCTGATCGCGCTCGCCGTCGGAGACATCGGCTTCCGTCCGCTCGGCCCGCGCACCGGCGTCTATGCCGAGCCGGCGACGCTTCCGGCCGCGACCCGCGAGCTGTCCGACACCGAGAAGATGGTGGCCGCCGCCGAGCGTCTCTACGGGCCCTATCGCTGGGGCCGCTACGACGTCCTCGTCCTGCCGCCCTCCTTCCCGTTCGGCGGCATGGAGAACCCCACCCTCACCTTCGCCACGCCGACGATCATCGCCGGCGACAAGTCGCTGATCGCGGTCATCGCGCACGAGCTCGCCCACAGCTGGTCCGGCAACCTGGTCACCAACGCGACCTGGGACGATTTCTGGCTCAATGAGGGCTTCACCACTTACTTCGAGAAACGGATCATCGAGCGCGTCTACGGCCGCCAGGCCTACGAACGCGAAGTCGCCCTGAGCTGGGACGACATGCAGGCGGCGCTGAAGGAGGCAGGCTCGGACAGCGACAAGACCCGCCTGCACCTCGCGCTGGAGGGGCGCGATCCAGACGACGTTCCGAGCGGAATCGCCTATGAGAAGGGCTCGGCCTTCCTTCGCACGGTGGAGACGATCGTCGGGCGGGCGCGGTTCGACGCCTATCTGCGCGGCTATTTCGACCGTCACGCCTTCCAGCCGATGACCGCCTCGGTCTTCCTCGCCGACCTTCGCGCGAACCTCGTTCGCGGCGATCCGGCGCTGGAACGCAGGCTCATGCTCGACGCCTGGGTCTACGGCCCGGGCCTTCCGGCCAACGCCGTGCCGCCGCCTGCCGGCGCCTTCGCCGAGGTGGACGCCGCGGCCAAGGCGTTCCTCGGAGGCGGCCCGGCGGCCTCGCTGCCGTTCCTCCGCTGGAGCACGGCGGAGCGTCTGCGCTTCTTCAAGGGCCTGCCGCGCACCCTGCCGCCGGCGCGGCTCGCCGAGCTGGACCGCGCCTTCGCCTTGTCTCAGAGCCGCAACAGCGAGGTTCTGTTCGCGTGGCTGCGACTGGGCTTGCGCAGCCGCTACGCGCCCGCGACGCCCGCCGCCGAGCGCTTCCTGCTGTCGATGGGCCGGGCCAAGTTCGTCCAGCCGCTGTTCAAGGCGCTGGTCGAGCAGGGCCCCGAGGGGCGGGCCGAGGCGGAGCGGATCTATCGCTCCGCGCGCGCGGGCTACCACCCGGTCACCGCGGCGATGGTGGACAAGCTTATCCGCCGCTGATGCACCGACTTTTTGGTGGATAAGTCATTTACCGTCTTGGCGGGGGACTCGGATTGAGCCACTATGGCTGGTGGCGATGCCAAGGGGGCGACGCTAGAGCTTGTAGGCGCGGGCTGTCCGACCCATATTGTCGGCAGGCCTTCGCGGCGCCCGGTGTGGATATCGGGGACAAGCGGAAATAAGCGCCCCGCACCCTTCGGAAAGCGCCTAAGGTCGGTCAATTCCGGCTGGAACGGACTGAGAACAACGGGTAGAGGGCGTTAGTCATGGATCTTTCGGGCAGCAGCGCAGTGGGAGCCAGCGACGTGACCGCCGCGACCGTCGAGGCGCCGAAGAAGGCGCGCGCCGCCGGCGAGGGCAAGGCGCCCAAGCCGAAAGCCTATCAGGTCGAGATCGACCATGGCCGCGATTCGCTGCTCACCGATTTCGGCAAGGATACTCTCAAAGATCGCTATCTGCTTCCCGGCGAGACCAATCAGGACCTGTTCGTCCGGGTCGCCTCGGCCTATGCCGACGATGCCGCCCATGCCCAGCGGCTCTACGATTACATCTCCAAGTTGTGGTTCATGCCGGCGACTCCGGTCCTGTCCAACGGCGGCACCGGGCGGGGCCTGCCGATCTCCTGCTATCTGAACAGCGTCGACGACAGCCTCGAGGGCATCGTCGGCACCTGGAACGAGAATGTCTGGCTGGCCAGCCGCGGTGGTGGCATCGGCACCTATTGGGGCAATGTCCGCGGCATCGGCGAGCCGGTCGGCCTCAACGGCAAGACCAGCGGCATCATCCCGTTCGTCCGGGTGATGGACAGCCTCACTCTGGCGATCAGCCAGGGATCGCTCCGCCGCGGCTCGGCGGCCGTCTATCTCGACATCTCGCACCCTGAGATCGAGGAGTTCCTCGAGATCCGCAAGCCCTCGGGCGACTTCAACCGCAAGGCGCTGAACCTCCACCACGGCGTGCTCGTCTCCGACGCCTTCATGGAGGCGGTTCGCGACGGGTCTGAATGGGTGCTTCGCTCGCCCAAGGACCAGTCGGAGCGCGCCATCGTCGACGCCCGAGCCCTGTTCCAGAAGCTGGTCGAGACCCGCCTCGCCACCGGCGAGCCCTACATCATCTTCATCGACCAGGTGAACCGGTCGATGCCGAGGCACCACCGCGACCTCGGCCTCAAGGTCTCGACCTCCAACCTCTGCTCCGAGAT
>JAXDPL010000174.1:0-4302 GCA_034668385.1 Sphingomonadales bacterium | reverse complement strand
GGCGGGACCGACGTCGGTCTTCGGGTCCGCCGGATCGCCGACCACCAACGTGTCCATCGCGCCGCGGAGCATCTCCAGCGTGCGCTCGGCGATCTCTTCCTGGAGCAGCAGCACGCGCAGCGCCGAGCAACGCTGGCCGGCCGAGCGGAAGGCCGAGGTGATGACGTCCAGCACCACCTGCTCGGGCAGCGCCGTCGAATCGACGATCATCGCGTTGACCCCGCCCGTCTCGGCGATCAGCGGGATGATGTCGCGATCGTCGTCGGCGATCAGGGTGCGCGCGATGGTCTTGGCGGTCGCGGTCGAGCCGGTGAAGGCGACTCCCGCGATTCGGACATCCTCCATCAATTTCTGGCCCATGTCGCGCCGGCCGGCGGCGAGGATCAGGGCGTCCTCGGGGATGCCGGCCTCATGGGCGAGGCCGACCGCGTAAGCGGCGATCTGCGGCGTCTGCGAGGCGGGCTTGGCGATGACGCTGTTGCCCGCCGCGAGCGCCGCCGAGACCTGGCCGAGGAAGATGGCGAGCGGGAAGTTCCACGGCGCGATGCACACCCAGGCGCCGCGCCCCTCCATCCTCAGCACGTTGCGCTCGCCGGTCGGGCCGGGAAGCTCGATCGGCTGGAGATACTTTCGGGCCTGCGCCGCGTAATAGCGGCAGAAGTCGACGGCTTCGCGGACCTCGGCGAGCGCGTCGGGGAGGGTCTTCCTCGCTTCCTGCACGGCGATCCGCATCAGCATGTCGCGGTCCTGTTCGAGCAGGTCTGCGAGGCGCTCGAGCGCCGAGGCGCGCTCGTGGACGCTGCGCTTCGACCAGTCTTCGAAGCCCTTGAGGGCGCGCGTGACGAGCCCATCCGCCGACGGGCTGATCGGCGGCGCGAAGTCCAGCGGCGGCGCCACCGCCTTGGCGATCCGCTCCAGCTCCGGCCGGTCGTTGAGGTCGAGGCCCTGACTGTTCCGGCGCTCCGGCGCGAACAGGTCGGAGGGGAGCGGAATCGCCGGATGCCGAGTCCCGCCCACGGCGGCGATCCTGGCGACCGGATCGGCGATCAGGTCGGCGTCAGTGAGCCGCTCGTCGGCGAGCTGGTGGACGAAGCTGGAGTTCGCGCCGTTCTCGAGCAGCCGCCGGACAAGATAAGCGAGCAGGTCGCGGTGGCCGCCGACCGGGGCGTAGATGCGGGTGTGGTAGCCCTGCTCGCGGACCAGGGGCTCATAGAGGCCCTCGCCCATGCCGTGCAGGCGCTGGAACTCGAAATCGCGGCTGCCTCCGGCCCATTCGAGGATGGTCGCGACGGTCAGCGCGTTGTGGGTCGCGAAAGCGGGGCAGATGTGCTTCGCCGCCAGCATGTCCCGGGCACAAGCAAGATACGAGACGTCGGTCGCCGCCTTGCGGGTGAACAGCGGGTAATCGGCCAGCCCCTGCTCCTGGGTCCGCTTGATCTCGCTGTCCCAGTACGCGCCCTTGACGAGGCGCACGGCGATCCGCCGCCCGGTCGCCGCGCCGAGCGCGTCGGCCCAGGCGAGCACCGGCCGACAGCGTTTGCCATAAGCCTGGACGGCCATGCCGAGCCCGTCCCAGCCCTTCAGGGATGGCAGGCCCGCCACCGCCTCGATGATGTCGAGGCTCATCTCGAGCCGCTCGCTCTCTTCCGCGTCGATGGTGAAGCCGATCCCGGCCGACTTGGCCAGCGCGGCGAGCGACTCCACCTGCCCGATCAGCGAGGGCACGCACCGTTCGTATTGCGAGACCTCGTAGCGCGGGTGGAGGGCGGAGAGCTTGACCGAGATGGAATGGCCGCGGCCCGCCACCTTGCCGACCGCCCGGATCGCGTCTTCATAGGCGGCGAAATAGCGCTCGGCGTCGGGAAAGGTCCGCGCCGCTTCGCCGAGCATGTCGAAGCTCGCGGTGAAGCCGGCATTCTCGCGCTTCTCCATCCGCCGCAGCGCCTCGCCGATGGTGCGGCCCATTACGAATATCTCGCCCATCAGCTTCATCGCCGCGCCGACCGCCTGCCGAACGAACGGCTCGCCGACGCGGCCGATCAGCCGTTTCAGGGCGCTCGCCTGCTCGGTGTCGCTGACCAGCGCCCGGCCGATGACGAGCCCCCAGGTCGCCGAGTTGACGAGCGAGGACGCGGACTTGCCCTTGTGGGCCCGCCAGTCGGCATTGCCGAGCTTGTCGGCGATCAGGGCGTCGGCGGTCTCCGGATCCGGCACCCGCAGGAACGCCTCGGCCAGCGATAAAAGCGCGATCCCTTCCGACGTGTTGAGCCGATATTCCTGAAGGAACTGGTTGACCCAGCCGGACGATTGCGCGGCCCTCAGCTCGGCCAGCATGCCGAGCGCCCGGCGCTCGACCCGCTGCCGCGAATCGGCATCGAGCGCGGCGTCCTTCAGCAAGGGCTTGAGCACCTCCGGCTCGGGCGCGCGGTGGAGGCGGCGGATTTCGGTACGGGCGGAGGCGGTCGGGTCCGCTTCAACAGTCTTGAGTCTCATGGGATGGGCGCTCTAGACCCGGCGCATGGCCACCGCCACCCTCGACGAAATCCGCGCCCGAGTCGGCGATGAGGTTGGAGTCTCCGACTGGATCCTCGTCGACCAGGCGCGCATCGACGCTTTCGCCGAGGTGACCGAGGACCGGCAGTTCATCCACGTCGATCCGGCCGCCGCGGCGCAGACCCCGTTCGGCGGCACCGTCGCCCACGGCTTCCTGACCCTCTCCTTGCTCTCGCGCATGGCCGCCGACGCGATGCTTCGCCCGGAAGGGGTGAAGATGGGCGTCAATTACGGCTTCGACCGAGTCCGCTTCATGGCGCCGGTGCGCAGCGGCAAGCGCGTCCGCGGCCGCTTCACCCTCACCGCGTTCGACGAGAAGCGCCCCGGCCAATACCAGTTCGTCCACAACGTCACCGTCGAGATCGAGGGCGAGGACAAGCCGGCCCTCGTCGCCGACTGGATCGGGATGCTCTTCGTCTAGGCCGCCGGGCGGACGTGCTGCCTGAACCAGTCGGCCATGTCGTCCTCCGACAGTTCGCCCGCGGCCAGCGCCAGAAAAGCCACGACGACTTCGGCATCGGAAGCACCGAGGATGAAACCGTTGAGCAGCAGAAAGGATTCGCTCATCACAGCCGCTGTCCGCTTGTTTCCATCGACGAACGGGTGATTTCGCGCCAATCCGTAGGCATAGGCTGCGGCCAACGCAGCCGCGTCCGGTTCTTGGTAAGCAGCAAGATTCTGTGGCCTGGCGAGCGCGCTCTCCAGCGCACCGAAGTCCCGCACCCCCTCGCCTCCGCCATGCTGCGCCAGTTGCTCGGCATGCACGGTGACGGCGAGATCGGCGGGAAGCCAGAGCCAGTCGCGGCTCATCCCCTCACTTCGCCAGCTCTCGCAGCGCCTGCCAACGCTCTGCCATGACCTGACGAGCAACCTTCATCTGCGCGTCGAAGTCGGGCCGTGACGCAGCGAGTTCGATGCCCCGCGGCGTACGCGTCACCGAGAGAGTTCCGCCCACCTCAATCCCGAGCTGGGCCAGCAGCTCCTTGGGAAGGATCACCCCGGCGGAGTTGCCGATCTTCGTCACTTTGAGAGCCTCGGTCATGGCTGATCCTCTCCTGTCGTCCGGCGGGATCGCGTCGCCGCCATTGCCGCCAGCACGGCGCGATCCTCACGCATGATTACTGTTGCCATCGCCAATCGCCGGTTCTTGTTCATACGCGTGTTATAACACACCGCAACTGTGCCGTCCACAACCCGCCGCCTTCCCCCTCCGGCCGCGTCGCGCTAGGGAGACCGTTCCTCAGCCGAAAGAATCTCCATGACCCGCGAAGCCGTCATCGTCTCCACCGCCCGAACCGCGATCGGCAAGGCGTATCGGGGCGCGTTCAACGCCACGCCGTCGCCCACCCTCGCCAGCTTCGCGATCAAGGCGGCGGTCGAGCGGGCGAAGATCGACCCGGCCGAGGTCGACGACGTGATCATGGGCGCGGCTCTCCAGCAGGGCGTGCAGACCACGATCGGACGCACCTCCGCACTTCGTTCCGGCCTGCCGGTCACCGTCGCGGGCATGTCGATCGACCGGCAATGCTCGTCGGGCCTGATGTCGATCGCCACCGCCGCCAAGCAGATCATCGTCGACCGGATGGACGTGATGGTGGCGGGCGGAGTCGAATCGATCAGCCTCGTCCAGACCCCCGAGATGCGGGTCGGGCCGGACCCCGAGCTGCTCGCCATGCACAACGGCGTCTACATGCCGATGATCCAGACCGCCGAGGTGGTCGGCAAGCGCTACACGGTCAGCCGCGAGCG
>JAXDPL010000173.1:0-6900 GCA_034668385.1 Sphingomonadales bacterium | reverse complement strand
GCGACGGTGACGATTGAAGGCGAGACGGTCGCGAAGCGGCTGCGCTAGCCGGCCGCTTCGTCATTGCGAGGAGCGAAGCGACGCGGCAATCCAGCCATGACTCTGAGGCCGCTCTGGAGATACAAGTGCGGGCTGCCCCCGGCAGTCCGCAGCCGCGTGCGGGGCACGCCGCGACTTGTTATCTCTTCGCTTCGCTCGCAATGACGGTGAATCGCTAAGGCGATCCGGCGCTAGCCGACCGGCGCGCCGCCGTTCCTGAACCAGGCGCGCGAGGCGGGCAGGAACAGCATCACGAGGGCGGCGAGCTGGATCAGCATCTGCGCCGTCTCGACCCAGCCGAGCATGCCGGCGCCGAGCATCGCCGGGATCCGCGGGGCGCTGACCACCAGCTCGACGCCGACGACGAGGACGAGCAGCCACTTGGCGACGTTGCTGGCCCGGCGCGAGGTGAGCAGGATAAGCAGCACGAGCAAGGCGACGTAGATGATCGCGAGGATGGCGACCGCCGGCTCGAGGCCGCTGCCGAGGACCTTGCTTCGCACCGAGGCGATCAGCGAATCCCAGGTCAGCACCGTCGTCGCGACTCCGAGCAGGACGGCGAGCAGCGACAGCCACTCGAAATTGACGATCGTCGACGGCCGCATGCGTGTCTTCCCCCTGCTGTGCTGAGCGCTGGGTAGCGCGTCGCCCGGCGCCCCGCAATCAGGCTCGAACCGGGCTGAAATCGAGGCCGACGTCGACGGCGGGGGCGGACTGGGTGATTCGCCCGACCGAGACGTAGGTGACCCCGGTCTCCGCCTTGGCGCGGATCGTCTCCAGGGTGACTCCGCCGCTCGCCTCGGTCGGCACACGGCCGGCGACCAGGCGCACCGCCTCGCGCAACGCCGGCGGATCCATGTTGTCGAGCAGCAATTGGGTGGCGCCGGCGGCGAGGGCGGGCTCGATCTGGTCGAGTCGGTCGACCTCGACGACGATTCGGTCGATGCCGGCCGCCGCCGCGCGCCGCACCGCCTCGGCGATATCGCCGGCGACGGCGACATGGTTGTCCTTGATCATCGCCGAGTCCCACAGGCCCATCCGGTGGTTCTCGGCGCCGCCGAGGCGGGTCGCATATTTCTCGAGCCGGCGGAGGCCAGGCAGCGTCTTGCGGGTATCGAGCAGGATCGCGCCGGTGCCGGCGATCGCGTCGACGTAGCGGCGGGTCAAAGTCGCGATTCCGGACAGGTGCTGGACGAGGTTCAGCGCCGAGCGCTCGGCGGTGAGCAGGGCGCGGGCGAGGCCGCGCACGCGCAGCAGCTCGGCCCCCGCCTCGACGCGTTCGCCTTCATCGACGCCGGCCTCGATCTCGACGTCCGGATCGAGCGCCCGGAAGAAGGCCTCGGCGACCGGCAGGCCGGCGGCGACGATCGGCTCGCGGCTCGCCATCACGCCGCCGAACCGCGCGTTCGCCGGGATCACCGCCTCCGAGGTGATGTCGCCGCGCTCGCCCACATCCTCGGCGAGGGTCGCGGCGACGAAGGCGTCGAGGTCGAAGCCGTCCAGAACGAAGCTCACCGCGCGCCGAGCTCGCGCTTGAGGTAAGCCATCAGCAGGGCGGCCCGCCTGGCGTCCTCGGCGTGATCGGCGCCGACCGAATGGCCGCCCTCCAGATATTCGTGGAAGTAGAAACGGTCGCCATATTCGGCGAGGCGCGCCGCCGTCTTGCGGGCGTGGCCGGGATGGACCCGGTCGTCCTTGGTCGAGCTGTAGAAGAAGGGCGCCGGGTATTGAACGCCGGGCCGGAGGTTCTGGTAGGGCGAGTAAAGCGAGATGAACGCCCAGTCGGCGGGTTTGTCCGGGTCGCCATATTCGTCCATCCACGAGGCGCCGGCGAGGAGATGCGAGTAGCGCTTCATGTCGAGCAAGGGCGAGCCGGCGATCACCGCCGAATAGAGGTCCGGCCGCTGGGTCATCGCGACTCCGACGAGCAGGCCGCCGTTCGAGCGTCCCGAGATTCCGATCTTGCCCTTGGCGGTGACTCCGGTGCGGATCAAATCCTCGGCGACGGCGTGGAGATCGTCATAGGCCCGCTGGCGGTGCTCGCGCAGAGCCGCCCGGTGCCAGCGCGGCCCGTATTCGCCGCCGCCCCGAATGTTGGCGAGGACATAGGCATTGCCTTCCTCGACCCAGAACAGGGCGAGAGGCCCGGCGCGGTAGGGCTGCTCGGTGAGGTAGCCCGGCGTCTGGGCGTTGCGGAAGCCGCCGTACGCGTGGATCAAGGCCGGCACCGGGCCCGCCGCGCCTTTCCTGCGCACGAGGAAATAGGGCACGCGCGTGCCGTCCTTCGAGCGGGCGAAGCGCTGCTCGACGGTGAAGCGGCGGGCGTCGAAGCGCGGCGGCAGCGACTGGACCCGCCGCGGCGCCGCGCCCGGCGCCAGCGCGTAGAGCGAGGGCGGAGTCAGCATGCCCTCGACGGTGGCGAAGGCGAGGTCCTGGCCGGGCGCGGCCTGGAGGAGGTGGATCGTGCTGTTGGCCGGAAGCACGACCGGGACGCTGCGCCAGGCGCCGTTCGGCTGGGGCGACAGCGCGAACAGCTTGCCGGAGACGTTGTCGAGCGCCTTCACCCACAGGATTCCGCGCGACGCCGCGACTTCCTCGATCGCCTGGGTCGCGCTCGGCGCCATCACCAGCGACGGCGGCGCGGGCTGGCCGGCGGCGATCCGGTCGAGCGGATAGGCGACGAGGGTGCCCTCGCCGAAGCGGCCGAGGCGGGTCTGAAGCTTGACGATGAGGCGGCCGCCGATGACGTCCTGAAGCTCGGCATCGGCCGGGACGGGCACCGGCACCAGCCGGCCCGACGGCGTCAGCAGCCTGTATTCGTTGGTCCAGAAAGTCTTGCCGCGGCCGATCAGCACCCAGCGCCGAGGCCCGTCCTGGAAGGCGGTCGGAGAGACGGACACGTCGCCCGTCTCGCCCTCGAAGATCGTCGGCGCGGCGGCGAGCGGCGTCCCGCGCTTCCACAGCTTGACGATCCGCGGATAGCCCGAATTGGTCAGCGTGCCCTCGCCGAAATCGGTGCCGACCAGCACAGTGTCGGCGTCGACCCAGGTCGAGTTGCTCTTCGCCTCGGCGAGCGCGAAGCCGCCCTCGACGAAGCGGCCGGCGGCGAGGTCGAACTCGCGCACCGTGTCGGCGTCCGACCCGCCCGGGCTCAGCGAGACGAGGCAGCGGCGGTATTCGGGCGCGAGGCAATTGGCGCCGTGCCAGACCCACGACTTGCCTTCCGCCCTGCCGAGCGCGTCGACGTCGATGATCGTGCGCCATTGCGGCCGGCCGGCCCGATAGGCGGCGAGCGGCGACAGGCGCCACAGCCCGCGCGGGTTCTTCGCATCCCGCCAGAGGTTGGCGACCCGGTCGCCCAATATCTGGTCCGGAGTCGCGATCTGCCGCTCGTCGTCGAGGATCGCCCGGGCGCGCGTCCGGTAGGTCTCGAATTTCGGGTCGCGGGTGAGCAGATCCTCGGTCGCCTTGTTCCACGCCTTGACCTGGGCGAGCGCGCGGTCGCCCTGCACCTCCTCGAGCCACAGGTACGAATCGTCCGACGCGGCCGGCGCGGCGGCGGCGGGAAGGACAACGAGGGCGAGCGGCAGGAGCGAGCGAAGCAAGGGCGGCCTCCGTGTGAGCTGAGCGCGGATTAGCGGCTCCGCTTTCGTCATGCCAGCGAAGGCTGGCATCCCTGCCGATTCGGGAGGTTCGCGCTGGCGGCGGTCCGAGCTCGCAGGCGGCATGGACCCCAACCTTCGCCGGGGTGACGAGGAACTCAGTCGCCCTTGAAGACCGGCTTTCCGACGTCGCCCTTGCCGACGGTGTTCGCGGCCATCTCCAGCATCCGGTCGAGCGACTTCTTGGCCGCGAGGCGCAGGTCTTCGGGAAGCTCGACTCGGGGCTCCAGGTCGCGGAGGGCGAGGTAGAGCTTTTCCATCGTGTTGAGCGCCATGTAGGGGCACATGTTGCAATTGCAGTTGCCGTCCGCGCCGGGCGCCCCGACGAACAATTTGCCGGGCGCCGCTTTCTCCATCTGGTGGATGATGTGCGGCTCGGTGGCGACGATCAGCACCTCGGCCGGCGAGGCGAGGGCGTAATCGAGGATCGCCCTGGTCGAGCCGACCAGATCGGCATGGTCGAGGATGTGGCCGGGGCATTCGGGATGGGCGAGGACCGGCGCGCCGGGATATTTCGCCTTGAGCTTCAGGAGCTCGGTCTCCGAGAAGGCCTCGTGGACGATGCACACGCCCGGCCAGAGCAGCATGTCGCGGCCGGTCTTGCGGTTGAGATAGCCGCCGAGATTCTTGTCCGGGCCGAAGATGATCTTCTGGTCCTTGGGCAGCTGGGCGAGGATGGTCTCGGCCGACGACGAGGTGACGATGATGTCGGAGAGCGCCTTCACCGCCGCCGAACAGTTGATGTAGGTCAAGGCGATATGGTCCGGATGGGCCTCGCGGAAGGCCTTGAACCTGTCGGGCGGACAGCTGTCCTCGAGGCTGCAACCGGCCGCCATGTCGGGAAGCACGACGATCTTGTCCGGCGACAATATCTTCGCCGTCTCCGCCATGAAACGGACTCCGCAAAAGGCGATGACGTCGGCGTCGGTCGAGGCGGCCTTGCGCGAAAGGTCGAGGCTGTCGCCGACGAAATCGGCGACGTCCTGGATGCACGGGTCCTGATAATAATGGGCGAGGATGACGGCGTTGCGCTCTTGGCGCAGCCGGTCGATCTCGGCGGCGAGGTCCAAGCCTCTGAGGCTGATGTTCGGTGCGTTCATGAATGCCGTTCCCCGGGAGGCCGGACCGCCGCCCCGTGGCGCACGCGGACCGGACCTGGCTTGCGGGACCGCTGCATCGCGTACGATCTGCACCGGGCGTCCTTGGACGGGCCCGAGATAGGGATTTCGCGCCGCCGAATCAATGCAGCCGCCACCCGTCGCCGTCGCGCCGGACGAGGCCGCGCCGCTCGAGGTCGAGGAGGTGGGCGAGGACCGAGCGCCCCGCCGCCGCGAACAGCCGCGGGTCGAGGCCGACATAGATGGTGGCGACGATCGCCGGGATATGCCCCTCCCCCGCGGCGAGCCGGTCGAGGATCTCGCGTTCGCGCATCCGCCGGTGGGCGACCAGCTCGTCGAGCCGCGCCTTCGGGTCTTCGATCGCCGGGCCGTGGGCCGGGTAGAGAATATGGTCGCCCCGGACGAGCAGCTTGCCGAGGCTCGCCATGTAATCGGCCATGTCGCCGTCCGGAGGCGCGACCACGCTGGTCGCCCAGCCCATCACATGGTCGCCGCAGAACAGGGCGCCGGTCCCTTCCAGCGCGTAGCAGAGGTGGTTGGAGGTGTGGCCCGGAGTGGCGACGGCGGTCAGAGTCCAGCCGTCGGCGGCGAGCCTCTCGCCGTCGCCGAGCACGCGGTCGGGGCGATAATCGGGGTCGAACGCTTCGTCGGCGCGGCCGGCTTCCTCATCCTCGAGGTCGAGCGGCGCGCAGCCGATTATCGGCGCCCCCGTCGCCGCGGCCAGCGGGCGAGCGGCCGGGCTGTGGTCGCGATGGGTATGGGTGCACAGGATCGCCTCGACCCGCTCGCCGCGCACCGCCCCGAGCAAGGCCGCGACGTGGGCCGGATCGTCGGGGCCCGGATCGATCACCGCGACATCGCCCGCGCCGACGATGTAGCTCTGCGTGCCGGTGTAGGTGAAAGCCGAAGGGTTGGGCGCGAGCAGCCGCCGGACGCCGGGGGCGATCCGTTCAACTCTGCCGGTGGGCCAATCCTCCATTCAGCGGATGTGGCACCCCGCCGCCGCCCTCACAAGGCGGCAAGAAAATGGGGACAGGCACGAATTTCCCGGAACCTGCATCGGCTATCGATTTCCGCTCTCGAAATGCCGGTCGTGGGAAATTCGTGCCTGTCCCCATTTTTGGGCTGGGGCGCAAAAATGCGTGCCTGTCCCCATTTTTTCTGGGCGAAAAAGGGGCGGGCGTTCGCAGCGCCCGCCCCGTCCCTCCCGTCGCGTGAGGAGTCAGTTCTGGGTCTGGAGGCGGGCGATGGCGTCGCGCAGCGCCGCGACCACCTTCTCCTTGTGCTCGGCGCTCAGCGAATCGTTCGCCTCGATCCGGGCCAGCGCATGCTGGAGCCGCTCGGCGCGAACCGCGGGGCTGACGTCGCCGTTTCCGCACAGGACGATGTGGGTCTTCTCGCGCCCGTCGGAGCTCGACTCGTTGACCTCGTCCGTGGCGCCGGTGCAGTTGGCGGCGTGATCCATCACGAACGTGCGGACGTGCGGATCGTCGGCGCCGTCGCCGCCCTTGCGGTCGGTGAGGACGATCACCTGCTCGGTGCGGGTCTCGGTGCGCGCCTTCGCATCGTCGTCGCCGGCCGCCCAGGCGGCGGTGACGGCGAAGCCGCCGGCGAGCAGAGCGGCCCCCGCCGCGGCCGAAATCAGTGCCAGTCTCATCGCTCAGTCTCCCTCAAAGGTTTGACGCACCTTGAACTGGACGGTGAAGGCACCGTCGATCGCGTTGTCGAGGCGAGCGAGCCGCACCTCCTGCTCCTCGCTCGTCGCCTCGGCCAGGGCCTGGACGAGGGCGGCGTGGATCTTCGCCTTGCTCTCCTCGGTGAGCGTGCCCCCGCCGGCGACGTAGATGCCCGTGTCGGTGACGACGAACTCGGCGGTGCGCAGCTTCGGCCGGGCCGCTGCGGAGGAAGCGGTGGCGAGCCGGAAGAAGGTCGGCCGCGGCGCGAAGACGGCGGCGAGACGCGGCAGGCTGAGCTCGGGCGGCGCCACCACCGGCTGGATGTCGGCCGAGGCGAAGGCGGGCCGCGAGGGCGCCAGGTCGATCAGGGCGCGCCCGCGCGACCGGGCGCGAGCGGCCGAACGG
>JAXDPL010000172.1:0-10586 GCA_034668385.1 Sphingomonadales bacterium | reverse complement strand
GTTCGACTCCGCGAAAGACATGTCCGAGCAGGCCGCCGGCGACATCGCCTTCGTCATCGAAAGCGCGCTCGAGGCCCATGGCGGGGCTCGGCTCGCTTTGTCGGCGGACAAGGACGCGGAGCCGGTCCATGCGAAGCTCGCCCAGTCCAAGACGGCGGACTGGTCTAGGATCAGCATCGTTCCGACCGACGACCGGCTGGTGGCGCTCGACGATCCGCTGAGCCGCTTCCGGGCGCTCCAGGGCTGGTTCGCCGCCAAGGGCGCGGAGATGGTCAGCCTGGTCGACGAGGCGGCGCTCGGCGACCGGCAGGAGGCGGGGCGGCTCGCCGACGCGCGCCTGTCGCTGCTCGGCGGGCCGCTCGACCTCGTCCTGCTCGGCATGGGCGAGGACGGCCACACCGCGGGCATATTCCCCGGACCCGATTTCGAGCGCGCCGTCGCCGGTCCGCGCGAGCGCCGCGCACTGGGCCTCCGCGCCGATCCCGCGCCGCAGCAGGGAGGGCCTGATCGGGTGACCCTCTCCGCCGCCGCGATCGGCGCCGCGCGGGCTGTGATGATCGTCATCGCCGGCGCCGAGAAGCGCCGAGTGCTCGAGCAGGCGATCAAGGAGGGACCGCTGAGCTCCGCCCCGATCGGCCGGGTGCTGGCCGCGATCGAGACTCCGATCGACATCTTCTGGAGTGCGCAAGGCTAGGGTCCGTACTCACTTCCCGCAGCGGCGTGACGGAGCGCATTTTGGCCGCTGGCTAGGAGCGAGGAGGGACGCGATGCGGAACATCGCGCCCGACGAGCGACGACGCGAGCGGCCAAAAGGCGCCCGCCCCCGAAGGGGGTCGCCCGGAGAGGCGCGCCGGGTGCGTCGCGCGGCTTGTCCGTAGTCATGGCTACGCCCTGCGCCGCGCTCCTGCCCGGCGCACCTCTCCGGGCGATCACGCTCGTTGCGGGAAGTGAGCACGGACCCTAGGCTTGGCCGAAACGGCCATGCTATCAGCGCCTTCGCTCACAAGGGGGCGCAGGGCCATGGCGGCAGCGACGGTGGCGGCGGGAGAGACGGAGCGGCCGCGTCTGCGGCTGCCCGAGCGCCTGCCCGATTTCGGCCGACGGTCGCTGATCCTGTTCCGTCTGCTGTGGTTCGCCGCTTTCCTTCTGGCGCTGGCCGGGCCGGTGGCGGGGACCTGGTACCGGGTCAAGGATGCCAGCCGCAACAGCGCCCTCATCCCCGGCAGCCGCGCCGGATTCGCGGTCTCCGACAAGGATTTGACCCGGATCCGGTTCCCGGTCGGGCCCGAAGCGGCGCGGCTCGGGCTGAGGCGGGGCGACCATATCGTCGCGATCGACGGAATCCCGGTCTCGCCGGTCGTGCCCATGCCGGGCACGGCGGCGGCGGCGAAGGCGAAGGTCACCGACGCCGACCAGGCGCTGTTCGGCGACCTGCTCTACGGCGAAGAGAGCCGCGACGTCGCTCTGACCCTGCGCGCCCCGGACGGCCGCACCCGCGACGTCCACGTCACCACCGGCGAGCAGCATATCGAATCGGGGGCCGCCGCGCTCGGCATCCCCGATGCGGTGCTGAGCTTCGCCGACCTCATCCATCTCATCACCTACCCGTTCCTGCTCGCCTCGGCCTGGGTGCTCTACCGGCGCAAGGAACGGGACGTGATCAGCTCGGTCGTCTCGCTGGCCATCCTGCTCACCATGGCGAGCGAGCAGCCGTCGGCGAGCTTCCTCGAGCTGGTCGCCCACGTCCCCGCCTGGCTTCATCGTCTGCTCTACGATTTCGGTAATATCCTCCTGCTGACCGGGATCATGCTCTTCCCGCACGGGCGCCTGTCGCCCCGGCTCGTGCTCGGAGTGATCGCCACCTTGCCCATCCTCTTCTTCCTTAGCGGCGACGCCTATCGCGCCGTGTTCATGGCTTTCATGGCGGCGAGCGTCGTCACGCTCGTCTGGCGCCTCCGCCACACCAGGGGCGACGAGCGGCAGCAGCTCAAATGGGCTTTGTTCGGCTTCTCCGGCTACGCCTTGTTCCTCGCCACCTCGCTCGTCTCGGACATGTGGAAGCTTGAGGCGGCGAGCCTGTCCGGCCGCCTCGGCCTCGAGCTGCTCGCCGGATTCTCGTTCGGCTTCGCTTTCCTGCTCCTGCAGCTCGGGCTGTTCGTCGCGCTGATGCGCTACCGGCTCTACGACGCCGAATCGGTGATCACCCGATCGGCCTCGATCGCCGTCATCGCCCTCATCGTCGCGACCCTGTTCGAGATGGTCATCGAGGCCCTGAAGCAGTTCGTCCAGAACGAGTTCGGCCAGAACAGCGGCTCGACCGGGCCGGTCGTCGCGGCCGCGCTCGCGACCATCCTGATCAAGCCGATCTACGAGCGGGTCGAGGCCTGGACCGAGCGCCGCTTCCACCGCCGGCTCGTCGAGCTTCGCGAGGATCTGCCCGATTGCCTTCGCGACCTTCGCCACGTCGCCGACTTGCCGGAGCTGCTCGACCAGGTGTTCGACCGGGTCGAGGCCGGGGTCCGGCCGATCCGGGTCGCGGCGGTGATCGAGGGCCGGGTGATCGGCGCGCGCGGCGCCGAAGGCGAGGAGGTGCTCGCCTGGATCGCGGGCGCCGGCCTCGATCCCGCCTGCGAGGTCCATTTCGAGGGCAGTGACGCCTTCTTCCCGATCCGGGTGCCGCTTCGGCTCGACGACGGATCGTGCCTTGGCTTCCTGTTGATCGGGCCGCGGCCGGATTGCTCTTCGATCGGCTCGGCCGAGCTCGCCGCGCTGAAGGACGTCGCCGGGCCGGTCGCTCGGGCGCTGTGGATCACGCTCAGCCGCGAGGCGCGGGAGTGCGAGGTCGCGGCGGCGCTGGCGGCGCAGCAGCGCCAGATCGACGCGCTTTCGGCGCGGCTCGCGATTGACCGCCCCGGCGCCGCGGCCTAGGCTCGACCGCGGCAAAGGCTGAGGGGAAGCCACTGATGTTGCGTAAGGTTCTGCTCGCGTCCGCCCTCCTTGCGCTGCCGCTCGCGGCGGCCGCAATTCCCGCTCACGCCGACGCCAGGAGCGGCAAGTGCGAGCAGGACCAGGGCAAGAAGCGCCGCAACTCGACGATCGGCGGCATGTTCGGAAGCCTCGCCTCCCGCGTCGGCGTTCCGACCAGCGTCGCCGGGGTCGGCCTGCCCACTTCCGAGATCCTCTCCGAGGCGATCACCGCCCTCCTCGACTGCAAGGAGCAGCAGCAGGCCGCGACCGCGACCAATGAGGCGATCCGAGGCGGCGTCGGCACCACTTCGACCTGGCAGAGCGAGAGCCGGCCGGGCGTGTCCGGTTCGTCGAGCGTCACCGGCGAGCAGCAGGCGGCCAACGGAACCCGCTGCATGACCGTCACCGACGTCGTCATCGTCGACGGCGAGGAGACGACCGTCCCCAAGAAGATGTGCCGCGAGCCCGGCGCGAGCGGCTGGAAGCGGGCCTGAGGCCGTGTCCCGGCGGCTGCCTTTTGCCACGGCCCTGATCTCCCTCGTTTGGGGCCAGGCGGCGTTCGCCCAGGCCGATCCGGACAATCCGACCTGCCCCAAGGCGATGAACTGGTCGACTTACCGCCAAATGCGCTTCACGTTCGAGCAGATTGACGGGCGCGGCGTCCTTCGTGCCGAGGGGCTGCTCGACGAAGGCGCGCCCGACCGGCTGAAGCAGGCGCTCGCCGAGCATGACGGCAAGATCGACGAGATCTGGATACGCTCGCCCGGCGGCGATGCTCGCGCCGGCAACGCGGCCGGGCGGATCGTCCGCGAGGCGATGCTCCCGACCCGCATCCCCAAAGGCTGGGCCTGCTTCTCCGCTTGCAACTTCCTGTTCATGGGCGGGCCCGCCCGCTTCGTCGACGACGGCGGCATCTTCGCCGTCCACATGTTCACCCATATCGCCGACCGCGAGGCGCTGCGCTCCGAGGTCGCCGGCGACAAGGCTGCGGGCACGGTAGCCGGGATCGAGCAGGATTCCGCTCTGCTCGCCAGCGAGGACAACGACTTCCTCATCCGCATGGGCGTGTCGCGCAAGCTGCTGACCGAAATCATGTACAAGCAGAAGGCGGTCGCCGAGGCCGGCGCCGACCGCTCGACCAGGCGTTGCCTCACCCAGGACGAGGTCAAGCGCTACAACGTCGCCACCACCCCGCTGCCCTGACAAGGAGAGAGCCATGCGTTCGCTCGCCGCCGCCGCCATCCTCGCCGCCGCTTTGGTCGCCGGCGCAGCCGACGCCGCGACCCTCGTCGTCCGCTCGTCCGGGCCGTCCGCCAAGGCGCTGCCGCCGGGCCGGACCTTCGCCGACGGCACGCCGGTCAGCCTGCAGGCGGGCGACATCGTCACCGTGCTGGTCGCGACCGGCACCCGGATCCTGCGCGGGCCGGGCTCGTTCAACCTCGCCGGCGGGGGCCGCGGCCTGCCCGCCGCCGCCTTCAACCCGCGCGCCCGCTTCGGCGCGATGCGCAGCGGCGAGATCGCCAGCCCGAGCCTGTGGGACGTCGACGTCTCGCAGAGCGGCACCTTCTGCCTCGCCGATCCGAAGGCGGTGACCCTGTGGCGGCCGGAGTCCGATGACGCCACGAGCCTGTCGCTGAAGCACGGCTCGGACGCCCGCACGATCGCCTGGCCCGCCGGCAAGGCGACGATCGCCTGGCCGGCCGCGATCGCCGTCGCCGAGGGCGCCGACTACGACCTGACGTTCGCCGGCAGCAGCGACGTCTCGCACCTCAGGCTCAAGACCCTGTCGCCGGTGCCGCAGGACCTCCCCGGCCTCGCCAAGGCCTTCCTCGACAATGGCTGCCAGTCCCAGCTCGATCTGCTGGTCGATACCACTCCGGCGGCGAAGGAGTAAGCTCCCCTCCCTTTCAGGGAGGGGAGTCAGTTCAGCTCCTCCAGCTCCAGCACTTCGAGCAGCGTCTGCCGCGCTCCCTCCATTTGCGCCCACAGCGCCGGCTCGAGCAGGTCCTCCGGCGCGATCGCCTCCGGCCAGTGTGTCTCGACCACTTCCCCCATCCGCTCGAGCTTCGCCTCGTCCACCAGGAACCGCGGGTCGACGGTCGCCGGATCGGCGACCACCCTGAGGCGAAGGCAGGCGGGGCCGCCGCCATTCGCCATCGACTGGCGGACGTCGACGACGAACAGCTCGCGGATCGGGCCGTTGCCGGCGACGAGGTCCTGGAGCCAGGCCCGGACGGCCGGAGTCTCGTGGGCCTCCTCGGGGAGGATGAGCGCCATGCCGCCGGCCGGGAGAGTCACCAGCTGGGCGTTAAACAGATAGGAGCGGATCGCATCCTCGAGGTTGACCGCACTCGCCGGCACTTCGACGATCTCGACCTCGGGCCGCCGCCGCTTCAGCTCGGCGTAGAAGCCCGGCCGGTCCTCGAAGGCGAGCTCGTGGGCGAAGAGGACATTCTCGTGGGCGACCGCGATGACGTCGTTGTGGAAGGCGCCGGCGGCGATCGCCCGCTCGGACTGGCAGACGAACAGGCAGCGCTGCGGATCGAGGCCGTGCAGGCGGGCGACGGCGCGGCTCGCTTGCTCATGCTGGCGGACCGGGAACGCCCCGCCGCGGGCGCCGTAGACGAAGACCTCCACCCCCGCCTCGGAATGGGTCGCGGCGAGGCGCATGTGGTTGGCCGCGCCCTCGTCGCCGAAGGTGGCGGGGACCGGCGGGTGCACCGCAAAGGCGCGTTCGTCGGCGAAGGCGAGGCGGAGCTGGGCGAGCGTCTCGGGCCATTCGTGGCTGCGGTGGGCCATGGTGCGCAGGTTCGCAACGGTGAGGTGGCAGCGCCCGTCCGACGTATCGGGCGCGGGGGAGACGGTCGCGGCGTTGGCGGCCCACATCGCCGAGGCCGAGAAGGCGGCGGGGCGGAGCGAATCGGGGACCTCCTCGACGCTGGTGCCGAGCTCCGCCAGCCAGGCGCGGTCCGGGCGGCGGTGGGGGAGGAGCAGGCCCTGGGCGAGGCCGAGGCCGAGATTGTGCCGCATCTTGGCGAGGCCCTGGAGCGCCGCGGCGCGCGGGCGGGAGACGAGGCCCTTGTGGGTCGCCGAGGCGATATTGCCGAGGCTGAGGCCGGAATAATTGTGGCTCGGCCCGATGATTCCATCGAAATTGATCTCGACCAGCGCCATCAGCGGCTCATGGCGAGGAACGCGTCGCCCGGCGCGAGGCCGAGCATCTCCGCCGTCCCACGTCCGATGGCGGCGCTGCCGTCCTCGTCGACCCTCACCGGCGCGCAGCAGGCGGCGAAGCCGGCGAGGCGCCCGGCGGCGAGCATCATGCTCGGTCCGCTCATCTCATCCTCGATTGCGCCGACCGTCAGCTCGCGCGATTCGCGGATGGTGCGGATCTGGTCGGTGGCGGCGATCATCGTCGGGCCGCCGTCGAAAATGTCGATGTAGCAATCGTGGTGGAAGCCCTCGCGCTCGAGCATCTTCATCGCGGCGCGCCCGGACGGGTGGGGGACGCCCATGATCGCCCGGGCGCTGTCGGGGAGCATCGCGGTGTAGATCGGGGTCTTGGGCATGAGGTCGGCGATGAACTGGGTGCCGTGGGCGGCGTTGAATTCGTCCGCTTCCTGGAAGTTCAGGCCGAAGAACCGGCCGGCTATCGAATCCCAGAAAGGCGAGCCGCCGCTTTCGTCGATGACTCCGCGAAGCTCGGCGATCACCCGTTTGGCAAATCGTTCGCGGTGGAGCTTGATGAACAGATAGCGGCTGCGCGCCAGCAGCAGGCCGAGCCCGCCCGCGCGCTCGCCGGGATGGAGGAACAGCCCGCCCACCTCCGACGAGCCTTCGAGGTCGGTGGTGAGGTTGAGCATCTCGTTGCGGAAGGTCTTGTCGAGTTCGTGCGAGGTCTGGGTCAGGGTGCCGACCCGGTAGGAGTAGAAAGGGTGTTCCGTGCCGACCAGGCCGAACGCCTGGCAGGTGCCGCGGATCTGGCCGGTCGCGACGTTCTCGAGCACGAACAGGAAGAGATCGTCGGAGGGCTCCCGAGCGTCCGAGGCGAACGCCTTCTCCGAACGGATGATCTTGTCGACCAGCGCGCCGCGGTCGGGCGGCAGGTTGGTGAAGCCGCCGCCGGTCAGCTTGGCCATCTCGTAGATCGCCTGGAAATCGTCGCTCGCCGCCGGCCGCACCCTGAAGCTCACGGCACCCCTCCCGATGCGAGGCGGATCATCGCCAGCGCCGACAGCGCCGCCCGTTCGGCGAGGCTCTCGACGATCAGATATTCGTCGGGGGAATGAATGGCGCCGCCGCGCGCGCCCATCGTGTCGACCACCGGCACGCCGCAGGCGGCGATATTGTTGCCGTCGCAGACCCCGCCCGTGTCCTGCCAGCCGATCGCCTGGCCGAGGTCGGCGCCGCAATCGCGCACCAGAGCGAACAGGCGCTCGGCTTTGGAGTCGAGCGGCTTGGGCGGGCGGCCGAAGCCGCCGTGCATCTTTATGCAGACGTCGTGCTCGGCGGCGACGGCGGCGACCGCGGCCGAGAGAGCGGATTGCGCCGCCGCCTGATCCTCGAGCGTCGCGGGCCGCATATTGATGCGCAAAACGGCATGATCCGGAACGACGTTGTTGGGCCCGCCGCCATCGATCCGGGCGGGATTGACGGTGAGGCCCGGCCGCTTCGCCGCGGCCAGCCGAAGCGCGAGGTCGGCTGCCGCGACGATCGCGTTGCGGCCCTCCTCGGGATTGCGGCCGGCATGGGCGCTTCGGCCGCGGACATGGAGGGAGAAGTTGCCGCTTCCGGGCCGGGCGCCGGCGAGCGTGCCGTCGGGGAGCGCCGAAGGCTCGTAGGTCAGGGCCGCCGCCTTGCCGCGCGCGGCCTCGGCGATCAGGGCCGCCGAGCCCGGCGAGCCCACTTCCTCGTCCGAATTGATCACCACCTCGTAGCCGAGCCGCTCGCGCGCCGGCGAGGCCTCGACCGCCTTCAGCGCGGCGAGCATCACGGCGAGTCCGCCCTTCATGTCGGCGACTCCGGGCCCGCGAAGCACCTTCGGCCCGAGCCATTCGAGCCGCTGGAAGGGGTGATCGGCGCCGTAGACCGTGTCCATGTGGCCGGTGAGCAGCAGACGGACCGGCGCGTCGGGCCGGACAATGAGGTGGAGGTTGCGCCCGTGCGCCACGGCGCGGAGGCTCCCGTCGGCCTCCATCGCCTCGACCGGCGCCGGCTCGGCCAGCCGCACGTCGCCGGGAAGCGCGGCGAAGGCGTCGGCGAGCAGCCCGGCCATCGCCGCAAGCCCCTCGAGGTTGCGCGAGCCGCTGTTGACCCGCGCCCATTGCTCGACCTGCGCCAGCATCGGCTCGGCGCCCGCTCGCTCCACCGTCGCCGCTTCGTCTGTCGAAAGGCCCCGCATCGCCGAGGCTCTAGCCGGGGAAAGGCCTCAAAGCCACTCCCGGAAGGCCTCGAGCACCTGCTTGTAGAGCTTGCGCTTGAACGGGACGATCATCGCCGGGAGATCGTCCGGCTCGGCCCATTTCCAGGCGCGGAATTCGGGGTCGGGGGTGTCGATGTGGACGTCTTCGTCGCTGCCGAGGAAGCGGGCGAGGAACCAGGTCTGGCGCTGGCCGCGCCATTTTTCCTTCCAGATCTTGCCGATCAGGTCGTCGGGCAAATCGTAGGTGAGCTCCTCCTTCGCCTGGGCGAGGATCTCGACCAGGGCCGGGTCGATGCCGGTCTCCTCGGCGAGCTCGCGCAGCGCGCCGTCGCGGGGGATCTCGCCGGGATCGAGCCCACCCTGCGGCATCTGCCAGGCCTCGAGGCTGCTATCGAGCCGCTGGCCGACCCAGACCTTGCGCTCCGGGTTGATCAGCATCACGCCGACGGCGGGGCGATATGTGTATTCGGAGAGGTCGATCATCGGGTCGGTCGGTTCGGTCATCGGCGTCTCGCGAGTGGCGGCTCTCCCCCCATACCGTTCGGCCTGAGCTTGTCGAAGGCCTCTCTTTTCCGTTCGATCCCGAAAGGAGGGAAGGGCTTCGACAGGCTCAGCCCGAACGGGGAAGGGAGCTGCCGACTTCCACGTCCTTCAGGATCAGCTTCAGGGCTTCGACGCAGCCGCGGACGTCCTGTTCCGACGACGGGATCGCCTTCCTGAGGTTGATGAAGCCGTGGATATTGCCTCTCGCCTCGCGGAAGACGGTCGGGACGCCCGCTTCGGCGCAGGCGGCGGCGTAGGCGCGGCCCTGGTCGCGGATCGGGTCGAGCGAGGCGGTGACGACGAGGGTCGGCGGCATCCCCGCCTGGCTCTTCAGCATTGGCGAATAGCGCCAGTCGGCCGTTTCGGGGCGGTAGCAATCGTCGAACCAGCGCATGCCCTCGCGAGTGAGCAGATAGCCCTCGCCGAAATCCTGGTACGAGGGATAGCCTTTGGCCGGGTCGGCGGCCGGATAGATCGGCCATTGGGCGAGGACGGGGACAGGCGCCGGCGCGTCGCGCAAGGCGAGCGACGCGACGATGGCGAGGTTGCCGCCGGCGCTGTCGCCGCAGACGACGAGGCCGGTGACCTCGCGGCCGAGCGGCTCGGGGCTGCCGGCCGCCCAGCGCGCCGCGGCGATGCAATCCTCCGGGCCGGCGGGGAAGGGGTGCTCGGGGGCGAGTCGATAGTCGACCGCGAGCACCGGCAGGTCGAGCTGCCGCGCCATCTCGGCGCAGAACGGCTCGTGGGTCTCGATGTCGCCGAGCACGAAGCCGCCGCCGTGGAAGAAGAGGAAGAGCGGGCCGGGCCGCCGGCTCTCGCGCGCGTCGTAGAGGCGGAGGGGGATGGAATTGCCGTCGGGGCCAGGGCAGGCGAGGTCGCGGACCAACGCGAGCTCGCCGGCCGGCGCGTCGGCGACGTGGCGCGACGCGACCATCAGCCGCCGCGCCTCCTCCGGCCCGACCTCGTGGCTCTTCGGGCCCGGGAGGTTGTTGAGGTAATCGAGGAAGGTTCGGACGTCGGGACGGACGAAGGGCTCGGACAAGGAAGAGCTCCGGATGGATGATGGCTTCGGAACGAGGGTCGATTTCCCCTAACCGTTCGGGCTGAGCCTGTCGAAGCCCATTCCTTCACGTCGTCCGCGGTTCGAAGGGAAGAAGGGCCCTTCGACAGGCTCAGGGCGAACGGGGAGTGGGGTGCTGCTTGGCAATTGTTCGGCCCCGGACTTGATCCGGAGCTGTCGAAGCCCTCTCCTTCTCCCTTTCCTCGCGATTGCGGGCGAGATGGCTGATAAGCTTCCAATCGCTTCGGATGAGGGCGAGCTTCTTCGCCCGGCTCCAGCCCTTGATCTGTCTCGCTGCGGATAGAGCTTCGTAGCGGGAAGGGAATTCGTCGCACCAGACCAGCTTTATGGGCAAACGCGTCGAGGTGTAGCCGCCGAGCTTCCCGGACATGTGCTGGGCGATTCTTACGTCGAGATCGTCCGTGTGGCCCACATAGAAGCTGCGGTCGGCGCAATGCAGCATGTAGGCCCAGAAACCCATCGCTTTGCGGTGAAAACAGAAACGGAGGGCTTCGACAACCCCGGATCGAGTCCGGGGCCGAACGGTGAATGGGGCTCTGCTGATTGACAACCGTTCGGGCTGAGCCTGTCGAA